>NZ_JBYISM010000037.1:0-90416 GCF_057708605.1 Nocardia sp. bgisy118 | reverse complement strand
ACCCGACATCATCGGCTTGGCCGCACCCAGCGCAACCCCGCCATCGTCCTCACGCTTGAAATAGATGTTCGGGAAGGCCGAGAAACGGTGCCACGCCACACCCCAGTTGATGTTGCGGCTGACCACGATCACCCACACCAGCGCCGCCATCAGCTTGCAGAAGGCGAAGACCGACACCAGCGCGGCACTCGCGGGCAGCAGCTCGGCGATATGCATACTGACGAAGTCGCTGCTGGCATGGTGCTCACCGGTGTAGGCCAGCACCAATGCCTTCGCACCCAGCATGCTGACGCCCTCGATGAGCACGACGGATTCGACGAAGTAGGCCGCCAGGAAGTTGGAGCCGGAGAACCGCGAGAGCCGTTCGGGCCGACGCGGGTGGTTCGCCTGCCGAATGATGATCAGCGCCACAGCACCGACGATGGTGCCCAGGGCCAACAGCTCGTCTAGGAGGTGATAAACGAAGGTATTACCGACCCACGGCCACGTGAAGGTGGGGCTGAAGATCTGCCCCTGGGCTTGGAAGACCGTGACGAAGCCGATCATGAAGCCGACCATCACCAGCCAGTGTGCCCAGCCGACGGTCCGGAACTTCACCATGCGGGTGTGCGCGGCGAATTCCTTGACCATGGTGGCGAATCGCGGCAGGAACGGCCCGAACCGGTCCGGGGCCGGCTGGCCCAGCCGGATGGTGCGCACGATATCGCGCACCGCCAACACGAACCCAGACCACGCGAAGACGCCGACCAGTACAGAGATGACACCCAACGCTATTACCAGGGGGCTCATGCAGTGACCTTTCCCTCCCGAGGCGACGCTGCGTCGCTCGTCTTCGCCGCATCATAATATGGCTTAAGTTACTCACGGGTAACTTAGGCCATATTACCCGCCAGTAGGTCAGAGGACGCGGTTCGTCGTCGTGATCGGCCGCAATGAACTCCGGGAGCGCCGGGCGTAGGCGGCCGGGTCGATTCCGCGCAGTCGGCAGATCTCGGCGAGTCGGCCGGTCAGCAGCACGTCGGTGTCCGCAAGGGCGCCAACGGTTTCGGCGCCGAGCAGCACCATGAGCTGCCGGATCCGAGTGATCCACGTGTTGATCGCCGCGATCAGCGCATCAATGCCCTCTGCTTCGAGAATCGACAGGAAATGTCCGGATACCCCCACCGCCCGGGCGCCGAGCGCGAGGCTGCGAACGACATCGAGCGGGGTTCGCACCCCACCGGAGGCGAGCAGTGTGAGCCCGCGCCGAAGGGCCACCTCGGCTGCGTCGACCAGGCAGGCCGGGGTGGACAAGCCCCAGTCGGCAAGAAGGTCGAAGTCGGCTCGTTGCCTCCTTGCGTTCTCGATCAACGCGAAATTCGTTCCGCCGGTGCCGGATACGTCGACGATCCGCACGCCGAGGTCGGCCAGCTGCAGGACCGTGTCGGCGCTGATCCCGAACCCGACTTCCTTGACGATCACCGGTATACCGAGCGTCTCCGTGAGGCGAGCGATATTGCGCGGCCAGGCCGAGAAGTCCCGGTCCCCCTCCGGCATCACGATCTCCTGGATCGCATTGACGTGCACCTGCAGCGCATCGGCTCGCAACAGCTCCACCGCCCGCGCCGCCATCTGCGGTGTGGCGTTGGCGTTGACATTGGCGATGACGTAACCGTCCGGATTCTCGCGGCGCAGTATGCGATATGTCTCGGCGACCGAACTGTCTGCCAGGTACGCGCTCATCGAGCCCGACGCGATGGCCAAGCCGGTCTCACGGGCGGCGATCGCCAGCCCGCGATTCACCTCGCCGGTGCGGGAGCTGCCGCCGGTCATCGCGTTGATGTACAACGGCACGGGCCAGGTCGCGCCGCCCACCTCGGTGGCAAGAGAAACAGCGCGCTCCGCGGTGCCCCGTAGGGCGTGGTGGACGAACGCCACTTCGTCGAACGGACACGGGCGACGCCCCGTCATCGACTCGCGTTGTTGCGCGACGGCCAGACGGACATGATCGTCCTTGCGGTTGGCATAGCTCATCTGGTGCCCTCTTTCCTTTCATGGACCCTGCACCGAGTTCCTCAGCGAGACAGCACAATCGAAAGCGCAGGGCTCTCGATGGCCATACCGGGCACAGCGGCCGGGTCACGGAGCAGCCGCGGGCGGTACTCTCGGCGCGCCCCCTCCGCTTGCAGATCCAACTTTTTGTGTGTCGACCTCGGCGACTCAGCGAGCGTCCGACACTTCGGTATCGGACGAGATTCGAGAACTGCCTCCGCGAGAGGCTGCCGGAACGGGCTCTGCCACAAGTGATTCCGCCGATGCGCACACCATGCCGCCGACCGCCCCGATGGAGCGTACACCGAGGGCCCTATTCGAGCAGGACCGATGATTGTCCCAGAAACGTAACTCCCTCTACGAATTCAATTGCCACCCGGATGCTCCCGTGAACAATTCGAACAATTCGAACTATTCGTTCCCCTACCGGCTGAGCGGTGCTATCAGTAAGGCCCGACCGGACTCCCCAGCCGCGAGGCCGGTACGTCTGTGCACCCACGCTAGGTAGGTGACCTGCGGCGATGGACGGAATCATGCTGTGCAACTGCGGCTTCCACCCAGTTGCACAGCCCCCGGGTGGACGTCACCCATGGGTGGATCGGCACAGCCTCGCAGCGCACCGAGCGCGTCGGCGCTACCGGCCCGAACAGAGCAGGTTGTGGACCCAATAAATGCATCCGGGCGTCTGAGACTCACCTCGCGGACCATAGACAAATCTTTGCTACGCCAACCACGATGCCAGTCACTTGCCCGACGGATGCGCCTGCGGTAATTTGCGAAAGCAGATCTGATCTCGAAAGGTAGGGGGACTGAGCACTTGAATCATTCCTCGAAATTGAATCGCGTCAAACAATCTCTAGAGATCGCATCGCTTTTAACAGTCGGCTCCCCCAGATCCGAGGGTGAGGATCAGTCGCACATAGAACGGTTGATCGAGGCCGAATGGCCTTTGCCGCCCATTCTCGTCCATCGGCCCACAATGCGAGTGATCGACGGATTTCACCGCACAGTCGCCGCGCGGCTGAAGGGATTCACACATATTGATGCCTATCTGGTGGATGGCTCCGAGGAACTCGCATTCATCGTCGGGGTCCAAGAAAACGTAACCCACGGCCTGCCGTTGTCCTTGGCCGATCGGCGTACCGCCGCCGAGCGAATTATCAGAACGCATCCGCACTGGTCGGACCGTTCGATCGCGACTACTGCGGGCTTGTCCGCCAAGACGGTGGCATCGATCCGGAGCTCTATCGACGACAATTCGCGGTCGAGCCATCGCTTGGGTAGTGATGGCCGACTACGACCCGTAGACACCAACTCGGCCCGGCAAGCTGCCGCCGAGCTCATCATCGCCCGCCCCGATGCGTCCCTGCGTAGCATTGCCCAAGAGGTGGGTCTCTCTCCGTCAACCGTTCGTGACGTACGCGCCAGGCTCAAACGCGGGGAGGATCCGCTCATCCAGTCAGACGAAAACAAGGCCCCACGTACACGATCGGCGTCAGAGAGCGAGCTATCGGACGCGGCCGATCGATGTATGCCCTCTCCTTATCCCAAGAAGACCGCTGATCTCGATGCCCTACTGGCGTTGCTCTCACGTGACCCAGCGCTACGGATGAGCGCCAGCGGTCGCGAACTCCTTCGCTGGCTGCATCAGCGCGCAGTGAACAGCGACGATGCCCAGAAGATAGCCGACACCATTCGGCCCCATTCCCGCGACCATATGATCGAATTCGCGCAACAATGCGCCGCCAACTGGTCGAGGATCGCCCAGGACCTGCAAACTGGCCCGCATACCGCGAAGAACAGCTCGCCGAATTCCATGTCGGCTTGAGATCTGCAAAATACTTCCTTTTGGAACCACTCATCTAGGGCTCGGCGACGGGCTCATACATTTACCAGTGGAGTCGGCATGTCAAAAATTGCAGTTATAACCAGCGGCCTGCAGTACGATATCGTCGGAAAGAATCCGGAGCGTGAGGCGGCAATTGTCGCGGCCACTCCGCATTTGTCAGGATTCTTGTCCGCCATGCGGCGACGCGGCCATCCCGTGTTTCACCTGCAACTCCTCAACGAACCGGACGATCCCCTCGCCGAGAGGTACGACGGCCGCGTCCCTGCCCTGCGAGGCACAGCGGGCGCCGACGTGGTTCGCCAGTTCCTCGACTCGGAGGATGTTGTTCAGGAGAGGAGCAAAGACAGCGGCTTTTACGAGACCGACCTGCACGAAAGGCTCCAAGCTCTGGGGGTCGAGACCTTGGTACTCGTCGGTCTGCAAACACAGATCTGTATTCAGACGACGGCAGCCGACGCATTCTTTCGTGGATACATCGTCGGGGTGCCGAGCGACTGCGTGTTCTCCGCTCTCGAAGCCGACCGTCAGCGTGCACTCGAATGGCTCGACGGTTACTGCGCCACGGTTGCCAGTTCCGAAGAGATCCTTCGGACGATAGATGAGAACGGCGGCCTCCCTCGGAAGGAGACCAAGACACCATGACTCTCACCACCCAGCAGATCCAACTCGACCACGGCACGGGTGCGGCACTGTCCAACGAGCTCGTGGACTTCATCGCGGAGACATTGAGCGATGTCTATGCGGGTGAGATGGAGGACAGCGCGGTCCTCCCTGTAGAAGGCAGCCGTATCGCGATGACTACGGATAGCTTCGTGGTCGACCCGCCGTTCTTCGGCAACGGCGACATCGGAAAGATCGCGGTCTGCGGGACCGTCAACGATCTCGCCGTATCAGGAGCATCCCCCCGCTATCTCACGCTCGGAATGATCCTCGAGACGGGACTGTCGTTCGACCACTTGTTCCGTGTGCTGACCTCCATTCGGGAGACTGCGCGAGAAGCAGGTGTGCAGATTGTGTGCGGCGATACGAAGGTCGTCCGCGCCGGCGAAGCGGATCAGTTGTACCTCAACACAAGTGGGGTCGGCTTCTTCGCACGGGAGCCCCTGCGGATGGATTCTGTGCGCCCCGGAGATGCGGTCATCCTGTCCGGCCCCCTCGGTAACCACACGGTTCATCTGCTGTCGATCCGGGAAGGTCTCGGCTTCGAAAGCCGCGTCCTCAGCGACTGCGCACCGCTCAACACCATGATCGACCGATTGTTCTCCGCCGTGCCTGCCGGGTCGGTTCACTCGATGCGTGATGTCACGCGAGGCGGGCTCTCCGCTGTACTGCACGAGTACGCAGGCAAATTGGACAAAGCCATCGTGATCGAGGCACCGGCATTGCCCATCCAGCACGAGACCGCGATGGCGGCGGACATGCTGGGGATCAATCCTCTGCACTGCGCCAACGAAGGTTGCCTGGCGATTTTTGTCGATCCCGACGCGACCGATGACGTGCTCGCCGCACTGCACGGGCACGAGTACGGCAGGCACGCCGCAGCGATCGGCGAAGTAACTTCCCGACATGGCGCCGCGGTAGTTCTCCGGGATTCCAAGGGCCACGAGTCGACGCTGCAACCTCTCCGGGGCGCAGAGCTGCCCCGGCTGTGCTGACCCATCGTCATGACCGAACAAGCAACCTGGCAGATCAGGGTTACCGGCGTCGTTCAGGGAGTGGGCTATCGCCCGTTCGTCTACAAGCTTGCCCGTGAGCGGCAACTGGCTGGATGGGTTCGCAACGATCCGGAGGGCGTGCTCATCGAGGCGAGTGGCCGCGAGTCGGCGCTGCACCTTTTCTGCGAGGAGCTGGCAAGCGAGGCTCCGGAGCTGGCCCGAGTCGATCACGTGGCAGCCCTCAGCACGTCGGCGGGGCAGTCGGCGGCCACCAGTTTCGAAATCGTGAACAGTGAACACACCGGGGCAAAAGTGGCCCTGGTGCCCGCTGACACGCACGTGTGTGCCGACTGTCTCGCCGAGTTGCGCGATCCAACCGACCGCCGTTACAGGTACCCGTTCATCAACTGCACGAACTGCGGCCCACGGTATTCGATCGTTCGCGCGCTACCTTACGATCGGTCGCAAACCACAATGCATTCCTTCGTGATGTGCGAGAGGTGCGACAAGGAGTATCGGGATCCGGAAAGCCGGCGCTTTCACGCTCAGCCCAATGCCTGTGCGGAATGCGGACCTCGTCTGTTTCTTGCCGACAGGCGCGGAACGGTCCTCGAAGGCGAGGCGGCATTGCGGCAGTGCGCACGGGAGTTGATGGCAGGACGTGTCGCGGCTGTCAAGAGTGTCGGCGGCTTCCACCTCGCCGTGGATGCGCGGAGCGCCGAGTCGGTGGCCTTGCTCCGTCGGCGCAAACGCCGGGATTCGAAACCCTTCGCCGTCATGGTTCGGGATCTGGCCACCGCCCATCGGATCGTGGAACTATCCGCGGCGGAGGAAGAACTGCTGCGGTCGCCTGCGAGGCCGATCCTGCTCGCTCGCAAGCGCCCCGGTTCGCTCCCGGAAAGTGTCGCTCCGAGGAATCCGAATCTGGGTCTGATGCTGCCCTCGGCACCGCATCATCACCTGCTCCTGGACGAATCCGGCTTGGACGTACTGGTCATGACCAGTGGAAACATCTCCGGCTATCCGATCGTCCATCGGAACGAGGATGCCCTTCACCAGCTCTTCGAGATCGCTGATGTGATCCTCTACCACGACCGTGAAATCGAGATCAGAGTAGACGATTCCGTGGTCCGGTTGTCCTCACATCCCGAATTGGACGGCCCATTACTGACATTCCTGCGGAGAGCGCGCGGTTACGCACCGTATCCGGTGGAAGTCGGCCGTCCACTGGCTCCTCTCGTCGCCTATGGTGCCGAACTCAAGACGACGGTGGCCCTGTCCGCCGGTTCCCGCGTCTACCTCAGCCAACATATCGGCGACCTGAAGAACGACGAAACCTTTGCCTCTCATCGAAAGACCGCGGCACACCTGGCTTCGCTCTATGAATTACACCCCGCGGCGGGCGTTTACGACATGCACCCGGAGTTCCGCGGCAGTGGTGCGCACGAAGGTATCGGCGAACAGGGCGATCCGATGTTCGTCCAGCACCATCACGCTCATATGGCCTCGTGCATGGCGGAGAATCAACTCGCCGGAGAGACCATCGGCGTGGTCTTCGACGGGGCAGGCTACGGCGCCGACGGCACCATCTGGGGCGGGGAATTCCTGGTCGGGGGCTTCGAACGGTTCGAGCGCGCAACGCATCTGCGACGCTTGGCGCTGATCGGCGGTGACCACGCGGTACGCCAACCGATTCGAACCGGGGTATCCATTGCTTTGGACACGTTCGGCGACATCGACGTGGCAGTGAAGGCCTTCCCGGAAATCGGTCGCCTCGAACGGGACCGCCGACATGCGTATTCGACGATGCGAGCGCGAGGCATCAACTCGCCCGAAGTGTCGAGCATGGGTCGGCTGTTCGACGGAGTGGCTGCCCTGCTGGGTGTGTGCTCGCATGCCGAGTACGAAGCCCAAGGCCCGATCGAGTTGGAGGGCTTGCTCAACCGCGACCTCGACCTGGTCGACGGATACGAATTCGAGCACAACACAACCGAAGTCGACTTCAGACCTGTGATCCGTGCGATCGCGGCGGACCTCGCTGCCGACATATCGCTCGCCGAGATCAGCCGTCGGTTTCATTCCGGCGTGGTCACCATGGTGCGACGGCAGTGCGGCGAGATCTCCCGCGAAACCGGCATACGGCGGGTCGTGCTTTCCGGCGGTGTGTTCCTCAACGAATTCCTCCTGGTCAACTGCATCACGATGCTCGAACGAGAGGGCTTCGAGGTTTACAGCCACCGCCAAGTCCCCCCCAACGACGGAGGTATTGCCCTAGGCCAGTTGATGGTCGCAGACGCGTTGTCCTCGTCGATTCACGAAACCGGTGACAGCGTGTGACGGAGTCGAAGAGGCAAACCCACAGATTTGTTGCCCGGGTGGGTGACTGGGCGCAACGGGAGTGATGATGGGTTTCTCGATTTTCACGATCCTCTTACCGGCCGCACTGGCGCTGGTGATGTTCGGGTTGGGTCTGACGCTGACACCCGGAGATTTTCACCGGGTGGTGCGGTATCCGAAGGCGGCGTTGATCGCGCTTGGCTGTCAGATGGTGGTGCTGCCCGCCCTCTGTCTGCTGCTGGTCAAGCTGTTCGGGCTGACCGGAGCGCTGGCCGTGGGCATGATGTTGCTGGTCGCCTCGCCGGGGGGCACGTCGGCGAATCTGTTCAGTCACCTCGCGGGTGGGGATGTGGCGTTGAACATCACGCTCACCGCGATCAATTCGGTGCTCGCGGCGTTCACGATGCCGATCGTGATCGCGCTGTCGGTCGCCGAGTTCATGGACGACGACGCCTCCGTCGGGCTGCAACCGGCCAAGTTCGTGCAGGTGATCGTGATCGTGCTCGTGCCGGTGGCGATCGGTATGTGGGTCGATCGCGCCTTCCCCAGGTTTTCCGAGCGGATGCGCAGACCGGTGAAGGCCGGTTCCGTGGTGGTGCTGGTCATGGCCATCATCGCAGCGGTGATGTCCGAATTCGACACGCTGCGTGACAATTTCGGGCGACTGGGGTCGATCACGCTGACGCTGTCGGTGCTGAGCCTGTCGATCGGGTACTTCGTGCCGCGATTGTTCGGGGTCGGCACCGGCCAGGCCATCGCCTCGTCCATGGAGATCGGCATCCACAATGCGACGCTCACCATTGCGGTCGCGGTGTCGGCGCTCGGGAACGAAACCATGGCCGTGCCGGGCGCGACCTACGGCATCGTCATGGCCGGCCCGGCCGCGATCGCGGCGTATCTGCTTGCACGGCAAGCGAAATCAACCGTGGATCGGACGGCATCCCTCGCCCGCGCCTGAGCCGGGATCCGGCCCCCTCGGCACGCGACGCCCGCGCGGGACACAGCCGATAGGGCCTCCGATGGAGTGCGCGCGTGAATGTGCTGCCTTGTCGGCCACGCGCCTCGTGAAGGTGTCCAAGTCGGTGGACGTCCTGCTATGGCGACCCGCATTCCTGGTGCAGCTAACGCTCCACCAGGAATGCGGGTCGTCGACGTCGGACTGACGCCGGATGCAGCCGGATCAACCGAGCGTTGCACCGCTGTTCCCGCGCGGCTTCTGCGGTGCAGTGCCGGAATGCGGTGTCAGTCGGCCACGACCGGATAGGCGTCGACCTGCCTGCGGTCCAAGCGCGGAATGATTCCGTCGATTCCAAGCGTCCGGAAGTGCTCGTATTCGCGGTGGGCGGCGAAGCCTTCGGCATCGATGTAGCGCTCGAGGATCACCACATGCGCTGGGTCGTCGACGTTTTGGAAGTAGTCGTAGGACAGGTTGGCCGGTTCTTCGCGACTGGCGGCGCGCAACCGGGCCAGCAGTTCGAGCACGGCCGCCAAGTGCTCCGGTTGCGCGTGGTAGTGCGCGATCACTTGGAAGTAACTCTGAGCCAACGGATTTCTCTCCTTGCTGCGTACGACGCCCTCGGGCACGGGATGAATTCGGCGGCGCGGCAAGGCGTGCCGGACGGCCATGGCAAGCCCTCTCCGGGCATCTACTCGACTAACAACAAAGTCAACATTCTTACTACTTGGGCCACGATAGCCGAGGCCAAGACACTATCTAGCGCACTAGGCTACGCACAACCCGTCGGAACACCGACTTGGACAGTTCTCAGCAGCGTAGGCCACACATTCTGTCGCAAACCCTGGTCTCGTTGTCGCAATCCCATCCCTGCCGATGGTTAGCGTCGCAAACGTGACAATGCACCAAAGAATAATCAACTCATTAACTATGGCTTCTCGAAACGGCACAGTTCTGCGCCTGAGCATCCGCACGCGCTGCACCGGTGGCCGAAGCGAGACTCGCCGGTCGATCGAGGGTGAGCAGCAGTGCCACAACCACAGCGCCGGAGTCGTTCGAACAATCCGCGACACCTGTCGATGTCGGGCATCCGCCGATCATCACCCATCGAGCATGACCGAATGACATACCCCAACCAGTCCGGCAGTGCCGCCGGACCGAGACGAAAGCAGCAAGCATGCGAGCGCTCTACTACAACGGTGCCGGAGGTTTGGAATGGCGCGACGATCCCGAGCCGGTGATCCGAAGCCGGACCGACGCCTTGGTGCGACCCGTCGCGGTCTCGACCTGTGACCTGGATCAGCGGGTGATCCGCGGCTCGGTGCCCCTGCCGGGTGTCGACGCACCGTTCGCCCTCGGTCACGAAGGCGTAGGCGAAGTCGTCGAGGTCGGGGACGCGGTCACCGGCATCGCCCCCGGCGACCTGGTCGCGATCCCCTACCACGTGTCCTGCGGCAGCTGCGACCGATGCTTGGCGGGTCTGCCGCTCTACTGCCGGGCAACCGCCGCTCACGGTGTGGCGGCCTACGGAATCCCGTTCGGCGGCGGCTACGGCGGTTTGTTCTCCGAACTCGTGCGAATCCCGTTCGCGAACTATTCACTACTGCCGCTACCACCGAACGTGTCACCGGTCCAGGCTGTTTCGGCGGGCGACAACCTCGCCGACGCGTGGCGCTCGGTGGTTCCGCATCTACGCCGCGATCCCGGCGCCGACGTGCTGGTGATGAGCGGCGGCGCCATCGGCCTCTACAGCGCCGACGTCGCTCGTGCCTGCGGCGCCGGTCTCGTGCATTATGTCGACCGCGACGCTGACAGACGCCGCATCGCCGCCGAGCTGGGCGCCCGGACCAGCGCTCCCGAGGAGTTCGAGCCCGGCGAGCACGAATATCAGATCGCCCTCAACCACTCCGGCGGATCACGCCGCGCCTTCCGGGACGCGATCTCGGCGACAGCTCCCGGCGGTCATGTCGAGAGCAGCTCGTTCTACTTCACCGATGTCGAACTGCCGGTACCCGCGATGCATATGAAGGGCATCCACTTCTGCAGCGCGCTCAGCAACGCCCGCGCGCACATGCCCGAGGTGCTGAACCTGCTGTCGGGCGGCCGCCTGCGTCCGGAACTGATCATCAGCGACGTGATCCCGTTCGACAGCGCCGACCAAGCGATCCTCGAGGTCGGATACAAACCCGTCTTCGTTCGCCCCGCCACCATCGCCACCGAGCAACCGTGAGCCAGCCGACGGCCTGCTTCGCCGACATCGACAGGAAACAACCATGAGCACTTCGGACTTCACCTCGATGACCGGGCTGGAGCTGATTCGCTGGGCCCAGCGGGAACGGCCCGCCGACATACCGTCCATCGGCCGGCTCATCGGCATCCGGATCGACGAGGTCGAAAAGGGGTACGCGGCCATGTCGATACAAACCCAGCCCGACTTCTCCAACCCGCTCGGCCAAGTCCACGGCGGCATTGCCGCCACCCTGCTCGACTCGGTCATGGCGTGCGCGGTACACACCACCCTTCCGGCCGGAGCCCGCTACACCACCCTGGAGCTGAAGGTGAACTACATCCGCGCCGTCGCGCTCGACGCCGGACGAATCACCGCCGAGGGCACGGTGATCCACGTCGGACGCACGGTCGCCACCGCCCAGAGCAAGGCTCTCGACGAGAACGGCAAACTCGTCGCGCACGCCACCACAACCTGCATGATCTTCCTCCCCCGCTAGACCCGCCCGGGGGTGGTGGCGACCGGTCGCCGCCACCCTCGTAGCCAGGACGACGCTACGACTATCGCACCCCATCTCGAAGGATTGTCCGGCTACCTCAGCGGCGCAGTTCCCTGACGAATCCCGCTATGGCAGAGCCGATCTCATCCGGACTGTCCTCCTGGATGAAATGTGATCCGGAGACGGTGATTTCGCGCTGGTTGGGCCAGGTGCGACAGAATTCGCGTTGGTCGCCGGTGAGGATGGAACCCGGTTCCGCGTTGACGAACAGCTTCGGGATTTCGCTTGTGCTCAGCCATCGTCCGTAGTTCTCGACCACCTCGACGACATCCTTCGGCTCTCCGTCGATCGGTATCTGGCGAGGCCAGCTCAGAGTGGGTCGGCGGTCCTCACCCGGGGACGCGAACGGCCGCCGGTATTCGGCCATCTCCGCGTCGCTCAGTGGCCGCAGCACCGATCCGGGAAGTACCCTCTCCACGAAGATATTCTTCTCCAGCACCATTCCCTCACCGGCAGTCGACCGGAAGCCCTGGAACACACCGCGCGCACCCTCCGGCCACTGTTCCCAGGTGACCGGCATGACGATGCTTTCCATGTAGACGATCGCCCGGACCCGGTCGCGGTGTTGGTTCGCCCAATCGAATCCCAGTGCCGACCCCCAGTCGTGCAGGACCAGCACCACGTTGTTGCCGAGGTCGAGCGCATCCCACAGGCCGAAGAGATGGTCACGGTGCTCGGCATACGTGTAACGGTCGGGGCCGAAGTCCGGAAGCTTGCTGGAATCGCCCATGCCGACGAGGTCACAGGCGACCAACCGCCCCAGCCCCTGGCAGTGGGGCATGACATTGCGCCACAGGTACGAGGAGGTGGGGTTGCCGTGTTGGAAGACGATGGCGTCGCCCTGCCCCTCGTCGATGTAGGCCATACGTTGCCCGCGAACATCCGCGAACTTCTTCGGCGCGAAAGGCTCTGTGCTGTAGGACATCGAGAATTCTCCTAGTTGATCAGTGCCTTGCGAAGGCAGGTCGACGCCGCTGCACGAAGGCCTGAACACCTTCGCGGCCGTCATGGCTTCGGCTGGCTCGTACGAGTTGTTGTGCCTCGCGTTGACAGCTCATGCCTCTGCCCCATGTCCGCGGCCGGTGTGTTCGTCGACCGCAGCACCCCTCTGCGCCACCGCATTCCGGCAGACTCTGAGAATCCGCGTCGAGAAGGACTCGGATTCCACCGCCCGCGACAACACGAGTCCACCGATGCACAAGGCCAGCGTCGCGATGGCCTCGTCGTAGAACTCGTGCTCCCACGCATCGTCCACCGGGCGTCCGCCCATCGCGTTGAGGGTCTTGCGCAACTCCTCCTCGTAGGCAACCCGGAACTCGGCGGGCATGCGCGCGGCGTCGGACCCGACCGCCGAGAACGCACACGAATCGGCGCGATCGTCGCGGTGCGTCCGGTTGAGATAGCCACGCGCGAGCCGGGCGGCACGGGCGCCCCACGATGCGTCCCGCGTCTTACCGATCCAGCGCGGCCTGGTTCCGGCGAGCCCGTGCCGGAAGGCCGCGATGGCCAGCTCGTCCTTGTTCGCGAAGTGCGAGTAGAAGGCTCCGTGCGTCAGTCCCGCGTCTTGCATGACCTTGCCGATGGCGCCGCCATCGGGACCATCCGCCCGCAGCCGTGCGGCGCCCGCGTCGAGGATACGGGTCAATGACTCTCGTTTCTGTTGCGCTCGCTGCCCCTCCCCACTGGCTGACTTTCGCATGTTGACCGTCATGCGACTTACACTCTCGCATGATGTCCGTCATGTCAATGCGTCGGCCGGGCGGGCTGCGTCGCCGAAATCCGATCTCAGAGCTTGGCCCGAAGTCCGGCCAGGACGACTTCCAGTCCGTCGCGGAATTCGATTTCCGGATCTCCAGCGGCGGCCGCGTGGGCGATCTCGATCAGTCTGGGGAATCGGTCGGCGGGTAGTTGCGCGACGCGATCGGTGGCAGCGGCGCGGTCCCTGCCAGCGGGTGCCGAGAGGGGGTTGGCGAATTCGGCTTGGGCGAAGCCGGTCACGAAGCCGGACACCACACGGAAGGCGACCAGCAGATCGAGCCCCGATCTTCCCGAGTCGGCGAGTGCCTGCAGCAGCACCTCTGCGGGTGCGAGAGTGGGGATGTCGAAGGTGCGCCTAGTGAGGACCAATGGGATGGCGTGCGGGTGCGCGCGCGCCGCCCGCCACATGGCCTCGGCGATCGCGAAAACGCGCGTCTCCCAATCGCCGCCCTCGTCCGTCCACTGCGTCTCGGCCATCACGGCCTCGGTGACCAATTCTTCGAGACCGTCGCGACCGTCGACGTAGTTGTAGATCGTCATCGCCCCTGTCCCCAGTTCGGCGGCGAGGTTGCGCATGGTGAGACCGGCGAGCCCCTGCTCGTCCACCAATGCCAGTGCGGCCGTCTGGAGCTGTTCCCGGCTGAACTTTCTGGGTGCCGGCATGACCCTCCCTTGTTCAAGTACGTCGTACGTGATTAACTGGCGATCGTTCACGTACAACGTACCTAAATGGAGGTTCGCATGACCATACGCACCACGTTCCCGTCCGGATCAGACGAATGCGCGGCGTGGCTGACGCTGCCCGAGCGCCCCGGCCCGCACCCCGGTGTCGTTCTCGTCCACGGCGGCGGCGCGACACACGAGATGATGCTCGCGCAGTACGAGAAGTGGTTCGCACGGGCCGGATTCGCCGTGGTGGCCTTCGACTTTCGGCACCTCGGCGAATCAGGTGGTCACCCACGCCAGCTGGTGAGCCAGCGCCGCTACGCCGAGGATGTCGACGCCGCACTGGCCTTCGCCCGCTCCAGGCCCGAACTGGATCCGCACCGGATCGCACTCTGGGGCACCTCCTTCGGCGCCAGCCACGTGCTGGCCGCAGCCGCCCGCCACCACGACCTGTGTGCCGCGGTCGTCCAGTGCCCGGTCTTCAGCGGACGCGCGGTCGTGTCCCGAGCGGGAGTACGGCATCTACTGCGGTTCACGGTCCCGATCGCCGCCGACCTGACACGCGCCGCACTCCGACGGCCACGCCGCTACGTTCCACTGGTCGGAAAGCCCGGCGAACCGGCGTTCGTGACCCAACCCGGCGCCCTCGAAGGGTGGCAGTCGGTGACGCCCCCCGGTTACCGCTTCGACAATCGAATCACGGCGGCCTCCGGCCTCGGCATGCTGTTCTACAACGCCGCATCCGCCGCGCCACGCGTACGCTGCCCACTGCTGGTGTGTGCCTGCGAGCACGAGAACCTCATCGACCCCGCCATCGCCGGACGGGTGGCCGCCACCGCGCCGGGGGCCGTCCTGAAGCACTACGAGGCCGACCACTTCACCGTCTATCACCCGCCCGCGGTCGAGCAGATCGTCGCCGACCAGATCGACTTCCTGACCACACACCTCACCCCGAACGCGTAACCACCACCGCTCTCGAGTCTCGGCGCGTCCGCGTGGGCTGTGCTCAGCCGGCGCGTTTTCGCGCGTGCGGCCACAGCGACATCTCGTCGACGTCTTCACCCTCCTCGGCCGCGACCCACCACCCGGTGTCGTCGAGGTAGTGCTCGAACCACTGCGCCAGCCTCGGCGTACCGGTCGGCATCGGCCTCACGACCGGTCCGGGCGTCCGCTTTCCGGTCGGCGATCGCGCGAGCCATTCAGTGACCTGCATCACAGGATGTCAGGTTCTTCGGCGCTGCGGTGTCTAGTTCTCGAGCCTCTCGGAGCGAAGGAGACACCATGAGCAAGAACATCGATGTGGTCGTGATCGGCGGCGGATATGCCGGTGTGATGGCGGCCAATCGTCTGACGCAGCGCGAGGACGTGACGGTGACCGTGATCAATCCGCGCCCGGTCTTCGTTCCGCGGCTGCGTCTGCATCAGCTGGTGGGTGGGACGCACGACGCGGTCGTCGACTATGCGGAAGTGCTGGCCGATGGTGTGCGGCTGGTCGTCGACAACGTGACGCGGATCGATGCGGCCGGGCGCAGTGTGACCCTGGCCGAGGGCGGCACGATCGGCTACGACTACCTGATCTACGCGGTGGGCAGCGGCAGCGCGGGCCCGCAGGTGCCGGGCGCGGCCGAGTTCTCCTACCCGGTCGCCACTTTGGAGGCGGCCCAGCGGCTGCGGTCGGCGCTCTTCGACACGCCGATGTCGGCCCCGGTGACGGTCGTCGGTGGCGGCCCGACGGGCATCGAGACCGCTACCGAACTGGCGGAGCAGGGGCGCGCGGTCACGTTGGTCTGCGGCGGTCTCCTCGGTCCGTACCTGCACCCGAGGGCGCGGCGCACCGCCCGCAAATACCTTGCCAGACTGGGCGTCACGGTGCTGGAAGGCCCCGACGCCTCGGTCGCCGAGGTGACCGAGGCGGCCGTGGGACTCTCTGACGGTCGCGTTCTGGCGAGTGAGGTCACCATCTGGACGGTGGGCTTCGGTGTGCCCGATCTGGCCGACCGTAGCGGATTGCGCACCGATGCCGCCGGACGTCTGCTCACCGACGAAACTCTGACCAGCCTCGATGACGACCGCATCGTCGCCGCGGGCGATTCGTCGGCGCCCTCGGGCCTGCCATTCCGGATGAGCGCCTACGCCGCGGGATGCCTGGGCGCGCACGCCGCCGACACGGTGCTGAGCCGAATCGCGGAAGAGCAGCCGTCGGCGATCGACCTGTCGTTCCCCGCGATGTGCATCAGCTTCGGCCGGGGCGCCGGGATCTTCCAGCTCGGCCACAAAGACGACACCGCGATGCGGCTGTACTTCAGCGGGTTCGCGGGCAAGAAGCTCAAGGAGTTCTCCTGCGCCGCCAGCGTGAAACATCTGGTGAACGAAGCCCGTAAGCCCGGTTCGCACCACTGGCCCAAGGACGGCAAGCACCGGCCGGCGCTGCTGCTGGCCCAGAGCGCCGACGCGGTGGCACCGGTCGCGTAGAACACCGAAACCATTGTTGGCTGTCAGTGATCTCGGCCGCACGATGTGCGTCATCGCCCGGATCCCCTCGGACGCTGCCGCGCATCGTGCGTCATCGGCGACCCGAACTCGGACCTCACAACGCACGGGAGAGGGCCCCATGGACACCCCACCTGAATCCACCGGCAGCGACCGCGCCACCGTCGAGGCGACCGAGACGTTCGTCGCCCACCGCAGGCTGCTGTTCACCGTCGCCTACGAGATGCTCGGATCGGCGGCCGACGCCGACGACGTCTTGCAGGAAACCTGGTTGCGCTGGGTCGAGGTCGACGCGGCGCACGTCGACGACCCGCGCGCCTATCTGGTTCGGATCACCACCCGCCAAGCGCTCAACCGGCTGCGCTCGATGAAACGCCGCCGGGAGGAATATGTGGGCTCCTGGCTGCCGGAACCACTGGTCACCACTCCGGATGTGGCCGCCGACGTCGAACTCGCCGAAAGCGTTTCGATGGCGCTGATGCTCGTGCTCGAGACACTGACCCCGACCGAACGGGCGGTGTACGTGCTGCGCGAAGCATTCGGGATCGGCTACGACGAGATCGCGGCCGCGGTCGGCAAAACCTCTGCGGCCGTGCAGCAGATCGCCCACCGCGCCCGCCGCCACGTCGAAGCCCGCAGGCCGCGCCGCACGGTCACCGCGCGCCAGGCCGAGGCGGCTGTCGAGGCGTTCCGGCGTGCGCTCGAGACCCGCGACCTGCAGGGCATGCTCGACGTGCTCGCACCCGACGTCGTGGCGATCAGCGACGGCGGCGGCATCAAGCAGGCCACACCGCGGCCGATCATGAGCGCCGACAAGGTGGCCCGGTTCATCGTCGGTGGTCTCACCAAGAACGGCGTCGCGTTGTCCGTCGAGCCGACCACGGTCAACGGCAGCGCCGCGCTGGCTCTGCACGTCGACGGACAACTCGACGGCGTCATCGCGATGTGTGTCGAGGACACCCGCATCACCGGCCTCTACTACGTGCGCAACCCGCACAAACTGAGCCACATCGAATCCGAGACCCCACTCACGCTGCGATGAACACCGGCCACAACCCCACTGTTCGAGGAGTAGACATGAGCACGCGGACCCCGCTCGCCACCGATGCGCTTCCGTCGCGATGGCAGACGGTGGCCACGGCCGTCGCCCTGCTCACGGCGATCGTCAGTGGCCTGCTCATCGCCTTCGCCTGGCCATCGGTGCGGTCGTCGGTCCACGATGTGCCGATCGCCGTCGCCGGGCCGACCACCGCGGTCGCGCAGATCCGCACCGCACTCGATCAGCGTCTGCCGGGCGGCTTCGAGATCACCGAAGTCGCCGACACCGCCGCCGCGGAACAACTCGTCCGCGACCGGCAGGTGTACGGGGCGATCGACTTCAGTTCCGGCACACCGCAAGTCATCCTCGCCTCCGCCGCAAGCACCGCGATCGCGCAGACCTTGCAGACCATGGCGACCGGCCTCGGCCAGACCGAGAAACCCCGCGCACCGGTCGCTGTCCACGACCTCGCCGCCCTCCCCGCCGACGATCCGCGCGGCGCGGGCCTGGCCGCGGGCGCCCTGCCACTGGTCATGGGCGGTCTGCTGTCCGCAGTGCTGCTGACCAGGCTCGTTCGCGGAACCGCACGCCGGGTCACCGGGGCTCTCGCCTTCGCGGCGACCGGGGGCTTGGCCGTGGCAGCGATCCTGCAGTTCTGGCTCGGCTCGCTCAGCGGGTCCTACCCGGCCAACGCCGGTGCGGTCGCCCTCAGTATCGCGGCCACCTCCCTGACGGTGCTCGGACTGGAATCCCTACTCGGATACGCCGGAATCGGGATCGGCGCCGTGGTCATGATGCTCATCGGCAACCCCTTCTCCGGTACCGCGACCGCGCCCGAGATGCTGCCCGGCTGGTCCGGTGACCTCGGCCAGTTACTGCCGCCAGGCGCCGGTGGCCGGTTGCTGCGGTCGACCGCCTTCTTCGACGGCCGCGGCGCCACGCACGCCGTCGCGGTCCTGGTCGCCTGGGTCACGCTCGGCGCAGTGCTCTGCCTGATCGGCGGCCTCCGCGCACGCCGAACCGCCGATGCCGCAGCGGGACATCGGACGATCCGCACATCACCGGCCGATATCACGTCAGCACCCCTCGGGAGCTGATCCACACGATCTTGCGCCTGGATCGATTTCGGCGTACGGCATCTCGATTTCCGACGCCACCGGACACCGACGTGCATGTGGGACAACAGAAGTACAAATGAAAGAGGAACATGTGCGAGAACACCGCACTGCCTACCCGTCCGCTCGGCGGCACCGGGATGGACATCACCCGACTCGGTTTCGGCTCCTGGGCCGTCTCGGGTTCGGGCTGGCATTTCGGCTGGGCGCCACCGACGATGCCGAGTCGGTCGCGGCAATCCGGCACGCCATCGCCTCCGGCGTCAACTGGATCGACACCGCCATCACCACCACCGGCGCGGGCGCCGGTCCTGACGGTCACCGACCATCTGGTCGGGGTGCATGTCCACGTCACGCAGCGTCGCGCAGTCCGATCTTCATGCGCAACCGATTTCCGCTCGAACCCCGGTCCCAATACACAGCCAGACGTCACGCACACGTCGTGGACAACTCCGCACACGGGGGCCGAGGATCGGCCCATGCCACAAGCCGCGCTGCGCTCACCCCGGATCACGCTGGTTCCGCTCGCCGACGAACATCTCGACTACGAGGTCGAGTTGGACTCCGACCCCGAGGTGATGCGCTATCTCGGCAACGGCACGGCGCGGTCCCACCCGGAGGTCGAAGAGGCCCACCGCCGTCGGCTCACCGCTGCGGCACTCACGCCCGGCCTCGGGTACTGGATCGGGCTCGTCGACGACCACTTCGTCGGATGGTGGGTTCTCGCAGCTCCCGGACGACCGGACCAGGGGCCCGTCGAGGGACAGGCCGAACTCGGCTACCGATTGCTGCCACAGCACTGGAGACAGGGCTTGGCCCGCGAAGGAGCCCGGGAACTGCTCCGACACGGCTTCGAGGACCTCGGACTCACACGAATCTTCGCCGAAACGATGATGATCAACACGGCATCCCGTGCCACCATGGCATCCATCGGGATGGAATACGTCCGCACCTTCCACCTTCAGTGGGAGCACCCGATCCCTGGGGCAGAGCAGGGCGAAGTCGAGTACGCGATCACCAGCGACCACTGGCGCTCCACGGCATGAACACCCACATCGACCTGGCCGGTTCGGATGGCCGATCAGGTGAGACGGTGACCGCCATCGACATGGAGCACGGTCGCGGTGATGAACTGGTTGCGCATCACCGCCAGGAACGCCTGGGCGATGTCGTCGGGAGTGCCGATGCGGCGGGCGGGCAGTCGCTGGGCCAGTTCGGCGAATGCGGCTTGCTTGTCCATGCCGAGCTGGTTCCAGATGGGAGTGTCCACCCAGCCGGGTGATATCGCGTTCACCCGCACCGGCGCCATTTCGATCGCCAGCCCGGAGACCAGGGAGGCCAGCGCGCCGTTGGCCGCGGCCATGATCGTGTTCGATCCGTTCGGTCGATACGCGTTGATGCCCGAAGTGAAGGTGAGCGATCCGGTCACTTTCCCGACCGCATGCTTGCCGACCAGCCACGCGCCCAGCAGCTTGGTGTTCAGGACGGAACGGGCGATGTCGGTGGAGACCCGAGCGGTCGGGCCGTACACACCGACCGGACCGCCGGTCGTTCGCCGCGCGGGCGCGCCGCCGACCCCGAGCCCGTCCGCCCGGGCCTGCGATTGCTGCTGGATTCGGTCCGGCCCAGCCCGGCGTACGTGCTCGACGAGGTCAATGATGTGCTGGCCGCCAACCCGGAGGGGCTGGCGCTGATGCCGGGGCTCGGCGACTGGCCTCCCGCGGTACGCAATACGATCCGCTACACCTTTCTGCACACCGCCGCCCGGACACTGTTCGCCGACTGGGACCGGGTGGCCCGCAACTGCGTCGCGCACCTGCACTCCGCCGAACCGACTTCTCCGGTCCCCGTCGCCGCGCTGGTCGACGAACTATCCGCGGCCAGTAATGAATTCGCCGCGCTGTGGCGACGGCACGAAGTATTGGTCAAGCGCGGCGGCGAGACGGCATTCCGGCATCCGCTGATCGGCCAGGTCACCCTCGCGAACGAAATACTCCACCACGCAGGCGGCGGGCAGCGAGTGCTGCTCTACCAGGCTCCGCCCGGCACAGCCGAACACGACGCTCTGATACTGCTGGCCATGGCCACTCAAAACGCAGGCGCCCCATAGCGATAACCGGCCCGAACCCCGTCGACCCCGCTGCCTGCTGATGGGCGCGGTGATGCGCGACTACCCGTGCACCGCTACGCCCCGCGCCCGCAGCGCACTCATGACGTCGATCCACTCCCCTTTGTCTTCTGAGATGGCTTTGTTGAAGACCACAAGCTCGGTCAGGGCGGGAAGACCGAGGACGACATCGATGTCGGAATACTGCTGGACTGCATCCACTCCGAGGCGCCGCAGCCTGGTCAGCCCGGCGAGTGGGGCAAGACTGCACGCTTCGACCATCGAGTTGAGATCGAGATCGACCAGCGCCGTGCACCGACCGATCCCGTCCAGACTCGTGATCGAGAAGTGCCGACCGAAGTGCCACCACCCGGGGTAGAGCGTGTAGATCTCCCGATCGCCGTCCAGGCACAGATTCTCCACCTGTGCCAGGTCTTCCGAGGTCAACGGAAGTGTGAGCAGAAAATTCTCCAGCTCTGGCAAGCGGTCGATACCGAGGCGGCTGCAGATCTCGTCCCAGACCGGGCCCCCGGCCGACGCCTGATAGGCGGTGTATTCCTCGCGCAGCGACGACAGCCAGTAGTAATCATCGACACGATCGGTGTAAACCTCGTCGAGCAGCGCAAGCTGAAGGTTTCGGTCGGCAAGTTCGATACTTGTCACCGCCCGAGCGTATTGCCCAAGCGCGATCGACCGCGCATCGTCACGACCAGCCCGCCACCGTCACCGCCGCAGCCGGCGAGCCGGAAGTCGCTTATTTCCAGAGGTGTCGTGTCGTTGCCCGTTGAGATCTACGGTGGAGATATGACCGCCTTGGAGTATCGGCACGTGCTCGTCGCGCGGGACGGCGACACGGTGCGCATCACCATGAACCGGCCGGATCGGCGCAATGCGCTGTCGGGCGAGCATCTGGGCGAACTGCTCGCCGCGTTCCGGGCCGCGGGCGAGACCGACGCCACCGGGATAGTGCTCGGGGCGCACGGTCCGGTGTTCTCCGCGGGACATGATTTCGCCGACGTCGCCGCGCGCGACCTGCTCGGCGTGCGGGAGCTGCTGACGCTGTGCACCGAGCTCATGTCGACCATCGAGTCGGTGCCGCAGGTGGTGATCGCCCGGGTGCACGGTCTGGCCACGGCCGCGGGCTGCCAGCTGGTGGCCTCGTGCGATCTGGCCGTCGCCGCCGAATCGGCCGGTTTCGCGCTCCCCGGCGGCAAGGGTGGCTGGTTCTGTCACACCCCGGCGGTGCCGGTGGCCCGCGCCGTGGGCCGTAAACGCCTGATGGAGCTGGCCCTCACCGGCGACCCGATCGATGCCCGCACCGCCGAACAGTGGGGCTTGATCAACCGAGCGGTGCCGGACGCCGAGCTGGACACCGCCGTGGACGAGTTGCTGGCCCGCGCTACCCGGGGCAGCCGGGCAAACAAGGCGCTCGGCAAACGCACTCTCTACGCCCAGCTCGACCGCCCCGAAGCAGACGCCTACGCCCTCGCCCTGGAAGTGATGGCCGCCGCCGCGCAACTTCCCGGCGCCCGCGAAGGGATGGCGGCCTTCCTGGAGAAGCGCCCGCCCGTCTGGCCCGATTAGCGCCGCCTCAGATTTCCAACACGAGACGCGTGCCGTGCAGTTGCTCCGTCTCGATTCGGCGATGCGCCTCGGCAGCGGCGGCGAGCGGAAGAACTTCGACCACTCGCGGCCGCAGCGCCCGGTCGAGTAGAAGGCGATTGATCACGGTCGCGGCGTCGCGTAATTGCGCGGTGGTCGCGCGGGAGATCACGAAACCGCGAATGGAACCGTCCTTCAGATACAGCGTTCCCGTGGGCAGTTCGGTGCGAGAACCGGTGCCCGCGACAATGACGACCCGGCCACCGACCGCGAGCAACTCCACGGCGTCCACCATGTTGTTCCGGCCCGAGGTATCGATATAGAGATCGACGCCGTTTTCGGCGATCTCGCGCACTTCTTCGACGATTTTCCGCGTGCGATAGTCGATCGTGTGCGCGGCGCCGATGCGCCGACAGTAATCGTGGTCGCCGGGGTGAGCTGTCGCGATGACCGTACCCCCGGCGCGGGCGATCATGGCGACGAGCGCGCTGCCGACATTGCCTGCCGCGCCCGCGATCAGTGCCGTGTCGCCGGACCGGAGATCCCCGTGCGTGAACGCGGCGAGATAGGCGGTGGCCGCCGGATGGACGAGGGCCACTGCCTGCGTGGGAGACACCCCGTGCGGCAGATGGTAGAGGCGATCGACGGGAACGACAGCGAGTTCGGAGGCCGCCCCCTGCCGCCCCTCGTGCCCGAGGCTGTTACACCAGACTCGGTCGCCGGCAAGGAATTCCGGCGAACACGATCCGATGACTTTTCCAACCAGATCGCGGCCGATCACGAAAGGAAACTCCATCGCGGTCGGATATCGCCCGGAGCGTACGAACGTGTCGACGTGGTTCACCGACGTGGCCGCGACTTCGACCAGAACGTCGTCCGGTCCGCACACCGGCGGCGGCAACTCGCCGTAGACAATCGACTCCGGCGCCCCGATTCGTTCGATGTATGCGGCTCGCACCCGATGTCCTCCGATTGTTTCCCTTCGAGTGTGCGTGCGGAGCGGGTTCAGTCTGTCATGTCAGTCCGCGTCGTCGAAGTGACACACCGCCGCCACGCGATCACGCAGCCACCGGTGCGCCGGGTCAGCGTCGAGCCGGACGTGCCACAGCAGCGAGATCGTCACTTCGGGTGCGCGGAACGGCAATTCGAAGGAGCGCAGTCCCTCTCGCAGGTTCGCCGTGTGCCGCCGCGGGACCGTCGCGACGAGATCGGTGGCTCGCGCCAGGGCCAGCGCCGCACCGAAGCCGTCCACGACCGTCACGACGTCGCGTCGGTGGCCGGTCGGTTGTAGCGCCTCGTCCACCAGACCGGCGGTCAGTCCGCGACGGGAGACGTGCACGTGCCGCGCCGCGGCGTACCGTGCGGCGGTCATCGCGCCGGTACCGAGGGGATGCTCGTCGCGGACCACGCCGATGAAGCGATCCGTGAACAGTGGTGTGCTGAGCACGTCCGGCGGCAGCGCGTCCTCGATCACGCCGGTTTCCAGGTCGACGACGCCCTCGCGCAGGGGGGCGGTGTCCTTCTTGGTCTTCTGCAGGAACCGCAATCGCACGCCCGGCGCCGCGGCGGCGACCTCGGCGACGAGCGCGGGCCCGAATCTCTCCACGAATCCGTCGCTGCCACGCAGCGCGAAAGTCCTTTGCAGCGTGGCCAAATCGAGTTTCTCGACCGGCCGCAACACCGCTTCGGCCTCTTGGACGAGCCCGCGCACGCGTGCGCGCAACTCGACGGCGCGAGGCGTGGGCACCAGACCTCGTCCCGCGCGTACGAGCAACGGGTCGCCGGTGGCGCGCCGCAGCCGCGCGAGCGCGCGACTCATCGCGGACGGACTCAGCGCGAGCCGTTCACCCGCCCGCGTCACGCTGCCCTCCTCGAGCAGGACATCCAGTGTGACGAGCAAGTTCAGGTCGGGCCGCGCCATGCGGACAGGATCGCACAGGGGCCAGCACACCTGGCGTCCGGTGCACAATTGCGTTTACTTCTTTGCGTCTTCCGCCAGGTCAGAACGGAATTTACGTTCGATACCTACCGTCGAGGCCAGGAGGAAGACCTTCATGTCCAGATCAGCAGCGCCTCCCGGCGTCGGGTTCGAGCCTGCGGGCCGTCGCTCACCGACCTGGGTGCTCACCGCACTCTCGCTGTCCATGCTGTTGCCTTCGCTCAGCATCAGCATCGCCAGCGTGGGCCTGCCGTCGATGGCGGCGGCACTGGGCGCGTCCTTCAACGAGGTGCAGTGGGTCGTGATCGCCTACCTGCTGGCCATCACGACGCTGATCGTCGGGGTCGGTCGGCTCGGCGACCTGGTCGGCCGCGGTCGCCTCCTGGTGATCGGTATCGGCGTGTTCACGGTCGCGACGCTGCTGTGCGGTCTCGCCCCGAATCTGTTCCTCCTGATCGCCGCGCGGGCGCTGCAAGGGGTCGGCGCCGCCTGCATGATGGCGCTGACGATGGCCTCCGTCGGCGCGGTCGTGCCCGAACATCGCACGGGTAGCGCGATGGGATTGCTCGGCACGATGTCGGCCGTCGGAACGGCGCTCGGGCCTTCGCTCGGCGGAGTGCTGATCGCGACTTTCGGTTGGCGGGCAATCTTTTTGGCTATCGTGCCGATCGGCGTGCTCGCGCTGACGCTCACCCTCCCGATGTCGGCCGACACGGCGGCCGGGTCAACGCCACGGCGTTTCGACACACTGGGCACGGCATTGCTGGCCGTCACGCTGGGCGCCTATGCGCTCGCCATGACGGTCGGGGCCTTCGGGCCGCTCTCCATCGGCTTGCTCGGCGTCGCCGGTGCGGGCTTGGTGCTTTTCGGTGTCACCGAGAGCAAGGTCGCGTACCCGCTGTTGACCCTCGGCATGTTGCGCGATCCGGTGCTCGCCGTTGGACTGACGACGAGCACCGTGGTCTCCGCCGTCATGATGACGACCCTGATCGTCGGCCCGTTCCACCTCGCCGGGGCGCTGGGGCTCGGGCCTGCCATGGTGGGGCTCGTGATGTCGGCGGGTCCGGCGGTGTCGGCGCTCACCGGCGTCCCTGCGGGGCGCGTCACCGACCGTTTCGGATCGAGGACCATGGTGATCGTCGGACTCGTCGGCATCATCGGCGCCGCGCTGACCTTGTCGGTAATGCCCACAGCGGCGGGTGTGCTCGGCTACGTCCTGCCATTGATCGTCTGCACCGCCTCCTACGCGACATTCCAAGCGGCCAACAACACCGCCGTCATGAAAGACGTTGCCGCACAAGAACGCGGGCTGGTGTCCGGGATGCTGAACCTCTCCCGGAACCTGGGGCTGATGACCGGCGCGTCGGTCATAGGCGCCGTCTTCGCGCGCGCCGCGGGGACGCGGGATGTCGCCACGGGCACACCTACCGAGATAGCGCGGGGAACACACTGGGCTTTCGCTGTCGCCGCACTGCTGGTGGGTGCCGGTTTGGCGTTGGTTCTGGGGTTACGGCGCAGGCTACTTTCTCCGTAGCGCCCGGTCGCCGGTTCCCGTAAGTCTCAGCGCGGCCGCGTTTGCTGGAGCTTCTCAGCCACCCGGGTACCGATCTCGATGATCTGGGCGGCTTTCCAGCCGACCACCACGATCTTCGTGTGCGGGTTGTGGATGGTGATCAGCCGGATGCTGGCGATCTCCTCGGGCGTGTCACCGGAATCCGCGTCCACCACAAGGGCGCCCACAGCATCGGCGGCGCGGAGCCGTTCGGTGTCGATGATCTCGTAGGGCGGATAGTTTCCGGCATAGACCTGTCCCGCGCGGATACGGCCGAGTTCATCCTGTGAGGTCTCTGTCGGCACCATCGTCACCTGGATGCTGCGCGGCCCGCCGTCCTCCTCCCACGCGCACGCGACCGTGCCCTCGATTCGATCCGGCTCGGTGTCCCGTTGCCACACCCGGAGGCCGGCGAGATGGTCGCCGATCAGCTCGGACACGGTGCGGCAATCCAAGGTCTGCACTACGGGCACAGGTTGGTTGTTCACAGGTTTCACCTCGTCGTCGCCGGTCGCCGCGCTACAGCCGGTCACCGCGGCGACGAGTGTATCGACATCCGGTTGCACCGCAGACCGTTGCCGTTTCCAGTTCCCTGACCGTGTCGATCGGGGGTATCAGCGACCACTCGCGGCTATCGGCATCCTGGAATCTCCTCGAGGACAGGCAAAGGCAGTCGGTCTCCGACGAAGAACCTTCCGCTCACAATGGGTTCGGCGGCTGTCGCTGTGCGCCACTGCCACCAGATCCACAGCCGGACGCGTGAATCGGCTCGCGCATTGCGTACCCGATCAATATGTGGCGTTTACCGAGATCAGCGGCAACGAAGACGACCGGCTTGTGTTCGAGTTCCTCCACGGCACGGCAGTTCGACAGATGCCGGACGGCAATAGTCCTTGCACCCCAGCACGATCCGGCGATGCCCCGGGAATTCGGCGCGAGAGCCGAGAAGTCCTGGAGCATCACCGGTCCGAGGTTCAGGCGCAGACACGTACCGCGTCGGCGGTGTTGTCTGTGCCACGTGGCATGTTCCCCCGGCCGTTGTCCGGGATGGATACGAGCAGTTGCCAGTGATCGCCGGTCCAGTTGTAGACCGCCACGGTCTTGCGGGTGCGGTTCCAGTAGGAGGTCAGGCGGTCGCCGACGCCGCCGTTGCCGATGTCGTGCAGTACGCAGTTCGCATCGACCTGCACGATCATGCTGCCTGTGCCGTCGGGATCGTCCCAACCGCAGAATGTTCCGCCCGGACAGCCGTAGCCGTATCCCGCGGATGCCGGAGCGGCCGAGACGGTGATGCCGATCGCGGCGCAGGCCAGGGCGGCGAACGCGGCGGACACCAGGCGGCGCGGCATGGATGGTGAATTCATGATTGTCCCCTCGGATTTCGGTTCCGGCGACGCCCGAACGCTTCGCCGCGATCAATCGTGTCCGAATCGCGCGAGCGGGAAATCCGTACAGCCACGGAGGAGCGGTACGGAGGTTCAGCGCTGCCGCGCGGCCCAGGCGGCGATCTGGGTGCGGTTGACCAATCCGAGCTTGGTGAGGATGTGCTGGACGTGGCTTTCGGCCGTGCGCTCGGAAATGCGCATGAGCGAGGCGATCTGCCGATTGGTGAGGCCCTGCGCCACGTGTGCCGCGACCTCGGCCTCGCGACGCGTCAGTCCGCTCGGAGGATCGCCGCGGAGGGCAGTCGCGAGCTCGGCAGCGCGGCCCCGCAGCGGTGCCATACCCAATTGCGCTGCCGCCGAGCCGACGCTCGCGCACAGTGCGGCGGCCTCGTCACCATCGCCGGGCCGACGTCGGCGGGCGAGGATTCGGGCCAGCTCGAATCTGGCGAGTGCCGCGTACGGCGCAGTGCCGGCACTGTCGTTGGCGGCCACGCCTTTCCGGAGTTCGTTGACGGCTTCGTCGAGACGTCCGCAGGCGCCGAGCGCGATGCCGAGGTAGGCGCGTGCCGAGCCGAAGTTCACCAGGGTCGAGGCTCCACCGGTGACGAACAGATCGGCATGCGGGCGTAGCCGGGCCGCCAGGTCCGCGGCGGCATCGGGGGCGTCGAACATCGCCGCGAGTTCGATCCTGGTCGCCAGGGCGGTCAGCAGCGCCGGCGGCGGAACCGTCTCGATGCCGGGGGCGGCGCGGAACAGCCGACGGGCACGTTCGACGTCACCGCGCCGAGCCCAGTGGACGCCGTGGGCCGGCACGAGGAATCCCGGTACGTTGCGGTCGTTTTCCTCGAACTGCTCAACGTCGACGAGGCCGCGGCCGGTGAGGCCGTCGATGATGATCAGCGCGAAAACAGAAGTGCCGACGAGCGATTCGTGCGAGCGACCCTCGATCAGGCGCAATCCTTCGCGGGTGTCCGTGACGGCCTCGTCGAATCGGCCCCGCGAGATCGCCGTGGCCGCCGTACAGCGCAGGTAGTGCCATCGGGCGAGCGGCGTGCGCAGGCGTCGCACCAACTGCCGCATCGGTGCGAGTTCCGCTTCCGCCTCGTCCAGCCTGCCGAGCATCATCAGCGCGTCGAAGCGCCACATTCGGCCCCAGAGCAGCGTGTCGTCGTCGCGCTCGGCCGCGCCGAGGACGAGCATCCGGTCGCCGAGACCGAGCCGTTCGTGCACCCCGTCCGGACCGGAGCGGGCCATCTGCCGGGACCGCAGCGCCGAACGCAGCACCGCGGCATCGCCAAGCCTGCGCGCCATCGCGAGCGCCTCGTCCGAGATCCGATCGCCGTCTGCGCCGCCGGTGAATCCGGTCTCGCCCGCCTGTAGAGCCAGCAGCCGCACCCGCATCGGGTTGTCCCCGTCGGGCAGTCGGGCCAGCGCCTCGGCCGCCAGCTGTTCGCCGCTGAAGGTGTCCCAAGGGTCGGACATGCCTTCCATCGCCAACGCGACCGCACCGAGCGCGTACGGGTCGCCCGCAGCGCGCGCTGTCTCGGCCGATCTGGCCAGAAGCGTTGCGGCGGTGCGGATGTCGCCATTGCGGAGCAACGCGGTGCCGCGGCGAAGGAGCAAGCGTGCCCGGTCGCCAGGGGCCAGCTTCGCCTCCACCTCCAAGGCACGTCGGTAGAAGTCGGCGGCCTGCTCCCAGGCCAAGCCCGCCAGCGCCCGGTCGCCCGCCCGTTCGGCCCATTCCATGGCCTGCCGCGGCTCGCCGACGGGAAGAGCGGTCAACCAGTGATGGGCGATTTCGGCGGCCCGCTCGATGGCATCGGACCGGTCGGTCAGCCAGGCCGCGAACCGCGCGTGGGCGACGGCTCGCGCCGCTGCCGGCAGGCTCGCCCGCGCCCCTTCGCGAATGAGGTCGTGCCGGAAGCGCCAGCCTGTCGCGTGGGTCAGCAGACCCGCCGCGCCCGCTTCGTCGAGCGCGCTCAGCACCGCCGCGACCGGATGATCGGTCACCGCGGCAAGCGCCGACGAGTCCAGATCGTCTCCGAGAGCGGCTGCGGTGCAGAGCAATTCGCGGCAAGGTTCGCTGAGCCGGTCCAAGCGCGCCCGGACGCTGTCGAGCACACCGCCGGGCAGCGTGCTCACGTCCGCGCCGATCAATGGAGCGAGTTCGTCGACGAAGAACGGGTTGCCCCCGGTGCGGCGGCTCACCTCGGCGGCGATATCGGCCGATACATCGCGGCCGGTGACGAGTTCGAGCCGGCGTCGCACATCCGCCGGAGGGAGTCCGGTCAGGCGAATCCGGGTCTGCCCCGCCTCGTGAGTGAGCGCGGCCAATGCCGCGGTCAGCGCCGCACGGTCGCCGAGCTCGGTGTCCCGATAGGTCGCCACCAGCATCAGGCGGGATCCGGACATACCACGGGCCAGGTGAACGAGCAGTCCCACCGACCCGGCGTCGGCCCAGTGCAGATCGTCGAGCACGACGAGCAGCCCGCACGGCTCGGCGATCTCCCGCAGCCGCTCGGCGAACGCTTCGAACGCCTCGAATCGTGCAGTGGCCGAACCACTTTCGGTGCCACCGCCGGTCAGCGCGGGCGGCAGCCCGGCATCGAGCGCGCGGACGGCCTGGTGGAAGATCCAGTACGGCGGACTGCCTTCGTCATCGCTCGCCCGTCCCGAGGAAACCGGCAGACCGGCCGCCTCGGCGCGCGCCGCGATCTCCTGGGCGAGGCGGGTCTTGCCGATTCCCGGCTCGCCGGCGATCAGGACCACCTGACCGTGACCGGCGACCGCCTGGTCGAGACGGGCGGCGAGCAACTCCGACTCGCGCACCCGTCCGACGAAATCACCCATGCACGGCACGATATAGCCGACCAGTCGTTCCGGCGACGGCCACGTGCGCGGATGACGCGCAACGCTGCCGCACCGCAGGATCCATTGTCGCCCAGAGGGTCTTCGGGCGCAGGTGTCGAATCTCGGCGCAGCGGTTCACAGTCCGCGCCCTTGCGCTGGGCGATGCGAAAGGCAGGGACGCGAATTCAGCGCCGGATCAGCAATCGCGGCGCGAATTCACGGTGAGCCAGGAGATCTCGGGCAGATGCCGAACTCGCCGCGCTGGTCGACGATCCGCGCGCTCACACCGCCGCACACTCGGTGCGTACGGCGGAAGTCACCTGATCGCGACGACCATCGCGTCGTTGATCGACCGCCACGCCACGCCCGTCTCCAGAAACCCGGCTTCCCGCAACCGCAGGCAGTGCCACCCGATCGGATGTTCCTCGCCGCCACCGTGCCGGTCGAAAATGGCTCGGCTGCCCGCGTGTTCCTCGGCCAAGCCCGGGTCGCGGGCCACCGTCGCCCACCATTGCTCCCAATCCAGCGCACCCTCGACGCGGGCTTGCCCCTGGTGTGCGTTCTGGATGACCTCGTCGATGGCGTTGAGCATCGGCGTCTCCGGATCGGGCATGTGATCGGCGTTGAGAAACACTCCGCCCGGTCGAACCAGCTTCGCCAGATCGGTATACAGCCGCGTCACCGATTCGCTCGTCATCCAATGCGACGAGGTCGCGGTGAGCACGGCGTCGAACGGCTCGATCGGCAACGACTCCGTCCAGGCGGGATCGGCCAGATCAGCCGTCACGACCGTGATCCGCGAATCCCCGGCGAACGATCCACGGGCGATCGCCAGCATCGTCGGATCCACGTCGACCGCGACCGACCTCGCTCGCGGCATTCGCTCCAAAAGCCGTCGGCTGATGGTGCCCGTCCCACACGCCAGATCCAGCACGTGGGGCGTCGGCCCGACCGCGGCCGCCACCACATCCATCATCACCCGGAACCGTTCCTCGCGTTCGGGTAGATACAGCTCCTGCTGCCGATCCCAACTGCACTGCCACGATTCCCAGTCCACAACGCCTCCGTTTTCCAGAGCAAAGGTCTGCCGAACAGGTGGTATGCACAAACGCGGACGCAGCCGCCGAACAGTGGCCGACGGAATTTCGACTATCTCGCGCGACTCGCCGCCGGAAAGGACATCGAAGCGGATCTCGGCAGGGACAGTACACAGGTTTCGGCCGATCCCGCGTTCGCACTCGCCGGATCGCAGTGTCACCGTTTCACAAACCCTGGACCTGCACGATCGGCGAGGAATGCCGGATGTTCGATGTGCCCACAGGCCCGATCAGCGATCGAACCGGACGCCGGCTCGGGTCAATCGATCGATGCACTGGTCACGAAGTTCGACGACGGTCGACTTGCTCAGCGCGCGAGCGGCCGGTGAACCGAGCAGGCGCATCAGGCGAGTGTGGAATTCCTTCGAAGAAAGGCCGAATCGCACGAAGGCTTCGTCGTCGTTGCCGCCGTAAGGGGCCCACTCGGTGGCGAATTCCAGGATGTCGTTCTCGTACGGGTTCGTCGCTGCCGACATCTGATAGTTGCCCATAGGCCCACTCCATTCTCTTGGCGTCACCGCACGCCGGGCGACTTCAGAATCGCGGCCGGTTCGACGGCTTCCGCGAGAGAGATTCGATTTCGAATCGAGTTTCGACTTTAGAAGTCGGGAGCGATGCTGTCAACAGCTCGCCGGCACATACTTCGGCATGGCCGAACAGTCCGCTGACCTGCGTCGCCGGGCAGGGCGCACCACCATTGGTCCCAGCTGACGCAGTCCGGCATCTTGGGCGATATCCGCAGGTAGGACCCGGCGATGGCCTATTGTCGGTCCGCATCGGTTGTGTTCGTTTCCTCATGTCGAAGGAGAGGCTGATCGATGAACGGTTCTGCATTTGCGCATAGCGCGGTGGCGGCCGTGGCGGCCGCGATCGCCGTCGCCGGAGCCACCGGCACAGCCCTCGCCCACGTCACGGTGTCGGCGTCGGACGCTTCCAGGGGCGGATCGGCGGTATTGGTGTTCCGGGTACCGAACGAGTCGGCCGGCGGCAGCCCGACCGTCGGGTTGGCGGTGGAGATTCCCGGCGTCACGACCGTCGATACCGAGGCGACGCCGGGGTGGAAGTCCGCGGTGAACAAGGACTCCGGCCGAAACGTCACGACCGTCACCTTGAAAACGCTGGAGAACACGATCAGCCCGCCGTTGCCCGTGGTGGCGAACACCGGGACGTAGACCCCGATGTTGTCGCCACCGTTGGCGAAGGTGACCGCGGCGACCGAGAGGACGCCCGGCCGGGAGCCCGGATCGGCCTGGCCGTCGGCATCACCGTCGTCGCGGCGCCGCCAGACATTCCAGGCGGCGCGCAATCCGAGCATCAGCGGCAATAGGCCCAGATACGGCAGCACCGATTAGCTCCGGAGCAACGGATCGCGCTTCCCGCCTCAGCGGCCCAGGACTCATCACCGTTCCCGAACCAACCCCGGCGACACGGCCACCTCCGAAAGTCCGACTCGCCGTGACGATTTCGTCTGACGTGGCGATCAGGCGGTCATGGCGCCGGTCGTGTGATAGCAATGTCGACGTTTGTCTCGCCTGGCTTTCGAGATCTGAAGACATTGCCCGGTATCCACCTGTCGAGGAGTTCGTCGATGCGCATACTCGGTCAGCGCGGCTTGATTGTCGTGTCCGTGGTCGTCGTGGCCGTGGCGTGGGTGCTGCTGGTCCGTGAGACCAATGATGCGGCGGCCGCACCTTCGGCTGTGGCGACGCAGGTCAGCACAGGGGCTGAGTACAGCTGCGCGGTGGTCACCGACGGCACTGGTAGGTGCTGGGGCGCCAACGGGGAAGGGCAGCTGGGGAACGCGACCCGGACAGACAGCTCGACGCCAGTGACGGTGGCCGGACTCACCGGAGCCACCACGATATCGGCGAGCAGCGCGGACCCGAGCATCGGAATCGGCGGTTTCACCTGCGCCCTGGTCACGCAGGGCGAGGTGATGTGCTGGGGGAAGAACGCCGCGGGGAGCCTCGGAGATGGGACGACGACCGACAGCCTCACCCCGGTGAAGGTTTCGGGAATCAGCGGCGCGACCGCAATCTCGGTAGGCGGTGGTCACGCATGCGCGCTGATGGTCGACGGCACCATCGAATGCTGGGGAGTGAATTACTTCGGCCAACTCGGCGACGGTAACCGCACCAACACGCCGGGCCCATCCACGCCGGTGAACGTGGTGGGGATCAGCGGAGCCACCGCGATATCGGCGGGTGATCACCACACGTGCGCGGTAGTCGGGGGCGGCGTGAAGTGCTGGGGTGCCAACGAGTTCGGATACCTCGGCGATGGGACCAAGATGGAAAGACACACTCCCACAGATGTCGTGGGGGTGTCCGGCGCAGTCTCGGTTTCCGCGGGAAACATGCATACCTGCGCCTTGCTGTCGGGCGGGACGGTGAAGTGCTGGGGCCGCAACGCCGTTGGAGGTCTGGGTGACGGCACGACCGAAGACCGCCACACGGCAGTCGAGGTGGCCGGACTGGGCACCGCGATCGCCGTCGACGCGAACAACCACTATTCGTGTGCTCTGCTCACCGGGGGCTCCGCGCGGTGCTGGGGGTCCAACGCAGGAGGCCAGCTCGGCGACGGAACGACCAACCCGTCTTCGGTGCCCGTGCAGGTTTCCGGTGTCTCCGCAGCGACGTCGCTCGATGTCGGTACCGATCACAACTGCGTCGTGATCTCAGGCGGCGCCGTCAAGTGCTGGGGGTGGAACAGCCGTGGCCAGCTGGGTAACGGAACCACCACCGCAAGTTCCACGACCGTGGACGTCAACGGATTCGGCGGACCCGCGGAAACCGGGTGTAAACCGCTGTACTACTTCGCGATACGTGGATCAGGGGAGAATCCGCAGGGTAGCGGGGCGACGCCGGGAGGGCGCACCTATCCGCGTGGGACAGTGGCGGGGGAAGGTATGGGGATCCCGCTCGAGGCGACGTATGGCGCGCTGACCCGCTTGTTGCGAGCCACGATGCCCGCTCCGGAGTTTGCCGGAGCCGGGGTGGTGTACAGAGCGATACCGGTCGACGCCAACCCATTGAATCTCGGCCAATACGGTGAGGACTACCAGAACTCGATCGAGCACGGCGCCGCCAACCTGCGAGGCGAGTTGGAACGCATCAACGTTGCCTGCGTAGGGCAATCGGTGCGGATCGTTCTCGCGGGCTACTCGCAAGGGGCCGACGTGATCAACACCGCCATGGCCCAAGTGCACCACGAGAATGCCCCGGCCGCCTTCCAGAACGTGAAAGCTGTGTTCTATTTCGGGAATCCGGCGCGGATCGGTGGCCAGACGACGGAGGTACTCAACACCGACGGACTGGGGATACGCAGGCAGACAGGTGCGCCGCTGGCGGTCGATCCCGCCACCGATACGTGGATCTCGACGCACCCGGGAATGGTCACGTCGTTCTGCGCTGCTTTCGACGTCGTGTGCGATACCTCGGCAAACCTGAAACTGGCGCCGTTCCTGGGACCGAACAATGTCTTCAATGTTTCGATCGGCGTGTCCATCCACAACGGCTACTCGAGTCGCGATATGTCGTGTCACGCCCAGGGGCTACCCGCCGCAGGGCTGACCATCACCGCGACCGATTGCGCGGCGGCGCTGGCGCTCAACGCATTCGGCTATCCGGTGCCTTCGGGAAGCTTTCCCGAACCATCACCCGCGCCCGCCGTACGAGCCTTCCGTCCAGGCGCCGAAGTGTTCTGCATCGGCAAACTCACCGAGCCGAACAGCGAGCATCGGTGCGTCCTCCAGTCGACTCCGGTCGAGGTCGGCACCTTCACGACAGACGAGAGCCGTATCGGCGCAGTACGATTCACGGTGCCGACCGACATCGGCGAAGGCGAGCACCATCTCACGATCGTCTCGGCGAGCGGCAAGACCTACTCGGTAGCCTTCACCGTCTCGAGCTCAGCACCAGAAGTCGCCGACGGCTTCATCGCGGTCGACGCGAATGACATCGTGGAGATACCGCCGCCGACCACAACTCCACCGCCACCGTGCACAGGGTCCTTTTGCTAGGAGTGCAGCCGTCGGGAGGAGCGGGCTACCGGAGGTTCGTGGTAATCCGCGGTCGAGAAGGTATCGCCTAAATCCCCGCGGTGTCGGCGATTTCCCGCGCCTTGTGCACCAGGGCGTCTATTCGGGCGGCGGTGGGTGTGCCCGCGGCTGCTTTGTTCTGCGGCCGGTCCATCGCGCGGCGCATGACGCCCTCGCCTATGATCGCCAGTTTCCACAGCCCTAGTGCGTGCCAGTACTGCAAAGCCGCTGCGTCGCGGCCTGTCTCGGCCAGGTACAGCCGCGCCATCTCCGCGCGATCGGGAAACCCGTCCAGGGTCGACGGCGCGAAGTCGCCGCCTGTCGTCTCACCGGGCTCCGGCCAGTAGGTGAGCAGGCTGCCCATGTCCGCGAGCGGGTCACCCAGCGTCGACAGTTCCCAGTCCAGTACCGCCGCCACCTCGCCGGTCGCGTGGGAGAAGATGAGGTTGCGCAGGTGAAAGTCGCCGTGCACCAGGCTGATTTCGCGTTGCTCGGGAATGGCGGCGGCGAGTCGACGGGTGAGATCGTCCAGTTCTGGCAGGTCCCGTGTCTTGGACACGGCCCATTGCCCCGCCCATCGCCTGAGCTGGCGCTGTGCATAGGGCTTGTGGCTCGCCAATCCGTCGAGACCCACTTTCTCGAGGTCGACGGCGTGGATCTTCGCCAGGGCGCGCGGCAGTGTCAGGGCGATCTGCCGACGCTGCGGCGGTGTCAGCTCCTCGGCGGCATCCATCGTGTCGACGACCGGACCGTCGACGAACTCCATCAACACCAAAGGCACCTCGGCGAACTCGGAATCCTCTGTCACAGCGATGATTCGAGGGACGGGTACGCCGGTGCCTGCCAACGCCGCGATGATCCGCGCCTCACGCACCACATCGTGGGCCGAGGCCAGCAGATGACCCAGCGGTGGGCGACGCAGCACCCAGGCTCCGGCAGCGGCGTCGGTGACGCGGTAGGTGAGGTTCGACTGCCCGAGACCGATCCGCTGAAAACGCAGTGGCGCCGCGTATTCGATGCCGAGTTCGGTGAACCACCGCGACACCGCCTCGGCGTCGACGCCGACGACTTCCCCGGTCTCAAGCATGCGCGATCGCCTCCTTCCGGAAAAGCTCGGCGTCGCCGAGGCGCTGGCCGCCGTCGATCACGAACGTCTCCCCTGTCACCCAGCTCGCCGCATCGGAGACGAGGAAGGCGATGGCGGAGCCGACGTCCTCGGGTTCCCCGATCCGCGACAACGCTATGGCCGAATTCAATTGGCTTTCCTGGTCTTTCCACAGCGCCTCGGCCAGCTTCGTGCGCACGACACCCGGCGCGATGGCATTGACCCGCACCCGCGGCGACAGTTCGAGCGCCAGTTGCTCGGTGAGGTGGATCAACGCGGCCTTCGACGCGGTCGGGAGACACCGGCACGGTGTCGCGACACTTGCCCGAACTCTCGATGGCGATGCGCACCGAGCTTGCTGTGAACCTGCACGTTGATCCTTTGTCTCTGACTCGAAATCGGTCGTTATCGCAGCGGTGCGCCCCACCGCACTTGCCAGCGCAAGTGGTTCTTGAGGAGCTTGCCGCCCGCGTTACGCGGCAATGCCTCGGTGACGACCGCGGCATATTGCGGAATCTTGAAGTCGGCGAGGTGGTTTCGGCAGTGTGCCAGGACGCCGTCGATATCGATCGGCGCCTGGTCGCCGTAGAGGACGGCGCCGACCTTCTCGCCCATCACGTCGTCGGGTACGGCGAGCACCGCGACGCCGGGAGCCGAGAGCAGCACCGCCTCGACTTCGACGCTGGAGATGTTCTCGCCGCCGCGATTGATGATGTCCTTGATCCGGTCGACGATGTGGACACGTCCGGCGTCGTCGACCCGGACGACATCGCCGGTGTGCAGCCAGCCGTCCACGATCGTCTCCGCCGTGGCCTGCGCCCGATTCCAGTATCCGGCCGTCACATTGGCGCCGCGGACCACCAGCTCGCCGGTGTTCGGGTCGTCGTCGATCGGCACGATGCCGAGGTCCACCGACGGCACCGCGTACCCCACGGAATCCGCGTGCTCGACCGCGTCCTGGTCCGGCAGGACGGTGATCAGCGACGCCGTCTCGGTCATGCCGTACCCGTTCATCACCGTCGCCCGCGGGAACGCCGCTTTCAGCGATCGCACCAGCGACGGCGCGATCGGGGCGCCGCCGTATCCGACCGTGCGGACCCCGGACACGTCGGCGTCGGCGAACCTGGGGTGACGAAGCAGCAGGGAATACACCGCGGGTACCGTCACCAGGAAGGAAATATGTTCGGCGGCAATCGATTCGATCACAGTCGGCAGGTCCAGCGCGGGGAGGATCACCGAGGCGCCGCCGACGTACGCGGCGACCAGCCGTTGCGAATTGCACGCCGTCACATGGAACAGCGGCACGGAGATCAGCGTGCGCAGGGCAGGCCCGACCTCGCGGGACATGCCGAGGGACCGAATCATGTTCTCGGTGTTGGTGACGAAGGCCTCGTGCGTGGTCGGAACGCCCTTGGGATGTCCGGTCGTGCCCGAGGTGTAGAAGAGGGCGGCCACATCGGTGGCGCGCAGACCCTCTGCCGCATAGGGGTCGCCGTCCGGCAGTGGGGTGTCGGACGCCAGATCGACTGTCACGCCTGCGTCGTCGAGGACGAACTCGACCTCCGGTTGCGCCGACCGCGTATTGACCGGCACCGCGATGCCGCCCGCCATGATCGTGCCCCAGAAGGCGAGAACCCAGTTCGTCCCCGCCGGATACCGCAGGGCCACCCGGTCTCCGCGCTGAATCCCCAGGGCCCGCAGCCCACCGGCCACTCGCGACGCGCGCTCCCACAGCTGCGCGTAGGTCAGCCGATCACCGCCGATCTCGGCGACCGCCTCGGCATCGGGTCGCGCGTCGACGTGCGCCCGCACCATGTCGAGCAGCGTCGCGGGCACACCCGCGTAGTGCGTGACGCCGTTCGCGTCTCGCGTCGAACCCCATCGCTCGAAAGGATTGCGCGAGCGCGTGATTTCGATGACTGCACCGGTCATTGGGCGGCCTCCGTGCGGCGGCGCGGAGTGGCTACGAGCATCGTGATGGTCTTTCCTCTGGAAACTTCGGGATCTGGGGGCGCCGGAGGTCACCGACCCCCGGCGTTGTCAGGAATGCCGGGCTACAGCACGGCCTCGACGATCTCGGAGCGTGGAGTGCCGACACGCTCGAGGGCGTTGTAGAACGCCTTCGGGTCGGCCCAGTCCTCAGGGGCGAACGCGCCTGCGCGCGTACCGTTCTCGTCGATCGCCAGCACCATGAACGCGGCGCAGGCAGTCCCGGTCAAGGCGCCCATGCTGCGCACGGCGTACGTTTCCGGGCCGCTGATCGGCGTGCGCCGGACAGCCACCGCGGGCATCCCGTTCCGGGTACCGGTGACGCGGGCCAGCAGGCCGCCTTCCCAACGATAGGTGCGCCGCACGGCCGATTTCAGGAGGAACTCGACCAACGTGCCCGCCCCCCTCTCCTTGCGGCGGACCTGGCCGAGCATCCCGCCCAGCGCGTAACGCAAGGCCTTGGCATTGGTGAAGTAGCGGTTCTTCAGGATGTCCAGGATGAAGTCGACCGCCTCGTCCGCGGTCAGCTTGCCTTCGTGCACGGCCAGGCCCAGACCGCGGGCAATGCCGTTGAACGGTGCGGGCGCGAGGCCGCCGATACAGCGGATGCGCTTGGCCTCCGGATAGCGGCGGGGCAGGGTGACGGGCTCTGGGTGCGCGGTCTCGTACAGCAGGACCTCGCCGATGCCGCCCATCTGCACGATGCCGGTCTCGACGTAGCTCTCGTGCGTGGCCGGGCCACCGTTCTCCCAGGTCAGGCACGGCCCGGCGGAGATGTGCATGAGGTGATGGAGCACCGCCCGGCCCACATCGGGCCGCTCGTCGCCGACGAGCCAGCCCACCTCGATGTTCTCGACGGTGTCGAGCTCGGCGGCGGCGTCGGCCACCAGCACGTTGCTCATCCCCGGCGAAGCGCCGCAGCCGACGTAGATCGGGATGCCCGCCGCCTTCGCCTTCTCGTGCAGCGACAGCGCGTGCTCGGTGCTCTCGACATCGTCGTCGAAATCGAGGTACGGCACCTTGGCCTCGAGGCACGCTTCGATCACCGGGCTGGAAGTCCGGATGTAAGGCCCGGCGCCCAGCACGACGAGCGCCGCGCCGTCGATCGCCGCGCGGAGGTCCTTCTGATCGAACAGATCCAGCCGCCGGATGGTGGCACGCCCGGCGGGCAGTCGCTTGGCCAGCGGCTCGAGAATCTCGGGCCGGATATCGGTGAGGACCAACTCCCCATCGCCGTCCGCCTTGGCGAAGCGCTCGATGGCCACCCGGCACATCTCGCCCGCGGCGCCGATGAAGACGACCCGCCGCGGCGCCGCGCCGCCACCCTGCTCCGCCGCCGCGCGTCGGCCCTTGCGCGCGGTCATGCGATCACCTGGGCAAGGCCGCGACCGGTCAGCGCATTGTCATAACAGTTGGCCATTGGCCCGCTCCGTTCTCTTTGGCATCGCCGTACAGAAGGCGATTGTCGAATTGCGATCGGCTCGACGGCCTGCGCGAGAGAATTCGATGTCGAATAGAGTTCGAGTTTAGGAAGGGTGCGTGACGCTGTCAACAGTTGTCGGTTCAGGCCCGGACGACGGTGCAGGCCCGGACACTTCGCACTCATGAGCGCCGGGCGCTGATCCCCATCAATGCACGCGGCGAGCGGATCCTCGCGTCAGCCCTGCGACGCGTAGGGCCTCACGTCAGTCTTACGGCGCGTAGGTCTCGACGTAGGCGGTGACGAGTCGTCGCGCCTCGTCGATCGTCGCATCGTCCCCGGTCGGGGAACGCCGGAACGCCACGTCGAAGAGTCGGTCACCGGCCTCGAAGGCCAGCTCCAGGACGAACTGCGGGGTGTCGGCACGGATCAGGTTCCGCTCGATGAGCAAGCGCCAGAGCTGCGCCGCCTGCGACGCGTCGAACGCGCGTGCCAGTTCGCTGAGTGTCGAGCTGCGTCCTGGGTACCAGAGCTCGACGAAACTCGGGTGCTCGCGAAAGTAGGCGAGCAGCACGTCGATGACCGCGTCGCAAGCCTCGCGCACAGTACGCGACTCGGCGCGGTCCAGTGTCGCGGCGAGGCGCTCATCGAGCTCGCGCACATAGCGCTGCGCGAGCTCGGCGTCGACTTGATGCCGGTCGGCGAAGTAGTGATACACGGACGCGATCGGGATGCCCGCCCGCTCGCCGATCGCCTTGAGGGTGGCGGCCTCGTAGCCCTGTTCGACGAGCAGCGCCTCGGCCGCGTCCAGGATGGCCTGCACGCGCTCGACTCCGCGCCGCTGCACTGGAGCGGGGCGAGCGGATGCCCGCGACGTCGGCCGGTTATCGAACACGATTCGAAATCGTAACAGTCGCGCGAACGAGATCGCGTTCGCGCTGATCAAACCCGTGTCAGAACCCGGGGACCGATCTGATGGGCGAGTTCGAGAGCCAGTTCGACCGCCAGCCTGCGCTCGCCGGGCTGGTGGCCGAGCAGCTCGGTCGCGCGGGCGATGCGCTGCAACACCGTGTTGCGGTGCGTGTGCAGGCGAGCGGCGGCGCGAGGCCCGTTCTCGGCTTCGTCGAGGAAGACCCGGAGGGTCTCGCGCAAGCGCGCCGCGCCCGGTGTGTCCGCGGCGAGCGGGCCGAGTGTCGCCGCGACGAATTCGGCCGCGCGATCATTGTTCTGCGCGGCCAGCGCGGTGACCTCCAGGTCACGGTAGAGCGCGAGCCGAGCGCCGCCCGGGTGCCCCGCGAGCAGATTGTGGATGGCCAGAGCCGCGTCGTGCGAGCGGCGGAACCCGGTGATGCCAGGACGCGTGGGGCCGACGGCGACGCGAATGTTCGGTTGCACTCGGTCGAGCGCATCGCGCAGCGCGTCGACCACGGGATCGGAGTCGGTACCCAGCCAGGCCCAGAGCGCGGAAGCACCGGCGGACATCGTGAGCGGAGTCCGCGCCCCGGCGGAACGCGCCAGCACGGTGGCGGCGGACTCCAGCGCACCCTGGATCTCACCGGGCGGCTGCGCCCACAGCACGAGCGCGGTGTGCAGACGGCCGAGCTCGTATCCCAGCCGCTCGCCCGCCCGCCTGCTGTCGATCGGCGCGCCGTCGAGGATCAGCCGGACGGTCTCGGTGCGCCGCGCGAGCGCACCGCCGAGCACCTCCTCGCGCTCGCGCTGCGCGGCGGCGATGACCCGGCCTATGACGCGGTCGACGTACTCGAACATGCGCTGCGAGGAGATCTCCAGGAGCTGCACGAGCAGCGGGCCCGACGGGACGACGCGGGTGGCGTGCGCCATGTACCGCCGCCAGGCGATGTTCTGCCCGCGCCGGTAGGACTGGAAGATCACGTCGAGGTCGATGCCGCGCCGGGCGACGGTGCGGGCGACGTCGAGCGCCTCGGGTGGGACGTCGCTCGGCAACGGCCCGGCGTCGCGGCGGGCGAACGTGGTCAGCAGGCGTACGGCGTTGGCGCGATTGCTCGCCGACATGTCCGCGATGAGCGCCGCGTCGGCGCCCACCATCGGCGTCAGTTCGATTTCCGCGGCGTCCATCTCGGCGACCAGTTCGTCGACGTCGGCCAGCATCAACTCGGCCACGTCGCCCATGAGCTCGACGATCTCGGGCGGCAACGTCGGATCGCTCATGACCTTCAGTGTGCCACCGCACATATTTCGAAACAAAGTCTAGGCGAAGTGACATACCGAAGGGACGTCGCCGGACCTAGCGTGAACCGCATCACAACCCCGCCCTTCCCGCGGCCAGGAGAAGATCAGTGACGATCGCGACCATCAGCCATACCCAGACCGCCGATTTCGATGTGTTGATCATCGGCGCCGGAATTTCCGGTATCGGCGCTGCCTATCACTTGAAAACCCGCCGCCCCGGCACGTCGTTCGCCGTCCTGGAGGGCCGCGACTCGATCGGCGGCACCTGGAGCCTGTTCCAGTACCCCGGCATCCGATCGGACTCGGACATGCCCACCTACGGTTTCAGCTTCAAGCCGTGGACACATCGCAAGTCGATCGCCGACGGGCACCTCATCCTGGACTACCTGCGGGAGACCGTCGCCGAGAACGGGCTGACGGACCATATCCGTTTCGGCCACCGGGTGATCGGCGCAGAGTTCTCCTCGGCCACCGGGCTGTGGACCGTGACCGCACAGCACTCCGGCAGCGACGAGACGACGCGATTCACCGCACGATTCCTGCTCCTCGGCACCGGGATCTACGACCACCAGACGGGTTTCACGCCCGAGTTCACCGGTGTCGAGGACTTCGACGGCCGACTCGTCCACCCCCAGCATTGGCCGCAAGATCTGGACTACACCGGTAAGCGCGTGGTCGTGATCGGCAGCGGCGCGACGGCCGTGACGCTCATCCCGTCGATGGCAGGCAAGACGAGCCACATCACCATGCTGCAACGCTCGCCGAGCTATGTGTTCTCGCTTCCGGCCGAGGACGTCACCGCCGGCGCGCTGAACAAGGCGCTCGGCCACGAGCGCGCCTACCGGATCATCCGGCGCAAGAACATCATGATCTCCCGCGCGATCTACAAGGCGTGCCACCGCGCTCCGAGGTTGGCGCGCAAGCTGCTGATCGCCGCCGTGCGCAGGCAGCTGCCCGCCCATTTCGACGTCGACACGCACTTCACCCCGCGCTACAACCCGTGGGAGCAGCGCCTGTGCATGGTGCCCAATGGCGACCTGTTCAAGACGCTCTCGACCGGACGGGCTTCGGTGGTCACCGACCGGATCGCCCGGTTCACCAAGACGGGCATTCTGCTGGAGTCGGGCCAGGAATTGGCCGCCGATATCGTCGTGACGGCAACCGGTTTCTCCATGTCGCCGCTCGGCAAGATCCGGTTCGAGGTCGACGGACGGCAGGTGAATCTGCCGGACACGACCGTCTACAAGTCGATGATGCTCTCCGGGGTGCCCAACCTCGCATTCGTCGTCGGCTACACCAATATCTCCTGGACACTCAAGGTCGATCTGGTCTGCGAGCACTTCTGCCGCTTGCTCGATCACATGGACTCCCACGGCTACCGCACAGTCGAGCCGGTCCTGACCGACCCGCACATGGAGCGCGTACCGCTCGTGCACGACTTGAGCTCGGGCTATGTCCAGCGGGGAATCGCGCAGTTCCCGAAGGCCGGGACCAAAGGCTCGTGGACGGTCGAGATGGCCTACGAAGACGATGCCGAGCGGCTGCGTGAGGGTCCGGTCGAGGACAGCGCGCTGCGATTCACCGCCGCCGCGCCCGCTCTGTCGGCGTCCGCCCAGGAAGGAACGCGATGAAGAAGAACGAGATCTCCTTCACCAGCCACGGCGTCCGCTGTGCGGCCTGGCATCTCACCGCGGGCAGAGACACCGCGGGCGGTCGCCCCTGCGTGGTCATGGCACACGGCTTCGGCGGCACCCGCGACACCGGCCTGCTCGGCTATGCCGAGTCCTTCGCCGACGCCGGTTTCGACGTGCTCGTCTTCGACTACCGGGGCTTCGGCGACTCCGAAGGCACACCGCGCCAAGATGTTTCGGTCCGTCGGCAGCGCGAGGACTATCACGCGGCCATCGCGGCGGCCCGGCATCTGCCCGGCGTCGACCCGGACCGGATCGCGCTGTGGGGCACCTCGTACTCCGGCGGTCACGCCATCGCGGTCGCGGCGCAGGACCGGCGTATCGCCGCGATAATCTCGCTGACACCGGCGACGGACGGACTCGCCACCTTGGCCCATCTCGTGCGTCAGGGAGGGGTCGGCCGACTCGCGCGGGCGGCCGGACACGGGCTGCTCGATGTCGCCCGTGCCCTCGTGAAGCTGTCACCGCATCACGTACCGATCGTCGGGCAGCCCGGGTCGGCGGCGATGATGAGCACCCCCGGCGCCGAGGAGGCCTGCCTCTCGATGGCCGGGCCGACCTGGCGCAACGAGGTGTGCGCGCGCACCGCGCTCGAGGTCGGGTTGAACCGGCCGACCACCTTCGCGCGCCGCGTGCCGTGCCCGATGCTGATGCAGGTCGGCACGAACGATCGTGTCGCGCCGCCGGACGCGGCCCGCCGGACCGCCGCGAAGGCCGGACAGCTGGCCCAACTGCGCGAGTACCCCGTCGACCACTTCGACGTCTACCAAGGTCCGTTCCAGCAGCGAGTCCTGGCCGACCAGCTCGATTTCCTCACGCGCGTCCTCGATCCGTCGTACACCGGAGCGCGGGTGCGGTACCGCGAAGTCATTTGATTCTTTCATCATGAATCTAGAGATTCGTCTTTATTGATGATATCGTCACAAAGAGAGGCGGTATGACCTGGGACATGTCGGCCGACGGCACCCTCGGCAGTTCCGGCCGAGGGCCCGGCACCTGTAGCGTCGCGGAGTCGTGCAGGCACCACGTCGCCTCGCTCGTCGGCAGCGCAGGAAGGAATCGACGTGTCGAGCAACCGCATCGACGTGCATCAACACTTGATCCCGCCCGTCTACCTAGCGGCCTTGCGAGCGCACGGCATCGACGCGGCCGGCGGCCGTGAGCTGCCCGAATGGACGCCGGAGGCGGCGCTCGGGTTGATGTCGGAGGCGGGCATCGCGTCCGCCGTTCTCTCGGTGTCGACTCCCGGCACCGCGTTCCTCGCCGATACCGCCGAGGCCGCGGAACTCGCCCGCGCGGTCAACGACTACACCGCGAAACTCGCCGCCGATCACCCGGAGCGCTTCGGCTTCTTCGCCACGCTGCCGATGCCCGATGTGGCCGCGGCCGCCACCGAGGCCCGACGGGCCCTGGACGATCTGGCGGCCGACGGCGTCGTCCTCCTGGGCAATGCACGGGGAACCTACCTCGGCGCGGAAGGGCAGGACGAGCTGTTCCGCGTCCTCGACGACCGCTCGGCGGTGGTCCTCGTCCATCCCGCGGACCTGCCCGCCGAGACGGTGCCCGGCATCCCACCCTTCGCCGCGGACTTCCTGCTCGACACGACGCGCGCGGCGTATCTATTGGTGCGCAACGGAATCCGCCGCCGCTACCCCAACATTCGCTTCATCCTCGGCCATGCGGGCGGCTTCGTCCCGTTCGCCTCCCACCGCATGGCGTTGAGCATCGTCAACCAGACCGGCGCGAGTCCCGTGGACGTCCTCGACGACTTCGCGAGCTTCTATTTCGACACCGCGCTGTCCGCCAGCGCCGCCGCGCTGCCGAGCCTGCTCGCCTTCGCCGAGCCCGGGCACGTCCTGTACGGCAGCGATTGGCCGTTCGCCCCCGCACCCGCGGTGCACTACTTCAATGCCGGGCTCCACGAATACCCGCACCTCGACGAGACCGCCCGCCGCGGCATCGAGCGCACGAACGCGGCCGCGCTGTTTCCCCGGTTCGGTGGTGCGGCGCCGCTGCCGGAAGCGCCATTGCTCACCAGGGCGCGGCGGCACCTGAAGCAACGCGCGTTCCGCGCCGTCGCGCGGGCCGCGACCAAGCGCTGAGTCCTACCGGTGCGCGACCTCGGCTAGTCCACGGCAGCGGCGAGGAAGGCGCGCACGTCGGAGGCGGCGATCGGGATGATGCTGTCGTGACCGGCGTCGTAGCTGTGGAAGTCGACCGCAACGCCATTGATCAGCAGACCGGTGAGCAGGGTGAAGACGAGCGGATACGGCAGGGTCTCGTCGTGCGTTCCGTGCCCGAGGAACAGCGGGCCGTGGTAGCCCGCTACCGGCAGCCGCAGATAGTCCTGGAACGGTGCGGTCAGCTCACCGAGGGGTTGTGAGACGAGCTCGCTGATCGAGAGGTGCTCGGTCCGCTCGTCGAGCTCTGGGCTGCACAGGGTTTCGGCGAGCGCGACGGTGCGGCGCCCGAGTTCGGTGAGGTGACCGTCGACGTCCAGGTCGGGTCGCAGGTCGCGGAATCCGGCGATGGCCATCACGAACAGCGAAGTGGGAGCAGGGATCGGCGGCATCTGCGGGCCGATCAGGCCGACGACCGCGTCGATCTGGGGCGGCGCGCTGGTGGCGACTGTGCCGCGATAGTCGAGTTCTGGCGCATAGCTCTTCGCCCGCGGCGCCGTGTTCAATGCCGCGTGCGCGCCCTGCGAATGGCCTTGCGCCAGCCAGACTGGGCCGAACGCGGGATAGAGCTCGCGCGCCGCACGCACGATGTCGATCACAGCGTTCGCTTCACCGCCGCTGTCGAGGTAGTTCGGCAGACCCTCGGTGCCGAGCCCGATGTAGTCGCTCGCGACCACCGCGAAGCCGTCGGCCAGCAGGCCGGCGAGGTAGGCCGACTCCGGTGCGGGCCGTCCCAAGACGGTGGGCGCGCACTGGTCGCCCAGGCCGTTGGAGCCGTGTCCCCAGGAGATCGTCGGCCAGCCACCGGGCGGAGGCGAACCCTCGGGGACGAAGACTGCCCCGGAGCTCAGCCGAGGCCGGTCGCGCGAATCAGCTGTCCAATAGGTGACTTTCGTCGACGCCGCCGATCCCGGGAGCCGCTGGGATTCGGGGAGCAGCTCGGTCGCGACGACCGAGCCGGGGGACGGCGGCGTATCGGCCGTCGCGATCGCCGGCAGGGCCGCGAGCGCCAACGCCGACGCGAGCATGACGGCGAATCGCCTCGTCGACGCGCGGAGGGTTGGTTCGTGTTGACCGAAAGTTCTTGGCATGACTGGCATTGTCGTGATCTCCGATCGCTCCGGCAGGTCGACTGCGGCGATGGATATATCAAATACGGACCCGCCCAGCGTTACTCGACGATGCGTGCGTGTGCCGGTTCCCACAGCGATCGCACTCGACGACGCTGCAAGGACTTCTTCAGCGTTTGCCCGGCGCCGACCCCTGACGTGCTGGATCATGCTCTGCGACTACTGAGCCCGCGGGGCTGTCAGCGGACTGTCGGTGCGCTGTCAGCGGCGGCGGTCATTGTCTTTCTTGTCAGCCGGAAACAACGAGATCCGGCGCCAACACAAGGAGAAGAACGATGTCGCACAACACCCTCTCGGACCTGCTCGCCGCCCGCATGGAGACCGCCGGCGCGAAGGCCGATCAGCGGATGGCCGCGGCGGAGGCGGCGCAGGCGCGATCCGGTCTGCGGATCGAGGAGGCCCAGGGTTTCGTCCGGCCGACCAAGCAGGAGATCGCGCAGGTGCGGGCCGAGGCGCGGGCGCAGGGCAAGCGGCTGGCCGACGACCTCCGGGCGCGGGGAGCCGCGCTGAAGGCCGGACGATAGACCGTGGGCGGCGGGATCGGCGGACGGGTACGCACCCCGGCCGATCCCGCCGATCCTCACAGCCAGACGCGCAGCGCCTCCGCGATCCGTCGCAGCGCACCGTCGGTGGTCATACGCCAGTGCGTGGCGTCCACCGCGTGGTTGTGCACGGCGCCGGTGATCGCCCCGTGCCAGGTCGACGCGCCGTCGGATCCGGTCGAATCGTCCTGGGCGGCGGTGAAATACACGAGGTCGCCCTCGAACGGTCGCGGGCGGTAGGCCGCGGCCACGGCCGCCGACGCACCGGCGGCGTCCACCACTCGTTCGATCCGCGCGGTCCCGAAGGAGGCGAACGGTTCGGGCAGGGCGCTCAACCGCTCGGCCAGCCGCGGCAGATCCACCGTGTCGTCCAGGTCGAAATCCACAACTCCATCGCCGAGCAGTCCGCCGAGCAGTTCCGGCACCGGCACCGCGCCGGACAGGTCCGCGCCCATGCGCAGGTGGCTGTCCAGCATGCCGAGCAGCGCCACCCGTTCGCCCTCGTCCTGGAGTCGCACGGCCATGGCGTGCGCCAGCACGCCGCCGAGCGACCAGCCGAGCAGGTGGTAGGGCCCTTCCGGCTGCACGGCGCGGATCTGCTCGACGTAGAGCCGTGCCCAGTCCTCGATCGAATCGGGAAGGGGGTCGGCGGAACTCAAGGCGGGTGACTGGAGTCCGTAGAGTGGCCGGTCCGCGTCCACGTGCGCGGCGAGTCCGGCGAACGACCAGGCGATGCCGCCGATCGGGTGGACGCAGAACAGCGGCTCGGCGGCGCCGGAGGTCCGCAGCGGTAGCAGCACATCGAAGGCCGCGCCCGCGCTGTCGGCGCCGCCCGCGCGCAGCTCGGCGGCGATGCCCGCCGGAGTGGGCGCGGTGAACACCCACATCACCGGGACCGTCGTGCCGACCGCCTCGCTCAGCCGCGCGGTCAGCGCGGTCGCGATCAGCGAGTTGCCGCCCAGCTCGAAGAAGTTGTCGTCCAGCCCGATCCGATCGCGGCGCAGCACGGCCGCGAACACCGCGCAGACGGTGGTCTCCAGCGCCGTCGACGGTGCGCGATAGGCGCGGGCGGCGAATTCCGGTTCCGGCAGCGCCGCGCGGTCGAGTTTGCCCACCGACGTCAACGGCACGTCGTCGAGGACGACGATCACCGTGGGCGCCATGTGCGCGGGCAAGATTCGCGCCGCCCATTCGGTCAGCCGATCCGGATCGATGGCCCGGCCAGGAGCCGCCACCACGTACGACACCAGAACCGTTGCCCCGGCGGAATTCTCCCGGCCGACGGTGACGGCGAAGTCCACGTCCGCGTGCTCGGCGAGCACCGCGTCGATCTCCCCCAGCTCGATGCGGAAGCCGCGGATCTTCACCTGGAAATCGGTGCGGCCTCGATACTCCAACTCCCCCATCGCATTCCACGCGACGAGGTCACCGGTGCGGTACATCCGCGCACCCGGCTCGAAGGGGTTCGCGACGAATCGCTCCGCCGTCAGATCCACCCGGCCGAAGTATCCGCGGGCCAGCTGCGCACCCGCCACATAGAGCTCGCCCGGCACACCGACCGGCACCGGCCGCAATCGCGAATCCAGCACGTACACCTGACTGTTCCAGACCGGAGCGCCGATCGGCACGTCCGCCTCGTCGGCCGGGCACACCGCGTGGCTGGTGATCGACACCGCCGCCTCGGTCGGACCGTACACATCGAACAACGCGGTTCCCGGCGCCGCCGCCGCGAACCGGCGCGCGAGTGCGGCGGGCAAGGTCTCGCCGATGGCCAGCACCCGGCGCAGCGAATCCGGCAACGGGCCGGTCAGCAGGGCGTCCAGCATCGACGGCACCGTGTGCAGCGTGGTGACGCCCTCGCGCGCCATGAGCCCGTTCAGGTGCGCCGGATCCCGATGACCATCGGGTGCGGCGATCACCAACCGGCCGCCGCACGTCGCCGCCGACCAGAACTCCCACACGGACAGGTCGAAGGTCGCCGCCGTCTTCAACAGCACCGCGTCGTCGTCGGTCATCTTGAATTCGGCTGTCTTCCAGCGCAACTGGTTCACGATCGCACCGTGGGACACGGCGACGCCCTTCGGGCGCCCGGTGGAGCCGGATGTGAAGATCACATACGCCGTGTGCTCGGCGCGCAACGGCGCGATGCGGTCCGCGTCCGTGATCACCGAAGCGTCCACCCCGGACAGATCGACCCGATCCAGACGCACCACCGGCGCGACCGAGGTGGCGAAATCCGTGTCGGCATCGGTCAGTACGCAGATCGGGGCCGCCGTCTCCAGGATGTACTCCGAACGCCGCGCGGGCTGATCCGGATCCACCGGCACGTACGCGCCGCCCGCCTTGCTCACCGCGTACATCGCGACGACCAGATCCACCGAACGCCGGATGGCGAGCGCCACCCGCGATTCCGGACGGACGCCGAGCGAGATCAAATGCCGCGCAAGACGATTGACGCGCGCATCCAGTTCCGCATAGCTCGATCGCATACCGTCGGCGGTGACCAGCGCCACCGCGTCCGGAGCTGCGGCGACGGTGGCGTCGAGCAGGGACACCAGCGTGGCGCTCGTGTCCAGCGGATGGGCGGTGTCGTTCCAGGCCGTGAGAATCCGAGCGCGCTCGCGCGGCACCAGCAGCTCGAGCGCACCGACCGGCGCCGTCGCGTCCGCGACCACCGCGCCCAGCAGCCGGACGAACCGGTCCGCGAAACCACGCACCGTCGCCTCGTCGAACAGATCCGCGGCGTAGGTCAGGAAGCCGCCGATACCCGTGGGCGCGCCCTGCTCGTCATAGCCGTCCGCCACGATGACGTGCAGATCGAACTGCGACAGCCGCCGATCCGTTTCCCACGCGGCGACCGTCAAGCCCGGCAGTTCCATGCGGACCTCGGCCAGATTCTGGAACGACAGACCCACCTGGAACAGCGGATGCCGGGCGGTGGAACGCGCCGGATCGAGCACCTCGACCAGGCGCTCGAACGGCACGTCCGCGTGGGCGAAGGCCTGTAGATCGGCGTCGCGCTGACGCTCGAGCAATTCCGTGAAGCTCGCGTCCGGGTCCACCCGGGTGCGGAACACCAGCGTGTTGACGAACATGCCGATCAGATCGTCCAGCACCGCGTCACCGCGACCCGCCACCGGCGTGCCGATCGCGATGTCGTCGGTGCCCGACAGCCGGGCCAGCAGCACAGCCAACGCGGTGTGCACGACCATGAACAGCGTCGCGCCCCGCGCCCGCGCCAGCTCCGCGAGCGCCGCGTGGGTGGACGGCTCGATGCGCAGCGGCACGCGGCCGCCCGCGAAGGACTGCACCGCGGGCCGCGGCCGATCCCTCGGCAGTTCCAGCTGATCCGGCAGGTCGGCGAGCGCCTGCCGCCAGTAGGCGATCTGCTCGGCCGCCACCGACCCCGGCTCGTCCTCGCGACCGAGCAACGCGCGCTGCCACAGCGCGTAGTCCGCGTACTGCACCGCCAGCGGCGCCCACCGCGGTTCCTGCCCCAGCGCACGGGCCGCGTAGGCGGCCGCCAGATCACGGGTCAGCGGGCCACCCGAGAAACCGTCGCCGGAGATGTGGTGGATCACCATGGCCAAGACGAACTCGCGGGCGCCCGCCTGGAGAAGGACGGAGTGTACGGGCACCTCGCAGGTGACGTCGAAGACCGTCGAAAGTGCCTCCGCCACAGCAGATTCGATATCGGTGACCTGCCGTACCCGCAGCGGCGGCACATCGGGGTGGTCGGGCGGCAGGACGACCTGCACCGGTCCGTCCTCGAGCTGCGGATACACCGTGCGCAGGATCTCGTGTCGCGCGACGAGATCGGCGAACGCCCGCCGCAACGCGTCGACATCGAGGTCGCCGGTCAGGCGGATCGCGACCGGAATGTTGTAGGCGGCCGACGCGGTGTCGAACCTGTTGAGGAACCACATCCGCCGCTGGGCGGGCGACAGCGGAACACGTTCCGGCCGCTGGCCCGCCACCAGGGCGGGACGGCCTCCGGCGCCGGTCAGCTTCGCGACCTCGCGCGCGAAACCCGCGACGGTGGGTGCGGCGAACAGCAGCCGCACCGGAACCCTGGCGTCCACCGCCGCGCCGAGGCGCGCGGTCACCCTGGTGGCCAGCAGCGAGTTGCCGCCCAGCTCGAAGAAGTCGTCGTCCGCGCCGATCCGGTCGGCGCCGAGCACCTCGGCGAGCACCGAGGCGACCGTCCGCTCCAGTTCCGTGGCCGGTTCCCGGTAGGCGCGGGCCGCGAACTCCGGTTCCGGAAGGGCATTTCGGTCGAGTTTGCCGACCGCGGTCCGCGGAAACTCGTCGAGCACTACAACCGCCGCGGGCACCATGTGCGACGGCAGCGTCCGCGCGGCCCATCCCACCAGCCGGTCGGAATCGATGTCGCGACCGGTCACGTACGAGACCAGAACCGTTGCTCCGCTGGAATTCTCACGCCCCACGGTCACCGCGTACTCGACATCGGGATGACCGGCGAGCACCGCGTCGATCTCGCCGAGCTCGATGCGGAAGCCGCGGATCTTCACCTGGAAGTCGGTGCGGCCCAGGCATTCCAGCTCCCAGCCACTCGATTCGGCGGCGGGCACCCACCGGACCAGGTCGCCGGTCCGGTACATCCGGTGGCCGGGCAGCCACGGATGCGCGACGAAACGTTCCGCCGTCGCACCGGCGCGTCCGTGATAGCCGCGCGCGAGCGCCGGACCCGCCAGATACAGCTCGCCCGCAACGCCCGCCGGTACCGGATGCAATCGCTCGTCGAGCACCATCGCACCCACGCCCGGGACCGGGCGGCCGATCGTGACGCGTTGTCCCGCGGCCAGAGTCGTGTAGGTAGCGCCGATCGTCGCCTCGGTCGGGCCGTAGCCGTTGATGAATCGGCGACCCGGCTGCCACCTGGCCACCAGTTCAGGGGTGGTGGCCTCGCCACCGGCGGACACCACGGCCAAGTCGTCCAGCCCGCGCGGGTCGACGGTGCCGAGCAGGGCGGGCGTGATGATCGTGTGCGTCACCCGCTCGGCGCGCAGCAGTTCGCGCAGTTCCGCGCCGCCGACGGTGTCCGGGGGCGCGATCACCAGCGTGGCCCCGCTGTGGAAGGCGCTGGACAGCTCCTCCACCGATTGGTCGAAACTCGGCGAACACACATGCAGCATCCGGTGTTCCGGCGCGAGCCGGAGCATGTCGACCGTGTAGCCGACCAGTCCGCCGAGCCCGGCGTGCGTGACGGCGACGCCCTTGGGCAGACCCGTCGATCCCGACGTGTAGATCACATACGCCGGATGCGACATGCGCAGCGGCGCGCGCCGGTCCGTGTCGTTCAGCGCCGCAGCCGAAGTCGCGGCGCAGCGAGTTAGTACCGCGGGATCGTCCAGCACCAGCCAGTCCACGGTGCCGGACAGACCGGCGGCCTCGTCCGCGACGGTGATGCCCATCGCCGCACCGGAATCGGCGACCATGTAGCGCACCCGTTCCGCCGGATAGGTCGGATCGACCGGCAGGTACGCGCCACCGGCCTTGGCGACGGCCCACACCGCGACGACCATCCCGTAGGAGCGCCGCATCGCCAACGCGACAACGGTTTCCGGCGCGACGCCGCGCTCGATCAGGACGCGCGCCAGCCGCGAGGACGACTCGTCGAGTTCGCCGTAGGTGTAGGACCGCCCCGCGTCGCGCACGGCGATCCGGTTACGACCGAAGCGGACGCCACGGACCAGCAGTTCCGGCAGCGTGCCGACCGCGGCCGGACAGCCGCCACCCATCCGGGTCAACCGCTCGTACTCGTCCGCGGCCAGCAGCGGCAGATCACCGACCGGCAAGTAGGGCCGGTCCGCGAGTGCGGTCAGCACTCGAACGAACCGCTGCGCGAACGCATCCGCGTCGAAGTCGCCGAAACGATCACGGGCATAGCACATCTCGCCACGGACTCCGAAGGCGTCGTCCGTCAGCGAGAGGGCGAGATCCCCCACCGCTTCCGCGGGTCCGTGGAACGACAGCGCCGCCTGGAACAGCGGATGCCGAGCCGACGACCGCCGCACGCCGAGCAAATCGACCAGGTCGTCGAACGGAATGCCCGAGTGCGCGAAGCCCTCCAGCTCGACCCGGTGCGCGTCCGGCAGGAGGTCGACGAAACGCGCGCGCCGATCCACCTTGGTGCGCAACACCAGTTCGGCGCACCGGCCGTCCCGCACGGGCGATCCGATCGCGATGTCGTCGACGCCGGACAGCCGTGCCAGCAGCACCGCCAATGCCGTGCGCACGACCGCCGACCAGGTCACCCCTTCCGCGTCCGCGAGCAGGCGCAGACCACGCTGCGTCTCGTCGGATAGCCAGAAGTCCACTCGCCCACGATCATTCGAATGCGGTGTGGTCGGCCCGGCTGCGGGCAACTCCAGTTCCGGCAAGCCCGCCAATGCGGTGCGCCAGTACCGGGATCGGGTGATGGCGTCGTCCGATTCGACGTCGAGCAGCAGCGCGGTCTCGGCGGCGCGGCGGTCGGGTGCGTCGACCAGATCACCGAGCACGCGACGCAGCCGGTCGGCGACGGCCTGCGCCGTCGTGTCGGCGACGACGTCGCGCCGGTACTTCAGCTGCACCAGCGTGCGGCTGCCGAGGAAGACCAGCACGGTGATCGGATAGTGGGTGTAGTCGGCCCCGCTCAGTCCGTCCACCCGCATTCCGTCGAGTGCGCCGCTCGCCTGCCGCAGGCCCTCCACGTCGACCGGGTACGACTCGAAGACCAGCATCGTGTCGAACAGCTCGCCCTGCCCCGCGACGCGCTGAATGGCGCCGAGCCCGAGGTGGTGGTGATCCAGCAGCGAAACCTGCTCGGCCTGCACGCTGTCGATCAGGGAACGGGTCGTCGTGCCCTGATCGAACCGGACGCGCACCGGGATCGCGTCCACGAACAGGCCGATCATCTCGCCGATGCCGTCGAGTTCCGCGGGCCTGCCGGAGATGGTCGCGCCGAACACGACATCGTCGCGTCCGGTGCCCGCCGCGACGACCAGACCCCACGCGACCTGCATCACCGTATTGGCGGTGACCTCGGTCGCGGCCGCGTACGCGGTCAGTTCGGCGGTCTGCGCGACGGACAGCTCGAATTCGCAGAGGCCGAATCCGTCGCCCGAGGCCGCGGGCCAGGTCAGCTCGGGAGCGAGCATGGTCGCCGTGGCACCCGAGAGCACCTCCGACCAGGCCCGCTCCGCGGCCGCGCGATCCTGCTGCGACAGCCACCGCAGGTAGTCGCGGTAGGGGCGGACCGGCGGCAGCGGCGACGCGTCGCCGCCGGTCGCGTACAGAACGAGCAGCTCCTTCATCAGCAGCGGCATCGACCAGCCGTCGAGCAGAATGTGGTGGCCGGTCAGCACCAGGTGGCCGCGCCCGGAATCGGTGCGGTACAGCGTGAATCGCAGCAGCGGCGCCACCGCCGGATCGAATTCGGTGCGCTGTTCGGCCGCCAGCAGGCCGGGCAGATCCGAATCGGCGACGCCGTCGACGATCCGCCACGGCATCTCGATGCCGTCGATCACCAGCTGCACCGGCGTCCCGTCGGCCGTGGCGACGAAGGCGGAGCGCAGGTTCGCGTGCCGGTCCAGGATGGTCTGGGCCGCCCTGCGCAGCCGGTTCGTATCCAGCTCGCCGGTCAGCTCGGCCGCCAACTGGATGATGTAGGCGTCGACCGTCCCGGCGAGCAGCTCGATGAGCACCAGCAGCGAGGACTGCAACGGCGAGAGCGGCAGCACGTCCGACAGGCCGGGATACGTCCGGCGCCAGCCGTCCAGTTCGGCCTGGGAGACCCGCGTCAGCGGCACATCCGAGGGCGTGAGACCGCCCGCGGCCGGGTGCCGCACGTGCCCGGCGACCGCGGCCAGCGCGGCCGTCCAGTCGTCGGCGAGTTCCCGCACCGCCGCCTCGTCGAGGATTCCGCTCGGGTAGCGGAAGCTCGCCTCCATCCGCGGGCCGGTCGCGGTGTCGGCGACGATCGCGTTGATATCGATCACCGCCCCGGCGGGCAGTGCGGGATCGTATTCGATCTCGATCTCGCCGAGATCGGCTGTCGGCAGCCAGCTTCCGTCGATCTGATCGACTGCGCCGCCCGCCGAGGCGCGGCCGAGATAGTTGAAGCTGATCTGTCCGATGTCGCCGGTGAGGCGTCCGGCGGTGCCCGGATCGAGATGGCGCAGCATGCCGAAGCCGATGCCCTTGTCCGGCACCGCGAGCAGTTGTTCCTTGACCGTCTTCAGTACGGCGGCGAGTACCGCGCCGTCGGCGAGCGCCTGCTCGGTGTCGATGCCGGACAGGTCGATGGCGACGGGGTAGATGCTGGTGAACCAGCCGAGGGTGCGCGTGAGATCGGCTCCGGGAACGGCGGTTTCCTCGCGTCCGTGGCCTTCGAGCCGGATTCGGGTCGTCGGTGCGTCGACACCCCGCCGCGCACGCCAGGCGCGCACGGACAGCGCCAGCGCGGCGAGCAGTCCGTCGTTGACGCCGCCGCGATACAGCGCGGGAATCGTGGTCAGCATGGCCTCGGTGACCTCGACCGGCACCTGCACGGTGATCGACCGCATGGTCGGCTCGGTGTCGATCGCGCAGTCGACGGTGCGCGCGCCGAGCAGCGGATCCGGCGTGGCCAGCACCCGCTGCCAGTAACCGGCTTCGGCGGCCCGGCCCGCGGCCGCGTCGGCCAAGCCGTGCGCCCAGCGCCGGAACGACGTGCCGACCGCGGGAAGCGCGATCGGCTGCCCCGCCGCACGCTGCGCCCAGGCCAGCGCCAGATCGGGAATGAGGATGCGCCAGGACACCCCGTCGATCACGTAGTGGTGTGCCGCGACGGCCAGCACGTCGCGCGCGCCCGTCCTGCGCACCCACGCGAAGGCGATCATCTCGGCGGCGGCCGGATCCAGCGCGGCCAGCGCCGAAGCCATTGCCGCACTACCTGTTCGGGTCAACTCGGAGTCGGCCACGGCAGTCGCGTCGATCTCGATGACCAATGCGTCGGCGTCGACCGCGTCGCGCGTCAGCGTTTCGAACCGCCACCGGCCGTCGTCCTGCCACACCCGGGAACGCAGCACCTCGTGCCGGTCGAGTACCGCAGCGATCGTCGCGACGAGTCCGGCACGGTCGATGCCATCGGGCAGTGCGAGCACGACGGTCTGGGCGAAGCGATCGCAGGAACCGTCGGCGAGGAACTCGGCGAGCACCGGCGTCAGCGGCACCTCCCCGACACCGCCGCCGGGCAACTCCGCCAGTACCGTCGGCGCCGCGTCCGCGCCGGCCGTCGCGACGCGCGCCAGTCCCGCCACGGTCTTGTGTTCGAACACGTCGCGCGCCGTGAAGACGATTCCGGCTCCCTTCGCCCGCGACACCAGCTGGATCGACATGATGCTGTCGCCGCCGACCGCGAAGAACGAGTCGTTCGCCCCGACCGACTGCACACCGAGCACCTGCGCGAACAGCTCGGCGAGGCGCGATTCGAGGGGGCCGAGCGGCGCACGAGTCGGCGCGGTCTCGAAGACCGGCTCCGGCAACGCCTTTCGATCCAGTTTGCCGTTGGTGGTCAGCGGGAGTTCGTCGAGGACGACGATCGCCGAAGGCACCATGTGCGGCGGCAGAATCCTCGCCGCGTGCTCGGTGACCAGCGCCGGATCCACCGTGCGGCCCGGCGCGGCGAGCACGTACGACACCAGCGCCGTCGATCCCGACGCCATCGTCCGTCCGATCGTGACCGCGAAGTCGACGTCGTCGTGTCCGGCGACCACCGCGTCGATCTCGCCGAGCTCGATGCGGAAGCCGCGCACCTTGACCTGCGTATCGGCGCGGCCCACGTAGTCGAGATCCCAAGGCGCCGAGTGCGATCCCGCGGCGGTGCAGGTGGATGCCGGACGCAGGCGCACCACGTCGCCGGTGCGGTACATCCGCGCGCCGGGTCCGCCCCACGGGTTGGGGAGGAAACGCTCGGCGGTCAAGCCGGCCCGATTGCGGTAGCCGCGGGCCAGGGCCCCGCCCGCGAGATACAGCTCGCCCGCCACACCCGGCGGCACCGGGTTCAGCCGCGCGTCCAAGACCAGCGCGGACAGGCCGTGTACCGTCGTGCCGATCGTAATGGGCTGTCCGGCCGACAATTCCGCGAACGTCGACACGATGGTCGCCTCGGTCGGGCCGTAGGCGTTGAGATAGCGCCGGCCCGGCTGCCACTTCGCCAGTAGCTCCGGGGTCGTCACGTCGCCGCCGACGGCCACCACCGCCAGCGCGTCCAGCCCGGCCGGGTCGACGGTGCCGAGGACCGCCGGGGTGATGATCGTGTGCGTGACCGCCTCGTCGCGCAAAAGGTCGCCGAGCTCGGCCCCGCCGACCACACCGGGCGGCACGACGACCAACGTCGCGCCCACGGAGAACGCGCACAGCCACTCGAGCACCGAAGGGTCGAAGCACGGCGAGCAGACCTGCAGGAACCGGTGATGCGGCTCCAGCCGATAGCGTTTCACCGTTTCGTCCAGCATGCCGCCCAGACCTGCGTGGGTCACGGTGACGCCCTTGGGCACACCCGTCGAACCGGACGTGTAGATGACGTACGCCGGGTGTCGCATGCGCAGCGGCGCAAGGCGATCCGCGTCCGTCACCGGGTCGGGCGACTGAGCGGCGCATTCCCGCTCGGTAGCCGGGTCGTCGAGCACCAGCCAGTCCACGCCGCCGGGCAGCCGATCCGCGTACTCGGCGCTGGTGATGCCGAGCACCGCGCCGGAGTCGGACACCATGTGCCGTACCCGTTCCGCGGGATACCCCGGATCGATCGGCACGTGCGCGCCACCGGCTTTGGCGATGGCCAGCACCGCGGCCGCCAGGTCGGCCGAGCGAGGCAGGGCGACAGCGACCGATCGCTCGGGGCCCACGCCGCGGCGGATCAGCACGCGTGCCAATCGCGAAGTGCGCTCGTCGAGTTCGCCGTAGCCGATCGAACGGTTCCGGTCGCGCACCGCGATGCGATCGCGACCCAGCGCGACGCCGCTGGTCAACAGGTCGGGCAAGAGGCCGGTGGCCATGACGTCGTCGGCGGCGACTCGGGTCAGCAGCGCCTGCTCGTGCGCGTCGAGCAGCGGGAGGTCGCCGACGGGAACTTCCGGTCGGCGCACGGCGGCCGCGAGCAGCCGGAGGAGGCGCTCGGCGAACGCCTGAACGGTGCGCTCGTCGAACAGCGCCCGCGAGAAGGTGACGTCGGCCGCGACACCTGCCGCGTGCTCCCGAATGTGCAGGGAAAGGTCGTATTTCGAGTGAGGGTCACCGGAACCGGAGGGCTCGGCCGCATGGGGAGCCCGATCTCCGGCCGAGAACATCGTCCGCACCAGCGGGTGGTCCGAATCCAGCAGCGCCGCCAGGCCGTCGAAAGGCAGGTCGGTTCGCGCGAAGGCTTGTAGCGCAACGTCTTTCGTGTGCGCCAGCAGATGGTCGAAGGGGAGGTCACCCGGCACCCGGGTGCGCAACACCAGGGTGTTGCCCGATCCGTCGGTGACCGGTGTGCCGATCGCTATGTCGTCGGCGCCGGATAGTCGGGCCAGCAGGACCGCGAAAGCCGCGTGGACGACGGTGAACACGGTCGTGTCGGCCGTCCGCGCGACCTGGTGTAGTCGCCGGTGCAGGTCGGCATCGATCGAGAAGCCGATCCGGCCGTCCGCAGCGGTGGGCGCCGCGGGCCTCGGGCGATCGGTGGGCAGGTTCAGCTCGTCCGGCAGGTCCGCGAGCGCGTCGCGCCAGTACCTCGTCTGCGCGATCAGATCGTTGCCATCGTCCAGCAGCGCGAGCGTTTCCGTCGCCGTGCGTTCCGGCGTCGTGACGAATTCGCCTATCAGCGTCCGCAATCGGTCCGTGAGGGCCCGTGCGGCCGGGGCGGTGATCGTGTCGCGGCGGTGCTGGACTTGCAGCCGCAGCTCGGCGCCCATGTCGACCTGGACGGCCACCGGGTAGTGGGTGAAGTTGACGGCTTGCAGGTCGACGATCTCGAGGCCGTCGATCGTCCCGTAGGCCTGCCGCAGGCCGTCGGCGTCGACGGGGTACGACTCGTAGGCCAGGAGCGAATCGAACAGCTCGCCCGCACCGGCGGCACGCTGGATGTCGGCCAGCCCGACGTGATGACCGTCGAGCAGCGAAACCTGTTCGGCCTGAAGCCGAGTCAGCAGCTGCCGTAGCGAGGTGTCCGCGTCGAACCGGACCCGGACCGGGACGGTGTTGGCGAACAGGCCGACCATGGCGTCGACGCCGTCGAGCTGTGGCGGCCGCCCGGACACCACCGCGCCGAAGACCACGTCGTCGCGTCCGGCACAGGCCGCGAGCACCAGGCCCCACGCCGCCTGCACCACCGTGTTCACGGTGACCTCCGCCGCCGCGGCGAACGCCGTCAGGGCCGCGGTCTCGTCCCGCGACAGGTCGGCGGCGCACACGCCGTAGCCGTCGGCGGGGTGGACGGGCGGTGCGACGGAGGCGGCCAGCCTGGTCGGCGTCAGGCCGTCCAGCGCTCGGCCCCACGTGCGCAGGGCGGCGTCCCGGTCGTAGTGCGAGAGCCACGCGAGATAGTCGCGATACGGCCGGACCACCGGCAGCGGCGACGAAACGCCGTCCGCGGCATAGGAAATCAGCAGATCCTTCATCAGCAACGGCATCGACCAGCCGTCGAGCAGGATGTGATGCACGGTCAGCACCAGGTGCGTGCGCCCGAAATCGCCGCGGTACACCGTGAATCGCACGAGCGGCGCCCGCGCCGGATCGAATCCGAGGCGCTGCTCGGCGGCGAAGAACGCCGCCGGATCGGTGTCCGGCGTGTCGACGACCCGCCACGGCACCTCCAGTTCCTCGCAGACGAACTGGACCGAGGCGCCCGCGGCCGAGGACCCGAACGCGGATCGCAGGATGGGGTGCCGATCCAGCACCGCCTGCGCTGCCCGCCGGAGGCGCTCCAGATCGATGTCGCCGGACAGTTCCACCGCCAGCTGGAGCAGATAGGGGTCCGCGGTCGGCGATATCTGGGTGAGGAACAGCAATCCGAGCTGTAGCGGCGAGAGCGGCAGCACGTCGACCAGCCCGGGGCGCTCCCGCCGCCAGGTGTCGAGCTCCGCTTGTTCGACCCGCACCAGCGGGACGTCGGCCGGGGTCAGACCGCCCGCGGACGAATCGCGCACGTGCCCGGCCAGGACGGTGAGTGCGGCCACCCAGTGCTCGGCCAGCTCCCGGACGGCGTCCGCGTCGAGGATCTCGGACGCATAGGCGAAGGACGCGGTCAGCTGCGCGCCCGCGTCGGTGTCGGTGACGAGCGCGTTGATGTCGACCACCGCGGCGGCGGGCATGGCCGCGTCCTGCGCGGCGTCCGGAGCGCCCCAGTCGTCGGTCGGCAGCCAGCTCCGATCGGTCAGCGCCTCCGGCAGGTCGCCCGCGGAGATCCGGCCGAGATAGTTGAAGCCGATCTGGCCGAGCGCACCGTCGAGTTCGGGCGCGGTGTCCAGGTTCAGGTACCGCAGCATGCCGAAACCGATGCCCTTGTCCGGCACCGCTAGCAGTTGCTCCTTCACCGCCTTGACCAGCGCCGCCGTCGCCTCACCGCCGCGCCAAGCGGCCTCGGCGTCGATACCGGACAGATCGAGCGCCACCGGGTACATGGTGGTGAACCAGCCGACGGTGCGGGTCAGATCGGCGCCCGCGACGGTGGCCTCCTCGCGGCCGTGCCCCTCGAGCCGCACCCTTGTCGCCGCGGCGTCGACGCCCCTGTTCGCCCGCCAGACGCGCGTTGCAAGCGCCAGCGCGGCGAGCAGACCGTCGTTGGTCCCGGCCCGGTACACCGTCGGCAGCTCGGTCAGGACCGCGCGCGTGACGTCGGCGGGCACGGCAATCGTGAAGCGCCGCACCGTGTCCGAAGTGTCGACGGCCGGATTCAGCGCCCGCGCGCCGAGCGGCGGGTCGGCGACGGCCAGAGTTCGCCGCCAGTAGGGCAATTCGTCGGCGCGGTCGGCGGCCGCCTCGACCAGGCCGTGCGCCCACCGCCGGAACGACGTGCCAACGGCCGGCAGGGTGATCCGGTGCCCGCCGGTGTGCTGCGCGCACGCGGCCACCAGGTCCGCGATCAGGATTCGCCACGACACACCGTCGATCACGTAGTGGTGCGCGGCGATGATCAGCGCGTCACGGCCGTCCGGGCGGGACAGCCAGGTGCAGGCGATCATCCGGGCCGCCGCGGGTTCCAACGTGTCGATGGCGGAATCCATTGCGGTGCTGGCGGTTTCGCATAGCTCTTCGAGGCCGAGACCCGCGGGGACGTCGACGCGGGTGATCAGCGCGTCCACGTCCATCGCGCCCACGGGGAGAGTGCGCAGCCGCCAGTGCCCGTCGACGGACCGGACCTGGGCGCGCAGGATGTCGTGGTGGTCCAGCACCGCGGCGAGCGTGGCCACCAGGCCCGCACGATCGATGTGCTCGGGCAGCGCGAGCACCATGTGCTGGGTGAAGCGCCCGAACGACTGGCCGTCTGCCAGATAGGCGGCCAGCACCGGCGTCAGCGGAATCTCTCCGACCCCGCCGCCCGGCAATTCGGCGAGCGCGGGAGCGGACTCGGCGCCGAGCACCGCGACGCGCGCCAGCCCGGCGACCGTGCGGTGTTCGAACACATCCTGCGGGGTGAAGGAGATTCCCGCCGCCCTGGCCCGCGACACCAGCTGAATGGACAGAATGCTGTCGCCGCCCGCGGCGAAGAACGAATCCTCCGCCCCGACCCGCCGCACACCGAGCACCTGGGCGAACAGTTCGGCGATGCGGGATTCCACCTCACCCTGCGGTGCACGCGACACCGCCTCGAACACCGGCTCGGGCAAGGACTGCCGATCGAGTTTTCCGTTGGGAGTCAAGGGGATCGCGTCGAGCGTCACGAACGCGGACGGCACCATGTGGCCAGGCAGCGCGGCCCCCGCGAAGCGGGACAGTTCGCCGAAGTCCAGCGAAACGCCTTCCCTGGCAAGCACATACGAAACCAGCACGGTGGCGCCCGAGGGTGCGACCTTGCCGAGCGTCGCGGCGTAGTCGACATCGGGGTGGGCGGTGAGCGCGGCGTCGATCTCACCGAGTTCGATGCGGAAGCCGCGGATCTTCACCTGGAAGTCAGTGCGGCCCAGGTATTCGAAGTCGCCGTCCGCGGTGCGGCGCACCAGGTCACCGGTGCGATACATGCGCGCGCCTGGTTCCCCGCCGAACGGACCGGCCACGAATCGCTCCGCCGTGAGCGCTGCCCGCCCCAGGTAGCCCTGCGCCAGCGCGGGACCGGACAGGTACAGCTCGCCGGTCACGTCGGGTGGCACCGGACGCAACCGCGCGTCGAGCACCACCGCGCCGACGCCGGGCAGGGCGGCGCCGATGGTGATCGGCCGGCCCGGCTCCAGCGCGGTGCTTCCGGTCGCGAGGATGGTGGCCTCGGTGGGGCCGTAGCCGTTGTAGAACGACCGGCCGGGGACCGCCCACCGCTCGACGAGCGCGGGACCGAACGCGTCACCGGCGACGACCACCACCTGCAACGCGTCGAGCCCGGCCGGATCGACCGACTCCAGCGCGGCGGGCGTGATCAGCAGGTGGGTGACGCGCTCGCGGCGGAGCAGGTCGGCGAGCTCGGCGCCGCCGAACACCGTCGGCGGCGACACCACGAGCGTGGCGCCCGAGCCGAAGGCGAGCAGCAGTTCGAGCACCGAGACGTCGAAGTTCGGCGAGCACACGTGCAGGACCCGCGCACCAGCGTCCACCGCGTAGCGCTCCCGGACGGCGGTGACGAGGCTCGCGAGACCGGCGTGCGTCACGACGACGCCCTTCGGGCGACCGGTCGAGCCGGAGGTGTAGATGACGTAGGCCGGATGCAATTGGCTCAGCGCGCGCACCCGGTCGACGTAGGAGATCGGGTGCGCGGGCCGTGCCGCGATCCGCTCCGCGTGCTGCGGATCGTCGAGCTCGAACCATTCGACGCCGTCACCGAGCCGCGGGCGATGCGTGGAGTCGGTGAGGCCGAGCACGGCGCGGGAGTCGGCGACGAGATAGGCGATCCGCTCCGGAGGCAGGGCGGGGTCGACCGGTGCGTAGGCCGCCCCGGTCTTGGCGATGGCCCAGACGGCCAGCACCGACTCGATCGAACGGGTGAAGCCGACGGCGACGACATCGCCGGGACCCACGCCGCGGTCGATCAGTTCACGCGCCAGCCGCGACGAAGCCTGGTCCAGCTCGGTGTAGCTGAGTTCGCGCCGGGCGCCCGGTGCACCGGTGGGGTCATAGGAGATCGCTATCGAATCGGGCGCGGACTCGACCGTGGCCGTCAGCAGCTGAACGAAGAGCGGATTACTCGACCTGCGACGAATTCGACCCCGAACAGCACGACGAACTCCATCCATCCGAGTACAACATCCTTCTCACATCCAGCCGACGGGTTTCGTCGAGACCCACGAACCCGGCCGGATCCGGTCCGCCGTCGGGCGGCCCGGTGTCGAACAAAGCAAGAAGGAATCGATTTGTCGGGGCAATTTCGGCCCCTATCAGACCACAGGTCGCGACGTCGTGACGTGTCAGCGACATATGCCCAGGCAGGGGCCTGCCTCAACGATTGCCAGATCTTAGCCACAGGGCAACGTGACCCAGACACCCGACCGGCACGGGGCGGTCGGCGACGAGGCGGTCGAGACGCAGCCGCGGCGTCGGGACATCCACGCCGATCTCGGAGGCGATGCAGGTCACAGACCGTGGTGGATCGCCTGGAGGTAGCTTCGGACGGCCCAGGAGCGAATCTCCGGTTCGACGCCGAGCCGCGCCTCACCTAGTCGCTGCGGTATCGGGTGACGAATCGGCGCAGAATTTCGGGCGGCACCGTGATCGATTCGCGGTGGCCGAGTTCGGTGAGGTAGTCCGCTTCCTCCGGCGCGAAATACCCGGCGTGGCGATAGGCATCGATGCGGATCGCGAGGCCCTCGCCATCCAGTTCGGGGTGGAACTGGGTCGCGTACACGTTCTGCCCGGTCCGGATCATCTGCACCGGGCAGCCGGACGAGCCCGCCAGCAAGGTCGATTCCGGGGGCACCTCCTGGCAGGCCTCCTTGTGCCCGACGAAGGCGCGGAACAACTGCGGGAGATCACGCAGCAGCGGGTCGTCATCGGCGTGCTCGGTGAGCTCGATGGTCTGCGCGCCCGCTGTCTCGCCGTAGCGGTCGTCGCCGACCTTCCCGCCGAGCGCGTCGGCGAGAATGCCCAGCCCGTAGCAGGCGCCCAAATACGGGAAGTCGCGGCCGATGATCTCGATCATCAGCTTCTTCAGCCGAGGCTCGAAGCGCTTCTGATAGTCGTACTTGTCGGCGTCGGGGCTGCTGACGTTGCTCGGCCCGCCACCGACGATGACCGCCGAATAGTCGTCCAGCTCGATATGCGGGAACTCCTCGTCCATCTGCACCCGCACCACATCGCCGGCGTCGAGCAGGCCGGCGCGCAGGATCGCGCGATACTCGTCGTCCGCCGCGGCACGCTCGGGCCGCAACTGCAAGAGCAAGCAGGGCTTGGCCATATACCGATTGTGCAAGATCGGTGGCCGCGAAAAGCGGTAATGCCCGGTCGATGGACGCATCGCGCGAAGACGCTGGTACGCCGACCCCAGTTTCGGTGGCCCACCTTTCCTCGTCTGTCCGCGACCATCGCCATCGATAGCGTCTCCGGCAGCGGCCACCCCTCGCCGCTCGAAAGGAATCTCTCGATGCGCAAGTACCTTCGCGCCGGCATGCTCACCGGCGCCATCCTGCTGGCCCCCTTGGCCACAGCCGTGCCCGCGTCGGCCATCCCGCTGGAGCCCGCCGAACCGGCCCAGCAGTCCGAGCAGGTCGCCAATCCGGGCTGCCCCGGCGGCGCTCCGCACTGGGGCTGCCTGCTGAGCTCGCTGTCGGCGAGCGGTTCCGGCAAGTAGGAATCTCCGACGACCCCGGGGTCGGATGCCGAAACCCCTTCCGCTCGCCCGGAAGGGGTTTCTCGTTCCCAGGCGGCCCGATTCGCTCCGAACTGGTTGCGACGTAGGTCACATCCCGCTACCCTCCATTCATTCTGAGACGAATTGGTCTCAGATGCGGGCCCTACCCGCGGAATGTCGAGGAAGAATATGGACTCTCCGCTCGTATCCGTCGCCCTGCCGCTCGCTTTGGCGGTGATCATGTTCGGCCTCGGCTTGTCGCTGACGGTCGCGGACTTCACCCGGATCGCACGAAACCCGAAGACCGTCGCGATCGCGCTCACCTGTCAACTGCTGGTGTTGCCGGTCGCCGCGTTCGGTTTGGTGCTGCTGTTCGATCTGCCGCCGATCCTCGCGGTCGGCATGATGCTGCTCGCCTCCTCGCCAGGCGGGACCACCGCGAACTTGTTCAGCCACCTGTTCCGCGGTGACGTCGCGCTCAATGTGTCGCTCACCGCGGTCAATTCGATCATCGCGGTGGTCACGGTGCCGCTGGCGACCAACTTCGCGATCGACTACTTCGAACCCGAGCAGGGCGCGGGCACCGTCGGCCTGCAATTCGGCAAGGTGGTCCAGGTGTTCGCCATCGTGCTGGTTCCGGTCGCGATCGGGATGGCCGTGCGGCGGCTGTCCACCGACTTCGCCGATCGCATGGATCGGCCGGTGCGCATCGGGTCCGCGCTGACGCTCCTGCTCGTCATCGTCGGCACCATGGCCGCCGAGCGGGACAACCTGGTCGACTACGCCCTGGACGTCGGCGCGGTCACGACGCTGTTCTGTCTCGTCAGCCTGACCGCGGGCTACTTCGTCCCCCGGTGGCTCGGCGTCGACGACCGCCAGGCCATCGCCTGCTCCATGGAGGTGGGCATCCACAACAGCACCATCGCGATCACCATCGCCATCAGCGTCCTCGACAGCACCGAAATGGCCGTACCCGCAGCCGTTTACGGCGTCCTGATGTTCCCGCTCGCGACCATCGTCGGCTGGCTCCTCACCCGACGCCAACCCCGCCCCGCCCTCGCCGAAACCGCCTGAGGTGCAAGGGAGCCAGGCCCTCATCGAACCGGGCCGGCGCCCGAAAACCGGCTCCGCCGACGACGATAGCTGTCCGCTCGTTCGTCCGCCGCCCTCCGCCGCAAACGAAGCGCGTCCACCCATCGGCAGACCGACGGCTGATCGACGTCCCAGCCGGGGTCACGGCCCGGTCGGACCACTGCGAAGTGATACGACGCAACTCGACCGCCGACGGCGCGAATTCACTCGCTCGGCTCGTCCTCCGCGCGTCACTCCTTCGGCACCCGCTCGCGGTCGATCTCGCGCTTTCGCGGCCGACGAGCGATCGGCAGATCGACGGCAATACGGTCGGCAGATCGTCGGCACTCGCTTCGGCAGATCGACGGCATACCTCTCGGCAAAACAACGCCCAAACCTTCGGCAGATCGACAGCAACCTTGTCGGCTCACTTGGAGCCAGACCATGGCTCCGCTTCATCACTACCGCGACCGAGACGGTTACGAAGTCGACGCTGTTCTCGAGGACGATGCCGGGCGGATCGTCGCCATAGAAGTCAAAGCAGCCGAGACAATTCGAACCGACGACTTCCGAGGCTTACGCGTGCTGCAACGTCGTTTGGGCGAACGTTTTCACGCCGGCTTCGTCCTCTACTGCGGTGACCAGCAACTTCCATTCGGCGACGGCCTGTCCTGCCTGCCGATCAGCGCACTGTGGACCACCAGTCGAACATGAGTCCCGAGGTCACGGCCTGATCGCGCAAGGCGAAGTGATACAACAACAACCCGCCGGGCGACGCGAGTTCACTCGCTCAGCTCGTCCTCCACGCGTGCGGGGCGAGACAGCCGCACCACGCCCGCGTCCAGATCCACGTCGACCCGCGGTTCGTACACCTGTCCATCGCTGTCCGCACTGCCCTCGTCGGTCAGCTTCTTACTCGGGAACAGCTCACCGATGACGCCCACACCTCCACGATAGCCCCGCGCCCCGGCTGACTAGACGTGGGCATTCCCCGCATCTCGAGATGTCATGCGTCCGTGGAGACTGCGATATCGGACTGCGCCGACTCCGGCTGTTTCGGCGCGGCGGGCACCCACCCGCGTAACGGCTGCACAATCGATCCGTAGAAGGTATCGGTCGCCGAGGTCACGCTGGCGATGAAACTAGCCGCCGTTCCGGATCGCCGGTTGCCCATCGGGAACGTCTGCTCCAACGAGAACGACACGATCACGCCCGATCGACCATCGGTCAGCACCTTCGGATTCGCACGGACCGTCGCGAGGTGCTCGCATGCTTCATTGCCGCGCTCCGAGAAGACGGCCTCGACTTGGACGTCCCCCGGTGCGTCCTCCAATTGCCTCAGCAGCCACGACATTCGTCGACCTGCCGATCCCTCGTTCGGCGCATCGAGAACGGTGCGGCAGCGAACCTTGTTCGTGCGTACGTCCGCGACCACGACCAGATCTCCCGCGGTGTCGGGAATGCGCAACACCGCTTCGAACGTTCCGTCCGCCGCCAGCCGCTCAGCGACCGCCGCGTTGCGGACAGCGGGCTCGGAGCGGTGCCGACGAGGCAAGACGTGCTTGACCGTGACGCCGAGCTCGGCGGTCAGCCGCAAGGCGAGGTGCCGCGACAACGAGACCCAGGTGTCGGCGACGGCAAATGCCTTCTGGTCGCCTGCTCGCAAGGTGCCTGCAGTCACGGCGTCACGCACCGACACCCAGTGTCGTCCCATGTCGACGAACTCGGCTGCCCCGGAACGCGGGTGGTCGAGGTAACGCAGGAACTCGCTCAGTATCCAGGCGTGCAGCTCGTTGTCGATGCCGCCGTGTGAGAGCAGCATTCGCGCCTCGTGAGCCACTTCCGCCCACGACAGATGCCGCAGGGCGACCTTGGCCAGCTTGCGCCGGTCGACTTCGACCGGAAGCTCGCCGGGACTTGCCGGGACATCGTTCGACAAGCTGACCACCGCGTCGTACTTCTTCTTGCGTGCCACATCGAGATAGCTCTCGAGCTGGTCACGCTTGAGCTTCCCGTTTCCGGTCTTGACCTCGAGCAGCGCGGTCCACACCCTGCCGCCTCGCGACACCCTCAGGACTGCGTCCGGGATGACCTTCGATTCGCCTCGTTCGTATTGCACCTCGACATACCCCTCGAAGGCGCCGACCGGAGCGCCCATCCTGGCGCACACCGCACGCGCGAACGGCCGGACGGCCTGCATCGCGGCAATCAGGGCCGATGTGGCGCGACGCTCCTGTTCCTCCCCCGCACCGACACCGACCACCGAGAACAGTCGGGCCGGTTGCCAGGTGTCCAACTCTGCCAGCTCGAACTCCATCGGCTTGGCCTTCTTGATGGCCCGCTTGGCTGTGCGCACGCCTCGCCTCACCCCGGAAGTCCGCGCGTTCGACGCAGGCGCCTGCTCAGCGCGGCTGACGGGATCGGCGACGATGGCGGATGGCACCGGTTCGCTCACGTTCGGCGCGTCCGGTTCCGCAGTGGCTGTTTCGTGTTCGGCGTCGTCGACGTCGACACCGAAGTCCTTTGCCAAACCTGCCAGCCCGGATTCCCACCCTTGCCCGACCGCACGGACCTTCCACTCGCCCTCTCGGCGATAGATCTCCCCGAAGACGAAGGCCGACTCCGTGGTGGCATCCGCAGTGACATACTCCGCCAGCGACAAGCCAGCAGCGTCAACCACCCGCAGCGCGAGTTTGCCCAGTTCCCCGAACGTTCCGGTGCCGACGCTGCCCGCGAGGGCAACCATGTGGACGGTGTTCGGAACGGACGACAAGTCGATCGCGATCCGTGCCTGCGCGCCCTCCTCGGTTGCACTGGTACCGAGAAACCGTACCGAGCCGTCCTGCGATTCGGGCTGGTTGTAGAAGACGAAGTCGGCGTCGGAACCGACCTTCCGGCCTGCACCGAGCAACAGCGCAGACGCGTCGACCTCGACTTCCGATTCGGTCCATCCGATGACGACGTCGATGCGATCGACATCGTCCGGAAGCGGCACATTCTGGCCCTTGGACAGCATCGGAGATGTCACAGCTGAGAACCCCTCTTCGATTCGGCACACGCGATCACAGTCAGTCGGGTTCAGCCGGTCCAGATGCTGACCCCCATTGCATCGGCACCGCAATCGAGCGGCGACGCAGTGCTATTCGGCCGCAGCAGCTTGCTTGTTACACACCTCACATTCGATTCGCGGCCGTATAACTGCCAGGACAGACGGTGTGCCCCAGCCTCGTCGTTCGGTCGGGCGTGCGGGAAACCCTTGTCCGCGGTGTGCCGGGCGGGCATAGAGTTCACCCATGACGAGCAACCCGTTCTTCGAGCGCAGTGCGCTGCCCTACGAGCTGCCGCCGTTCGCGGAGATCCGCGACGAGCATTATCTGCCCGCGTTCGAGCGGGGGATGGCGGAGCAGTTGGCCGAGATCGGGGCGATCACGGTGGACGGAGGGACGCCGACCTTCGCCGATACCGTTGTGGCGCTGGAACGTTCGGGTGCGCTGCTGACGCGGGTGCTGAATGTGTTCTTCAATGTCGTGAGCTCGGATTCGAGCGAGCGGATCGAGGCGATCGAGGCGGAGATCTCCCCGCGGCTGGCCGCGCACCGGGATGCCGTGTACCTCGATCCGAAGTTGTTCGCCAGGATCGACTCGCTGTATCAGCGGCGCACGGAGCTCGGGCTGGAGGCCGAGGAAGCGCGACTGCTGGAGCAGTACCACATCCGGTTCGTCCGGGCGGGCGCGCGGCTGGACACCGAGGGTCAGGCCGGGTTGCGCGAGCTCAACGCGGAATTGACCACAGCGGCAACCGAGTTCGGCCAGAACCTGCTTGCGGCGACAAACGCGGCGACGCTCGTGGTCGAGCACGAGGAGGAGCTGTCCGGTCTCGGGTCCGCAGCGGTGTCCGCCGCTGCCGAGAACGCCCGCTCGCTGGGCCGGGAGAACGCGTGGGCGCTGCCCCTCCAGAACGTCTCGAACCAGCCTGTTCTCGCTGAGCTCGCCGACCGCGACGTGCGACGCCGGATGCTGGCGGCCTCGCTCGGGCGCGGGTTCGGCCCGGACAGCCGCAACGCCGCCCTGGCCGTTCGCATCGCCGCCCTCCGGGCCGAGCGGGCGGCGCTGCTCGGCTACCCGGACCACGCGGCGTACGCGGTGGAGGACCAGACCGCGAAGACCGCGGGTGCGGTGGAGGACATGCTCGGGCGGCTGGTACCGCCTGCGATCGCCAATGCCGAACGGGAGGCGGCGGAGCTCACCGCGGCCATGCGCGCGGACGACGCGGACGCCGACCTGCGCGCATGGGATTGGCAGTTCGAGTCGGAAAAGCTCAGGGCGGAACGGTTTTCGCTGGACACCGAGGCGCTGCGCCCCTACTTCGAACTCGAGCGGGTGCTGCGCGACGGCGTCTTCTTCGCCGCCGAGCAGGTCTACGGAATCACCTTCGCGGAGCGCGACGATCTGGTGGGCTATCACCCGGAGGTCCGCGTCTTCGAGGTGTTCGACGCCGACGGCGGCGCGCTGGGACTCTTCCTCGCCGATTTCTTCGCCAGGCCGTCGAAGCGCGGCGGAGCGTGGATGAACGAGCTGGTCAGCCAGTCCCGGTTGCTCGGCACGCGGCCGGTGGTGGTCAACAACCTGAACATCGCGAAGCCACCCGAAGGTGCGCCCGCCTTGCTCACCTGGGACAACGTCCGGACGCTCTTCCACGAGTTCGGGCACGCCCTGCACGGCCTGTTCTCGGATGTTCGATTCCCCTTCTTCGCCGGGACCGAGGTGCCGCGCGACTTCGTCGAATTCCCCTCGCAGGTCAACGAGATGTGGATGAGCAGGCCGGAGGTGCTGGCCAATTACGCCAAGCACGTCGAGACGGGTGAGCCGATGCCCGCCGAGCTGGTCGAACGGATGGCGGCGGCCGGGCGATTCGGCGAGGGGTTCCGCACCGTCGAGTACCTGGCCGCGGCGCTGCTGGACTGGGCGTGGCACCGCGTCCCCGGTCCCGACGCGCTGACCGACGTCGACGCCGAGGCGTTCGAGGAGCAGGCGCTCGAGAAAGCGGGCGTGGCCATGGCGACGATCCCGCCGCGGTACCGGACCGGGTATTTCGCCCACATCTTCTCCGGCGGCTACGCGGCGGGCTATTACTCCTACATCTGGAGCGAGGTGTTGGACGCGGACACCGTGCGGTGGTTCGAGGACGGCGCAGCGCCCGTCCGCGAGAAAGGTGAGATCTTCCGGCGCGAACTGCTCTCCCGTGGCGGCTCGGTGGATCCGCTCACCGCCTTCGAGTCCTTCCGCGGACGCGCCCCCGAGATCGAACCGCTGCTGGCTCGCCGAGGCCTGGTGAGCTGACCTACCCGTGCCGACGGGGGCGGGCGCCCTTACCGAACACCACAAGATTCGGTGCACAACTGTACACTGAGTGGCGCCAGGTCGGCGCCACGGCGAACCGTGGCGCACGCGGCGGTCATCGCCGCGATCGAGCGGGCACGATCGGCGCGCTCGGCGGACGCGAGTCCGCCCCGGGGGATCACGGCGCCGACGGCCGGTCCCACGGTAGCGATGAGGTGTTGTGCACATGAGTTCACCAGAGCGAGTGACGATCTCGTACGCGTCGGCGGCGGAGATCGAGGGCAACTACCGGCGGTGGTGCGCCATGGCAGGCATGGGCGACACGCCACTGGGCGGCTACGGCCAGGAGCTCGCGCAGGCGCAGCGGCGCGGCCTGCTCGCCTCCGGCATGGCGCCCTCGCGTGTCCGCGCGATCTCGGCGGCCGCGGGCCGGGGCGGGCTGACGGGCGCGGTCGCCGCGCGCAGCCTGGTCCTGGTCGCCCAGCGCGATCGCGAGGTCATCGGCGGGCTCTACGCGGGACCGGAAGCGTTTGTGGTGCAACGCCTCCAGCCCTGGGGAACCACCGCGCAGGCCCGCGCCCTCGTCGGCCTCATGAAGGTGGGCGTGCTCGCGGTGGAGCCGGAGTTCCGCAACGCGGGCGTCGGCGCGAAGCTGCTGCGCTGCGCCGCCGACCGCGCGGCCGCCGGACGCGTCCGGCTGATGTACGGCTCGTTCACCGCCGACGCCGATCTCGACGGATTCTGCGCCGACCGCGGCTTGCGCGTGCTCGGGCCGGGCGAAGGCATCGACCTCTCCCCCGTCGTCGGCGTCCCCGCGGATCTGGACCCGGCGAACGGCGAACGGCTCGCCGCCCTCGCGATCGGCGACGGTCCGCCCGTCGCGCTGTTCCGTGACGCGACCGACAACCGCGTGGCGGCCGAGCACCGACCGCCCTCCGCGGAGGGCGCACGCCGCCGCGCGTCCACCGGGAACCGCGCGCGCCGCCGGTCGTAGCGGACACGCGCGGCAGCACCGGCTTCAGACGTCGCCGACGCCGATGTGAATGCCTTCGGCCACACGGAAGAGGTCCACCACCGCGAGGATCTCTTCCAGGGTGGCCTCGGGGAGACCTTCGACGGTCTGGGCGAACCGGCGCAAGGCGCGGTCGGTGAATTTCGCGACGACCCCGGCATCGCCGCTCTGGCCGAGCAGTTCGCCGTCCGGACAGGGATGTGCGAGCATGTCCACTCCGTTCCGCCAGCGACGTTGCCGTGCAGTAGCTATCAACCGATGCTGCCGAGTATCGAGCGACGGCGCCGCGATGTCACTGGGCAATCGGAAGAAAGAAAGACGGAAAGTTGGTCACCTGGAACAATACGCCTCATCGGGGTCGGCTGGGAGGTATCCTCCGCGCTGGATTATGTGATTCTCGTTGTGGCGCAGCTTGTTTCGCGCACGGAATCGGAGTCATGGCGGTCAGCGGGGCCGGGCCGCTCCACCCGCAGGTCAGATCGCAAGTCGCGACGGTGGCCGCGCTGTGCGTGCCATCGTCGAAGACCGTGGTGACCAGATACGCGCGTGCGGGATAGTGGCAGCGCGGGCACGGGCCGTGGTCGCGTACTGCTGGGCCCGGGCCATGCCCGGTTGGATTTCCGCGACCAGACTCACGAGCCGGTCGGTCGACGGCGATCCGATCGAAGGCCACCCTCAGCATCTCGCCCTGCTCGTCCAACCCAGTGACGAGCGCCCTGGCCATTCGCCAGATCCGCGGCCTGGGTGATCAGCGCGCTGAGCGAGACACCGTCGCCTTGGACCGCCTGACCAGCGTCTCCGACAGCGAGTTCACCCTCGGGGCCGTCCGAGGCGACGAACCCGGAGTAGCACTACACGAACGTCGAGAGCAGCACGAACACGGCCACTTTCAGCGCCGAGAACGCGACGTCGACGGGGTCGAGGAACTGGTGGAAGCAGTGGTCATAGGTGGCCAGCAGCGGAGCCAGCTCCCTCGTGGGGGCGAATCCCGAGATCGCGCCGGTCAACGGGCTCATGGTGAGCACGTCCAGGCAAGCTCACGTGACTGCGTCCCCTTCGTCGGAGCACACGGAAAGCCAGGCCACCGACTGGTTGGCGAGGTCTCCCGTGACTTACTCGGGCGTAGAAGTTGTTTCCTACGCGACCGTAGAAGTGTGACCCAGACAGTCGCAATCGATCGAGTGTCGCGCCACCCTTTCGGCGCGATTTTCGTAGGGATCAGCAGTTCTTGTTACTAATTGACCGACGCGCGACTGAGACAGATGCTGCGACACTGCGCTCGGCCGTAAACCGAAACATGCTCGTGCCAGTTGGTCGGATTCGGCCGCGAAAACCCGAACCCGAACCGACCACCCGGTGTTAATGTGGTGGCCGTCACATCGCCGCACGGTGGCATGTGACCCGCGTGAAGGTGAACGGTTCTCTCCGGAAGCCCTGGGCAGCGGTTCGAGAGACCCAGGCGCACAACCGTTCACGCCACCACCGGTCACACCGGGGTGGCAGGAGCCCGTTCGGGGGACGGGCGAGGCGAAGCTGCCGATAGGGCAGCTCCAAGGTGGTAGCAAGTCGGCGCGTCCGGAGACACCAGCAGGTCGGCCCGTGTGGCCCTGCCGCCGGTGCGCGCCGTGGAGTGAGGTGTCCGAATGCTCGATACCCGACCCATTTCGACGAATTTCCCCGGTTCAGTCGGTCTTTTCCCGAACAAGTCATCGGCGATACCCGCGCAGGCCGCTGCGAACATAGCGCGCCTGCTGCCCAACCACCCCCTGGTCGGCATCACGGCCTGGGGCCTCGACGGCCTCGAAGTCGTCGGCTGGTCGAGTCGGCAGGCCGCGCAACTGGAGCAGGCCCTCGCCGACTTCCCGGATTCGCCTGGCATGGACGTCATCCGGACGCGCAAGAGGATGCTGATCACCGATCTGGCCGAGGAGACGCGCTGGCGCGACTACTGCGCCCACCTGCGCGAACTCGACATACGGTCGCTGTACTGTCATCCGCTCGTCTCGGACGGGCAGGTCCTCGGGCTGTTGAACCTGTACTCCCACCACACGAACGCTTTCCGCGCGCGGGGGTGACGCGGACGCGGGGAGGGGCGCACACCCCTCCCCGCGCTCCAGCTTCGCCCGGACTCTTAATCCGCTGAGCCGGTGACGAGCTCGATGACATCCATGAGGACTCCGAACACCGTAGTAACCAGATCGAGCACGGCGGAACCGAGGGTCATCGTGTCTCCTTTCCGTTTTCCGTGGGTACAACCGGACAAGCCTCGCATGCCGGGCGGTGATATCTCTCCGATGACACGCCAGTGCATGCTCCGATCCGTGCCACACGAAATTCGGATGCGCCGTCGCTATTTCCCTTCCGGACACCTTTAGTATGAAAACCGAAATACAGAGATTCCTGAGCCAGGCGCGAAAAATTATGTCGGCAGTCGGTCCAGGAGGCACGGTGACCATCTCGCACGGCCCTGCTCTACGTTCGATCTCCGCTGACGACAGCGGAATTCCTTCGGAAATGCCGACGTTCTCGTCGGCGCCGATTGCCAGATCGACGCTGATCGACCGACTCGACGCCTTCCTCACGGGCGACCAACTGCGGGTGCTGGTGGTTTGCGCGCCCGCCGGGAGCGGCAAGACCGTCCTGCTCGCCGACTGGGCGAGCCGGCTCCGGGCGCGGACGGCCCGGCGTCCGGCGCTCGGGTGGGTCTCGGTGTCCGAGCATCCCGAACCCGGTGCCGCACTGTGGCAGACGCTGCGCGACCAGCTGGGGCTGCCGAAACCGCCGCAACGCCCGTCCGTCCAGGCTCCCGGCTTCGACGCGGCACAGCTCGTCGAGACGCTGACCGCACGTGGAACACCGACCGTGATCGTCATCGATGACGCCCACCTCGTCACCGGACCGCTCGCCCTCGCCGGGCTGGAACACTTCCTGCTGCACGCGCCGCCGACGGTCACCACCGTGGTGTCCGGCCGCTTCGCCCCGCCGCTGCGCTGGCATCTGCTCGGGCTGACCGAGCGATCGACCCGCTGGGGCGCAACGGACCTCGCGATGTCCGGCGCGGAGATCGCCGCGCTGTGCCGCGAACACCACTGCGAACTCGACGAGTCCGAACTCGCCACGGTCCTCGACCTGACCCACGGGTGGGCCGCGCTCGTCCGCATCGCCGCGATGTACTTGGCCGCCAATCCCGACCGGTCCGCGGCGCTGGCCGTGCTGGCCCGGCCGCCGCGCGCCGTCTCCGACTTCCTGGTCGGCGAACTGATCGGCGCCCTGCCGCTGAACGTGCGATTGTTCCTGACCTACACCAGCGTTCCCGACTCGTTCACCGAGCGGCTGGCCGACGACCTGATCGGCGGCGGGTCCGCACTCACGCTGTACGAACTGGACCGGATGAACTTCCCGCTCACCTCGATCGCGCGCGGCGACGACATCTGGTTCACCTTCCACCCGATGCTCCGGGCGTACTTCCTCGCCGAGGTGAACCGCCTCGGCGCGCGGGCCCGTTCCGAACTGCACCTGCGGACCGCGAACGCGCTGCGCGCCGCCGGGCTGCCGCGTCACGCGCTGACGCATCTACTCGCCGTCGCCGATCCGCGGCACCTGCGCGAGTTCCTCGCCGAATGCGGGACGACGATGGTCCTCGACGGAGACGGCGCGGCGCTGTTCGGTGAGCTGCACCGCGCGCGGCCGAGCCTGCTCGACGACCCGTTCGTGTGGCTGTTGCGCGTCCTCGACGCGCTCTTCCACGGCAGCGCCGCCGACGCGCTGGCCTACCTGGATGTCGCGGGCTCGCGCCGGGACCGGCCCTCGTTCGTGCCCGCACACTGGATCGACGCGCTGACCCTCGCCGCGACGGTGGATGCCGCCGTCGCCACCGGATCGGTGTCGGGCGATCTCGCCATGGACGCCGCGCCGACCGGCAACCCCGATATCGATTGCTACCTGGCGATTCAGTCGGCCACCGCGATGGTGGTCGGCGGACAGCTCGACCGAGGCGAGGAGGTGCTGCTGCGCGGTCTCGCGCTGGCATCGCACACCGGCCATCCGCGCCTGGCGCTGCGCGCGCTCACCCGCCTCACCTTCATCGCCTGCGGACGCGAGGCCACCGCCTCGATGCGGGACAGGGCGGCCAAGGCGCTCGTCGTCGCCGCCGAGCACGACCTGAACGACACACCGGATGCGGCACAGGCGATGACGGCCGCAGGCGTGGCCGCCTACCTGCGCGGCGAGCAGCCCGATCGGGCGCACGTCGCGGCGGCGCTGACCCGTCACGCGGTGCAGGACGGGTCGGCGAGCCCGCTGGCCGGATGGCACGGTTACGTGATCGGACAACTACTGGCCGTCGAACAGGCCGCCGACAAGCGCGCCGCCATCGACGACCTGCGGCGCAGTACGCAGTTGCTGCTCGACAAGAACAGCGTGCCCGGCGTGACCGCCACCGTGATTCCGCACGTGGTGTGGGCCCTGCTGAGCGTGCACGAACCCTTGGCCGCGCAGCTGCTGGCCGAACGGGCACAGCAGTTGCTGGGCGACCTGCCCGACGTCGTCGTGGCCCGCGCCGCGGTGGCGGAGACGGCCGAGCACAGCCAGGCCGCGCTGGCGCTGCTCGAGCCCTTGCTCGAGTGCGCCGGCGCCGTGCGGCCGTCCACCCGGATCACCGGATGGTTGCTGTACTCGTCGGCACACCACAGCCTCGGCAACGGCGCGAAGGCGCACAGCGGTCTGGAGAACGCGTTGCGGGACGCCGCGGTCGATCACCTGGTCCGTCCCTTCCTCGACGTTCCGAACGCGATAGAACTGCTCGACGTGTACGCGGGCCGATTCGGTCGCCTCGACGCGTTCGGCGATATCGTCCGGCAGAATCGCAACGCCGCGAGGAACTCGACGCACCCGGCGCTGACCGAGGCCGAGATGACCGTGCTCAAACACCTTCCCTCGGGCCGGACCGCGCAACAGATCGCGGCCGACCTCGGCGTCTCGATCAATACCGTGAAAACGCATCTGCGGTCGATCTACGCGAAATTCGGCGCGAACTCCCGCGTCGCGGCGCTCGATTACGCCCGGCGCAGCGGCGTGCTCTGACCACGCGCGCTCGCCTTTCCGGAAATCTCATCCGCGGTGTGTGAGGTGAGCCACGCGCGCGGCGCGGCAGACTCGACCATCGCGCAACCACAGGGAGGAGAGCCATGCCGGTCCCGACCAGATACCAGTTCATCATCGACGGCGAGCTGTCCGACCGCGCCGTGGCCGCCTTCCCCGATCTCGATGCCGCGCCGTCCAGCAGCGGCACCACCTCGCTGTTCGGGCCGGTGTCCGATCCCACGGCGATGCGCGCCATTCTGGCCATGATCGACAATCTCGGCCTCACCCTGCTGGAGATGCGTCAGCTGCCGGATTGAACGGTCAGTGCTCGGCGTCCTCCTCACCGGATGCGCGGAACTGCGCGCGTTTCCAGTCGCCGTACGGTTCGTCGCGCTCGCGCACGGCCTCGCGGAATCCGACGGTGGCCGAGCGCAACTGGAAGGCGTAGCCCTCGCGGGTGTGCCGGGAGATGCCGTCGAACACGGTGCTGACCATGCCCGAATTGGCCACGCCTTGCGCGAGCAGCGCGCTGTTGAGCGCGAGCTTGGCCATGATGAGCTGGTTGACCGGCATCCGCGCGATGCGGGCGACCAGCGCCTCGGTGCGCTCGTCGAGTTCGTCGGCCGGGCACGATTCGACGGCGAGACCCCATTCGGCGGCCTGCTTGCCGCTGAGGCAGTCGCCGGTGAACAGCAGCCGCTTGGCGAGCTGGTCGCCGAGCCGGTGCGCCCACATGCCCGCCGCCGGGATGCCCCACACGCGGGTGGGCGGGTAGCCGATCTTGGTGTCGTCGGCGCAGATGATCTGGTCGGCGAACAGCGCGATGTCGGTGCCGCCCGCCACCGCGAAGCCGTGCAGCTTGGCCACGGTCGGTTTGTTCGCGTGCAGCAGGCTGGCGAAGCCGCGGTTGAAGCGGCTCATCATCTGGTAGTCGACCATCGGATCCCAGGTGCCCCAGGGATTGTGGTTGCGTGCCTGCACTGCCGGGTCGAGGACGGTGCCGTCGACCGGCGCCGCGCCGCCGTCGGGCGTGAAGCCGTTCTCCGCGAAGATCGACAGGTCGTAGCCGCCGCAGAAGCCCTTGCCGCGCCCGGACACCAGGATCACGTGCACGCGCGGATCGAGGTCGGCCCGCTCGACCGCCGCGGCGAGCTCGATCGGGGTGTCGGCGGTGATCGCGTTGCCGTGTTCGGGACGGTCGAAGGTGATGCGCGCGACCCGATCGGTGACCTCGTAGGTCAGTGTTCGGTACCTGATGTCGGACGGCGCCTGCTCCCGGTCGGCGAACAAGGAGTCCTTGCCTTCGGTCAGGCCTTCGTACCAGGCGGCCGGACGGGTGCCTGCGTGGTCGGTGTAGTCGGGCAACGGGAATTCCCTTCGAGGATCGGACGGGTGCGGGTCAGAACTTGGGCGTGACGCGTTCGATGATCGCCCCGGTGTCGAGTCCGTTGGGCAGGGTTCCGAACACATCGCCGCGATCGTGACCGAGCCTGCTGACGACGAACCCGTCGGCGACGGCCGGATGGCCGTAGCGCACCAGCAGCGAGGCCTGAAGTACCTGCGCCATCTCGCCGACGATGCGGCGGGCGCGGTACTGGATCGTGTCGAAGTCGGCGAATCGGCCGCGCAGGTCGTCGACCGCGGCATCGAGCCGGGCGTCCGCGCCGCGGGCCAACTCGACCTCGTCGAAGAAGACGCCGAGGGTCTCCGGCTGTTTGGCCAGCGCGCGCAGCGTATCGAGGGCGGCCACATTGCCCGAGCCCTCCCACACCGACATCAGCGGCGCCTCCCGGTACAGCCGCGGCATCCGCGATTCCTCGACGTACCCGTTGCCGCCGAGGCATTCCAGCGCTTCGGCCGCGTGCATCGGCCCGCGCTTGCACACGTAGTACTTGCTGACCGCCAAGGCGATCCGGCGAAGCCGATCGGCGGTCTCGTCGCCGGAGACGGCCCGGTCGGTCACCTCGGCGAGCCACAGCCCGACGGTGGTCGCGCCCTCGGCCTCCAGCGCCAGGTCGGCGAGGACGTTGCGCATCAGCGGCTGGTCGATCAGGTGCGCGCCGAAAGCACGGCGGTGGGTGGCGTGGTGCACGGCCATGGCGACGCCCGCGCGCATACCGGAGGCCGAGCCGAGCGTGCAGTCGAGCCGGGTCAGGTTCACCATCTCGATGATGGTCGGCACGCCGCGGCCCTCCTCGCCGACCAGCCAGCCGACGGTGTCGTCGTACTCGACCTCGCTGCTCGCGTTGGAGTGGTTGCCGAGTTTGTCCTTCAGCCGCTGGAGATTGAACGTGTTGCGGGTGCCGTCGGGCAGCACGCGCGGGACGAAGAAGCACGACAGTCCGCCCGGCGCTTGCGCCAGCACCAGGAAGAGGTCCGACATGGGCGCCGAAGTGAACCACTTGTGCCCGGTGAGGCGGTACGTGCCGTCCGCGACCGGCACGGCGGTCGTCGTGTTCGCGCGGACGTCCGAGCCGCCCTGCTTCTCGGTCATCGACATGCCAGCGATAAGACCGCGTTTGGTCGACGGCACCCGCAGGCCGGGATCGTATTCCTTGGCCACGAGCAGCGGTTCGTACTGCGCCGCGAGTTCGGCGTTGGCGCGCAGCGCGGGCACTACGGCGTAGGTCATCGAGATCGGGCACCCGTGCCCGGCGTCGACCTGGCTCCACACGCTCATCTTCGCGGCGCGGACCAGGTGCGGGCTCGGACCGCTGTCGGCCCACGGCGCGCCGTGCAGGCCGAAGCCCACCGCGTACTCCATCAGCCGGTGATAGCTCGGGTCGTATTCGACCTCGTCGATCCGATGCCCGTAGCGGTCGTGCGTCCGCAGCACCGGCGGGTGCGCCTCCGCGAGGTCGCCGAGCGCCTGGGCTTCGGCGCTGCCCGCCAGCCTCCCGACCGACCGCACGTCCTCGATGGCCCGCTCGGCCCCCGCCCTGCGCAGCGCCTCCAGAATCGCCGGCTGCTCGGCCGCGTCGAAATCCACCAACGGCGGAACCTGATTCGTCACCACATGCGTCGCCATCGCACCCCGTCCTCCAACTCGACTATTACAACCCTGCGTCACGCGCCACAACTTTGCAATACCCTGCCGCTGCCACACCCCGTCCACACGCCTCACACAGGCGGTGGCTGTGCGAGGCGTGCACGAGATGTGCGGGAACCGGAAGTGGTTAGCATCGGGGCATGGATTCGCGTGGGACGCCGGTGCGCAAGCTCACCGCGCGGTCGGCGATCCTGAGCGCGCTGCTCGGCGCGCATCCCGCCGAGGCGCCGGTGAGCTGGATCGTGCGGGTGGCGGTCGGGCTCGGGCTCCAGGAGTCGGCGGTGCGCGCGGCGCTGACCAGGATGGTGGCGGGCGGCGATCTGGAGCGCCGCGACAGCGCCTACCGCCTCGCGCCGCGGCTGATCGAACGCCAGCACCGCCAGGACGAGGCCATGCACCCGCCCACCGGCGCATGGGACGGCACTTGGCGGCTGGCCATCGTCACCGTCGGTGCGGACGACTCCACCGACCGGGCTGCTTTCCGGGAAATGTTGCGCGCCAAGAAGTTCGGCGAGTTGCGCGAGGGCGTGTGGACTCGCCCGGACAATCTCGGCACCGAGTTCCCCGCCGGCGCGGCACGCCGCCTGACCGCGTTCACCGGCCATCCCGGTGAACCGGACGGCGAACTGGCCGAACGGCTTTTCCGGCCGGACGCCTGGGCCGAGAACGCCCGGTTACTGTTGTCCGCGATGGCGCAGGCGGAATTCATCGGCGACCGTTTCGAAGTCGCCGCCGCGACCGTGCGCCACATCCTCAACGACCCGATGCTGCCCGCCGAGCTCCTGCCCCCGCACTGGCCGGGCCGCGAACTTCGCGCGTCCTATGTGGATTTCCGCGCGGAGTTCGCCGAGTTCGCCGAGGCGCTGATGGGGAGCGCCGTGCCACGGCAGCGATAGGGCGCCGATCCTCAGACGACTTACGGCTCTGCACGGCAGCGACAGCGAAAGGCGCAGCGCCACGGCGCCGAAAGGGGGCCGCACCGAGACACCGATGCACGCCGGCGCCGGGACAGCGCGGGGCCGAGGCCACAGACAAGCGCCGCGCCGGGTATCGCCAGACGCTCGCCCAAGGCATTGGCATACGCATCCCGATCGAGCGCGAGTGCAGACGGTACGTCGGCTACGTGCGCGACCGGCGAGCTCGCCGGGCTGCCTCACAGTACCCAGCCTGGCATGCTTGGCTGGTGAGTACCGGGGAGATCACGGTCGAGTTCGCGGCCGAGCTGACGTTGTTCGTCGCCGCGGGGCTGCGCGGGGGTCCGTCGACCGTGCGCGTCGACGGGGTGTCGACCGTGGGGCACGTGGTCGAGTCACTCGGGACGCCGCTCACCGAGGTGGGAGCGTTGGTGGTGAACGACGAGACGGTGGGACCCGCGTACGTGCCCGTCCACGGGGATTCGCTCGCGGTGCTGGCGGTGACGCGTCCGCAGCGGATGCCCGAGCCGGTGCGCTTCCTGCTCGACATCCACCTGGGCACCTTGGCGCGGCGGCTGCGCCTGCTCGGCATCGACGCCGCCTACGAGAACCCCGACATCGGGGACGCCGCCCTGGCCACGCGCTCGGCGGCCGAGCGTCGGATCCTGCTCTCCCGCGATCGCGGACTGCTACGGCGACGCGAAATCTACTCGGGCGCCTACGTTTACAGCCACAAGCCCGCCGAACAACTCGACGACGTGCTCTCCCGCTTCGTACCCGGCCTCGCCCCGTGGACGCGATGCACCACCTGCAACGGCCTGTTGCGCGAGGCCGACAAGGCGGACATGCGCGGGCGGCTGCCCGACCAGACCGAACAGACCTACGACACCTTCGCGCAGTGCGTCGACTGCGGCCAAACCTATTGGAAGGGCGCGCATCACGCCCGGCTCGACGCGATCGTCGCGCACGCGCGGCGGAAGTTCGGTTCCTGATCGCGGCCTCACATCACGGCGGCCTCGCCGCGGTAGTCCTCTCCGGCGATCAGCAGGTCCCGCAGTCGCGCCGCGGGGTCGAGCTCGATGCCGAGCGCGCGCAGCCGGTGGTCGATCAGCAGCCACGCCTCGGCGGTGAGCTGGTCGACCAGCGCCTCCCTCGTGCTCTCCCGATGCGTGAGCCACCAGCGCACGGAGGCGTCGATCAACCCGAGCAGCGCGATGATGAGCCGCTCCGCCGCGGCCCGGTCCGAACCGAAGCGCGGAATGTATCGCGTTGCGGCGGTGAAGATCTCGGAGGCGAAGGCGCTGCCGCCGATGCGCGGCTCCTCGTTGCCGCTGCGGTAGTTGCGCTCCACGAGGAAGCGATACAGATTCGGATGCTCCCCCGCCCAGGCGACGTGTTCGGCGATGGGAGCGCGGATGACGTCGATCGGCGTGCCGTCGACGTCGAAGGTGGCCCGAATGCGGGCGGTGAGTTCCGCGTGCGCGTGGCGCGCGACCGCGCGGTCGAGTTCCTCTTTGCCCGCGATGTGCCGGTAGACGTGCGTGCGCACCAGTCCGGCACGGTCGGCGATCTGCCCGATCGAGGCGTCGGGTCCGTGTTCCTCGATCGCCGCGACGGCCGCCGCCACCAACGCGCGGCGGCGTTCGACGCCGCCCGGTCCCCGCGCGCCCGAGCGGCGGGTTTCGGCGGTGTCGGTCCAGCGCTGTCGTCCCACGCGGCTCACCGTATCCGACGTCCTCGGCGCTCGAAGTTCCGTCTTGTCCCAGCGCACCCGATGGTACACACTGTACCCGTAAATACTGGTCACAAGTATCGCCAGTAGTACACCGAGCCTAAGGAGTCTCGATGGCCGCCTACCGGTCGTGTTGGATGAACGACGACCTGGACGCGCTGCGCGAACTCGCGCGCGCCTTCTTCGAGAAGGAAGTCGCGCCGAACGTCGACAAGTACATCGCCCAGCACCACGTCGATCGCGACCTGTGGAACAAGGCCGGCGAACTCGGCCTGCTCTGCCTGTCCATCCCGGAGGAGTACGGCGGTGGCGGCGGCACCTTCGCGCACGAGGCCGTGCTGATCGAGGAGCAGGCCAGGGTGGTCGACACCGCGTGGGGCCAGAGCCTGCACAACGGCATCGTCGCGCACTACCTGCTCGCCTACGGCACCGAGGAGCAGAAGCGGCACTGGCTGCCGAAGATGGCCAGCGGCGAGGTGGTCGGCGCGATCGCGATGACCGAGCCCGGCACCGGCTCCGACCTGCAGAGCGTCAAGACCAAGGCGGTCCGCGACGGCGACGAGTACGTCGTCAACGGCTCCAAGACCTTCATCACCAACGGCGCCCAGGCCGACCTGATCATCGTCGTGGTCAAGACCGACACCACCCAGGGCGCGGCGGGCATCAGCCTCGTGCTCGTGGAGGCGGACCGGCCCGGTTTCCGGCGCGGCCGGGTGCTGGACAAGATCGGCCAGAAGGGCCAGGACACCTCCGAGCTGTTCTTCGAGGACGTGCGCATCCCGGTCGCCAACCTGCTCGGCACGCAGGAGGGTCAGGGCTTCATCCAGCTCATGCAGCAGCTGCCGCAGGAGCGCCTGATCATCGCGGTGGGCTCGGTGGCGGGCATGGAGACCGCGCTGGAGCACACGCTGCGCTATGTCAAGGAGCGCGAGGCGTTCGGCCGCACGGTCTTCGGCTTCCAGAACACCAAGTTCAAGCTGGCCGAGGTCGCCACCGAGGCGAAGATCGCGCGCGTCTTCACCGACGACTGCATCGCCAAGCACATCGTTGGCGAACTCGACATCCCGACCGTGGCCATGGCGAAGTGGTGGACCACCGAGCGCGCCATGTCGGTGGCCAGCGAATGCCTCCAGCTGCACGGCGGATACGGGTACATGAGCGAATACCCGATCTCGCGCATGTGGGTCGACAACCGGGTGCAGATGATCTACGCGGGCACCAACGAGATCATGAAGGAGATCATCGCAAGGTCGCTGTGAGCGAAGTCCGTTGTGCCACCTGGCCTCTACTGCGGCACAACGGTATTCGACACTGCCGCGCCCGATCCGGCCTCGGCAGGACCGTCGGCGCGGCGACGTGACGTCCGTGCCGCATCAGCGGTGCGGACCGACGTCGTGCGCGGTGCCGCCCGCGATGGCACCCAGCTTGTCCGGGTTCGCGATGTTGTGCACCGCGACGATCCGGCCGTGCGCGTCCAGATCGAGGGTGATCACCGCGATCACCCGGTCGGCTCCGGTGAACACGATGCCCGGCCCGCCGTTGATCGGCAGCACACTGATGGTCATCTCGGAGACCTCGACGCCCTCGTAGGTCCGCGGGCGGGCCAGCCCGGCGAACCAGGCCGCCACCGTGCCCGCACCGACGATCGGGCGCAGCGCCTGGCGCACCTTGCCTCCTCCGTCGGTCCACAGCGTGACATCCGGGGCGAGCAACTCCATCAGCGCGTTGATGTCGCCGCCGGTGGCCGCGCTCAGGAATCGTTCGGTGGCCTGCTGTTTGGTGGCGCTGTCCTCCTCGAAACGCGGCCTGCGGGCGTGCACGTGCTTGCGCGCGCGCAGCGCCGCCTGCCGCACCGCGGGCTCCGAACGTTCCACCGCCGAGGCGATTTCGGCGTAGCTGAAGTCGAACACCTCCTTCAGCACGAACACCGAGCGCTCCAACGGGCTCAGCGTCTCCAGCACGACCAGCATGGCCAGCGACACCGAATCGGCGCCCGCCACCGCGTCGGCGGTGTCGCCGGTGGTGAGAATCGGCTCCGGAAGCCACGGGCCCACATAGGTTTCCCGCTTGTGCCGCACCGACCGCAGCCGATCCATCGCCAGATTCGACACGATTCTGGCCAGATACGCTTTGGCATCCGCGACCGAGGACCGGTCCGCCGCCGACCATTTGAACCACGCGTCCTGCACGATGTCCTCGGCGTCGGCGGCGGTCCCGAGTATCCGATAGGCGACCGCGAACAACAGATTCCGGTACTCGGCGAAGATTTCCTGATCCCGGTCGGTCATGCCGCCTCGATTCGTGTGCTGCGACCGCCCTTGCGCCACACGGCCGAAGCCAGCGCGCCGTACTTCTTGACCCGGGCGAACACATCCCACGGCGCGGCGTTGACGGCCTCCTTGTAGGCCACCGCGCGCTTGCCGGTGAGCACGAACCGGTTCGGGCTGTCGTCGGGCCTGGTGAACTGCACCACCGCGTCGCCGCGGCCGAGGCTGATCGGGAAATGGAAGTACCCGAACCGGAAAGGCTTGGGCCGCTTGCCCTTCAGCTCGAGGGCGATGGCCAGCGCCGCGTGCGCTCCGGTCGGCATGCCGCTCTGGCAGGTGCCGTGGATGACGCCGTAGTTCTGCCGCACCGCGGCCGCGTCGCCGACGGCGTAGACGTTCGGGTGCGAGACCGAGCGCAGCACGGTGTCGGTGACGATCCGGCCGTGGTCGTCGACCGTCAGCCCGGCCTGCTCCGCCAGCGGCGAGACCCGCACGCCCGCCGTCCACAGCACCACGTCGGCGGGCAGGTGGTCGCCGCCGACGAACTCGACGGTGTCGGGCCCGACTTTCGCGACCTCCACACCCGCGCGCACGGTGACGCCCAGCCGCGCCAGCCCGTCGCGCAGATACGTCCCCGCCTTGTCGCTCAGCGCCGCGCCCGGCTCCGTCCGGCCGAGCAGGGTGACGCGCAGGCCGGGGTGCTGGTCGGCGATCTCGGCGGCGGATTCCACGCCGGTGAGCCCGGTGCCGCAGACCACCACCCGGGCGCCTGCGTCGAGGCCCCGCAGCCGCCAGGAGAGCCGCTGCGCCTCGGCGAGGTTGTAGAGGGTGTGCGCGTGGTCGGCCACGCCGGGGACCGACTCGGTGTCCGCGACGCTGCCCAGGGCATAGACCAGGGTGTCGTAGCCCAGCGTCCGGGCGCCGTCGACCAGCACCGTCCGCGCGGCGGCGTCGATCGCCGTCACCCGGCCTTGCACGAAGTCGATGCCCATGCCCTCGATCATGTCGGGAATCCGGAGATCGGTCAGTTCTTCGCCTGCCGCGGTCTGGTGCAGGCGCAATCGCTCGGTGAACCGCCGCTGCGGGTTGACCAGGGTGATGCGCACGTCGTCACGCTTGCGGGTGCGGGCGGCCAGGCTCATCGCCGCCGTCATGCCGGTGTAGCCCGCGCCAAGGATCAGGATCTCGGTCATCGTCGCGTCCTTCGCTGTCGATCTTTCGCTGACAGACTCGAGACGGATCCCGTCCTCGCCGTCGTGACATCCGGGACGGGTGATCCACGCCACATCGGCCTTCCGGACCGCCCTCACGCGGGCACCGCCCGATGCTCGGTGGCGGGTTCCGGATCGCCTGGACCGTCCGAGCGGTACGCGGTGATCCGCCAGGCGCTGCGCTGCGATCCCGCGCCGAGGCGTTTGCCCCACGAGGAACCGGTGGCCGCGATGTCGGCGGCCGTCGCGGGATTCACGCCGGTGATCGTGAGACCTTGTGCCGCACAAGGTTCGGCGAGACCGCGCAGAGCGTGCTCGTCGATCGGCGGCAGGCCGGAACCTCGGTCGTGCTCGGTCACCGAGACGAGGATCGACAGCGCCGCGCCCGGCTTCATCACCCGCGCGAGCCCGGCGACGATCACCGGATCCGCGGTGATTACGCCGCGCAGCAGCGAACCCCAGGGGAAATACACCGTGACGATGTCGGCGACGCCGTCCAGTTCCCGCGGCAGCCGCTCGGCGGCCGCCACCACGAACAGCGTGTTCGTGAGCTTGCCGCGCACTGCCTTGCGGGAGGCCCCGGACATGCCCGCCGCATGGGCGTCCACGCCGATCACCAGCCGCTCCGGGACGGCGGCCGCCGCGGCGAGCACCGCGCGTCCGTCGCCCGTACCGAGGTCGATCTGGACCGCCGGATGGCGGCCGATCAGCTCTCGGGCTTAACCGACGTCCACCTCGCGGATCTGCTTGCCGCTCACGATTCGCATGGGCGCGACAGTAAGCCAAACGCGTCCGCGGGCGCATCCGATTTTTCGGCGGCGGCTCAGCTCCGCGCGGCGATCCTGGCCTGTACCTCGGGGCGGCGCAGCGGCGGCACCGACTTCGGCGGCACCTTGCGGTCCGGCAGCTCGGCGAGCAGGCGGGTCGTCACCGCGGCGATGTCGGCCACCGCGGACTCCACCACCGGACGCGTCGCCGCGGAGACGCTGGACAGACCTGCGACCTTGCGCACGTACTGCAGCGCCGCCGCCTGGATCTCCTCCGGTGTCGCCGCGGGCTCCAGCCCGCGCAGGGCAGTGATGTTTCGGCACATGCTTCGAGGCTACCGAGGGTGTCCGACATCGTCGCGAGCTCCGCACGGCGGTCCCGCGTAAGGTCGGGACGGTCGGTACGGGAGAGGGCTGCGCGGTGGTCGTTGTGATGGTACTGGTCGGTGTCGGGGTGCTCGCGGTGTTCGCCGGGCTGCATTTGTACTTGTGGCGGCGCTTGGTGCGGGACACCACCGCGCCGCGAACGATGGCGCGGCGGATCGGGACCGCGGTGCTGGTGGCGGGTCCGCTGCTGCTGATCGGCGCGTCCGTCGGCGACTCGGCCGGACTGCCGTTCCCGTTGGTGCGGGCCATCGCGTGGCCGGGTTATCTGTGGGGCGCGCTGATGGTGTATCTGTTGCTCGCGCTGCTGGTCGGCGAGGCAATGCGGCCGTTGCTGCTGCGCTGGTTCGCGCGCAAATCCGCCGAGGGCACAAGCACTTCGACACGGCGGGACGAATCCGCCTACGCGACAAGCGCTTCGGCCGAACCCGGCGTAGGACCGGCAGAGATGCCGACCACTCCGGATAAGAGCCGCGCAGCATCCACCGAGGGAGCACCGGCCACCAGCCACGCGGCATCCACCGCGGCGGCAACCACACCAGCCACCAGCCACGCGGCATCCACCGACGTAGCCACTCCGGCCACCAGCCACGCGACATCCACCGACATAGCAGGCACACCAACAGATCGAGGCCGGACATCCGCGTCGGCAGCTCCGGCGCAGCAAGTCCGAGATCCCGCCGACGCTGCGAGCGCTCGGAAGCACACCGGTACGAGTGGCGATACCGAAGCGGCGCAGGCGGTTACCGCCACGCCGAAGCCGATCTCGCGGCGGATCTTCGTGTCCCGCGCGGTGGCCGGGACCGCCGCGCTCACCGCGGCGACCACCGTCGGCGTCGGCACGTACGGCGTGCTGAACGGGCCGCAGGTCAAACGACTGACCGTGCCGCTGGCCAAGCTTCCCCGTTCGGCGCACGGATTCCGGATCACCGTCGTCAGCGACGTGCACCTGGGCCCGATTCTCGGCAGGGGATTCGCCGAGCGAGTTGTCCGCACGATCAACGACACCCAGCCCGATCTGATCGCGGTGGTCGGCGATCTGGTGGACGGCAGCGTCGAGGACCTGCGCCCCGCCGTGGAACCGCTGAGCAGGCTGCGCGCCAGGCACGGCGCGTACTTCGTCACCGGCAACCACGAGTACTTCTCCGGCGCGGAGGAATGGGTCGAGCACGTGCAGGATCTCGGGCTGCGCCTGCTCGCCAACGATCGGACCGAGCTGCCCGGTTTCGATCTCGCGGGCGTCAACGACGTGGAGGGCGAACACACCGGGCACGGACCGGATTTCGCCAAGGCGCTCGGCGATCGCGACCGTGCGCGCACCGCTGTCCTGCTGGCGCACCAGCCCGTGCAGATTCACGACGCCGTGGCGCACGGCGTCGACCTGCAACTGTCGGGACACACCCACGGCGGCCAGCTCTGGCCGGGGAATTTCATTGCGGCGCTGGCGAATCCGACGCTCGCCGGACTGGAGCGCTACGGCGACACACAGCTGTACGTGACGCGCGGGGCCGGTGCGGCGGGCCCGCCCGTCCGGGTCGGCGCGCCCTCCGACATCACCGTCGTGGAGCTGGCCGCGACGCGGGCTTGACACGTCGTCCGGAGGATGGCGCGGCACCGGTGAAACCCCCGCGCCCGAAACGCGCTCGGGTATACGATTCCCGAGTACCGCTGATGCCCCTCGGTGCGAAATCGATGGAGGGCCACGTGTCCGATGTGTTCGACCCCGTCGCGACCGAAATCGGCGTGAACGGCGGCGGGGCCGGTCTGTTATCGGAACTGGTGCGACACCTCAGGCAGAACCGGACCGCCCTGCGCGAGGAGTGGGCGCGGCTCATCACCGAGGCGCAGCTGCTCACCGCGATGACAGCCGAGGAGATGTTCTCCGAGGTCACCGCGGTCTACGACAACTACGTGGCGGTGCTGGAGACCGGTAGCGTCGAGGCGCTGCAGGCCTACGCGCGCGACCTGTCCGAGCGCATCTTCCCCCGAGGGGTGGAGACCGACGAGGTGCTCGGCATCGTGCTCCTGCTGCGAGATGTGCTGGCCCGCTCGCTGTTCGAGAAGTACCAGTCCGATTTCGACCTGCTGAACCGGGTGCTCGACGCCTACGAGCCCGCG
>NZ_JBYISM010000036.1:0-92200 GCF_057708605.1 Nocardia sp. bgisy118 | reverse complement strand
CACCGCGGTCGACACCGACCCCAAGTCCGTCCCGATCGACGGCTCGTTCCACACGCTCACCCCGAAGAGCACCGTCCCCGCGACGGTCAATATCGGCGACGGCCAGGAGGTCGGCATCGCCGCGCCGATCATCCTCCAGTTCAAGTCCCCGGTGACGAACAAGGCGGAGGTGGAGAAGGCGCTGACCGTCACCACCGATCCGGCCACCGAGGGCGCATGGGCCTGGTTCCCCGACGACAACGGCGGCTCGCGATTGCATTGGCGGCCGAAGCAGTACTGGACGCCCGGCACCACCGTGCACGTCGCGGCCAAGTTCTACGGACTGGACCTGGGCGGCGGCCACTACGGCTACTCCGACCTCACCTCGGATTTCCGCATCGGCCGCAGCCAGATCGTCGAGGCCAACGCGCCGAGCCATCGCATGCGCGTGGTGCGCGACGGGCAGACCGTCTTCGATTTCGCGGTGAGCTACGGCGAGGGCAACGAGGCGCGCAATGTGACGCGCTCGGGCGTCCACGTGGTCACCGAGAAGTACGAGGATTTCCTGATGTCGAATCCGCCGTATTACACCAACGTCAGGGAACGGTGGGCGGTGCGCATCTCCAACAACGGCGAATTCATCCACGCCAACCCGGAATCCCTGTCGGCGCAGGGCTCGGCGAACGTCACCAACGGCTGCATCAACCTCTCGCCCGCCGACGCCCAGGCGTATTTCCCGACCGCGCTCTACGGCGACCCGGTCGAGGTCACCGGCACCTCGATCGCTCTCTCCGCCGCCGACGGCGACCTCTACGACTGGACCATCGACTGGGCCACCTGGAAGACGATGTCCGCGCTGGACGGTTCCGCGGCCCCGGTCGTCTCCGCGACGCCGGTCACGCCGGGTCCGCCGCGGTAGGCGCACCTCCGGCCGGGATCGTCCCTACCGCTGCGAGCTGCCGACGGTGGGGTCGACCCGGTCGAGCTTCGCCAGCGTTTCGGCGTTCTGCGTGGCGCGGGCGTCGGCGCTCTGCTTGGCGAGCAGGTCGCGGATCTCGATGAGCAGTTCGATTTCGGTGGGCTCGGCGGCCTTGGTGGTGCCGAACCGGTTCTTCAGGGTCTTCATCGGCAGGATGAGCACGAAGTAGAGGACCGCGGCGATCATCACGAAGTCGATGATCGCGGTGACGATCGGGCCGACGGCGATGAACGTCGCGGGCTTGCTCGGCACCAGGTGGAAGCCGAGGCCGAGTTCGTTGGCGTTGCCGAGAACGGCGAGCAACGGGTTGACGACGCCCTTGGTCACCGCGGTCACCACCGCCGTGAACGCGGTGCCCATCACGACCGCCACGGCGAGATCGATGACATTGCCGCGCATCAGGAACTCTCTGAAGCCCTTGAGCATGAGTCGAACAACTCCAATCTGGTGTAGTCGAATTTCAGAAAAACCATCCGATGCTAACCGCGACTCCGCAACTCGGCGAATTCACAGCAAACGATCTTGTGGATGATTTCCGGCAATAAGGACACCATCGAGCCGTCGGTCGTGCGCCCTGGACTCGTCCGCCCGCAGCATCGGCGGGCCCGCCGCCGCGCGCGGCGAGCGAGCGGCTCAGGAACGCCGCGCGAATCGTCCCGGATCGGCCTGATCCCGCGGCTTCACGATGATCTGGTCCAGATTCACGTGCGGCGGCCGTGAGGCGACGAACCCCACGATCTCGGCGATATCCGCGGCGACCAGCGGATCGATCCCCTCGTACACCTTCGCCGCCCGCTCGGCGTCGCCATCGAAACGCACCAGCGAGAACTCGGTCTCCACCGCGCCGGGCGCGATCTCGGTGAGCCGCACCGGCTGGCCGAGCAGCTCGCCGCGCAGGGTGCGGTGCAGCACGGCCTGGGCGTGCTTGGCCGAGGTGTAACCGGAACCGTTGTCGTAGGTGTGGAACGCGGCGACCGAGGTGATGGTGACGATCAGGCCGTCGCCGGACGCGATCAGCTTGGGCAGCAACGCCTTCGTGACGCGCAGCGTGCCCAGCACGTTGGTCTCCCACATCCAGCGCCAGTCGTCGAGATCGGCCTCGCTCACCGGCGCAAGGCCTTTCGCGCCGCCCGCGTTGTTGACCAGCACGTCGACCGTCGGCACCGCGTCGGTGAACGCCGCGACGGACTCCTCCGAGGTGACGTCGAGTTCCATTGCCGTGCCGCCGATTTCGTCGGCGAGAGCCTTCAGTCTGTCGAGCCTGCGCGCGCCGACGTACACGTGGTAGCCCTGTGCCGCGAGTTCCCGCGCGGTGGCTTCCCCGATGCCCGAACTGGCTCCCGTGACGACGGCGGTGCGATTGCTCATGGGGGCGATCTTATGTGCGGAGTGTTTGCGGGTGCCGCGCGCTGTCGCGCGGATCACCCCGCGCGGATCGTCGGCGCGCGCCCTTACGCTGGGTGCCATGGCACTTCGGGAAGCGGTCAGCGCGGACGGCACCACCATCGTTTATCGGGTCGACGGCCCCTCCGACGGGCGGCCCCTCGTCCTGGTCCACGGCTGGTCGGCGAGCCTGCGCTGCTGGGGCGGCGCGGCCGACGATCTGGCCGGCCGCTTCCGGGTGATCGCGGTCGATCTGCGCGGTCACGGCTATTCCGGCGTCCCGGAGATCGGCTACGACGACCCCAAGAACTGGGCCGCCGACCTCGCCGCGGTGCTCGCGGCCGAGGGGATCGCGTCCGGCGCGGTGCTGCTCGGCTGGTCCTACGGCGGCATCGTGATCAGCGACTACCTCACCGCCTACGGCACGGGCGCGGTGGCGGGCGTGGTGTTCACCGGCTCGATGGCCAACATCGGCCGCGACGTGCCCGGCGCGGCCACCGGAACGGCCATGCAGCAGGCCATCCCCGGCGTCTTCGAGACCAGCGCGGGCCGCGCCACCAGGGCCTTCGCCGTGTTCGGCAACGCCAATACCGGTCCGGGTCCGGACAAGGGCGTGGACGCCCAGCGGCTCTTCGGCATCAGCCTGTCCACCCCGCCCTCGGTGCGCAAGGCGCTGTTCTACCGTTCCGTCGACAACACCGAAACCCTTCGCGCCCTGGACATTCCGGTGCTCGTGCTGCACGGCGAAGCGGACCCGGTGGTGCCCGTCGAGAACGGCCGCTACATCGCGGAGAACACCCCGCACGCGCGCACCTCGTTCTGGCCGGATGCGCAACACGGTCTGTTCATCGAGGACCGCCCGCGCTTCGTCGCCGAAGTCACCGAGTTCGCCGACAGCCTGTAGCCCTTCGGTACGCACATACATTCGAATCGCAGGTCAACGCGTTCGGCGAGCCCACCGGCTCGCGGTGTGTGATGACTCTCACTTGGCCGGTAGGCGGCGTCGGGAGCGGTTAGCCACCGTGCACTATGGATGGTGTGAGTCAACGTGCAGACCTACGGCCGAATCGGATAGCCGTGCTGTCGGTGCACACCTCACCGCTCGCGCAACCGGGCACCGGCGACGCGGGCGGCATGAACGTCTATGTGCTGCAAACGGCTCTTCAGCTGGCACGACGCGGGACCGAGGTCGAGATCTTCACCCGCGCCACCTCCTCGAACGTGCCTCCGGTACAGGAGGCGGGACCGGGCGTGCTGGTACGCAATGTGGTGGCGGGCCCGTTCGAGGGGCTCGACAAGCACGACCTGCCCACTCAGCTGTGCCCGTTCACCGCGGAGGTGCTGCGTCAGGAGGCGCGCCACCAGCCCGGCCACTACGACCTGGTGCACTCGCACTACTGGCTGTCCGGTCAGGTCGGCTGGCTGGCCAGGGATCGCTGGCGGGTGCCGCTGGTGTTCACCGCGCACACCTTGGCCGCGGTGAAGAACGCCGCGCTCGCCGAGGGCGACTGCCCCGAGCCCGCCACCCGCGAGATCGGCGAGAAACAGGTCATCGCCGAGGCCGACCGTATGGTCGCCAACACCGCCGAAGAGGCGCGTCAGCTCGTCGAGCTCTACAGCGCCGACGCCGAACGCATCGACGTGGTGCCGCCAGGCGCCGACCTGGCCCGCTACCGTCCCGGCGACAAGGCCGCGGCCCGCGCCGAGCTCGGCTTGGCCGCCGACGAGAAGATCGTCGCGTTCGTCGGCCGCATCCAACCGCTCAAGGCGCCCGACGTGCTCGTGCGCGCCGCCGCCGAGTTACTGCGCACCGATCCCGCCCGCAACCTGCGTGTGCTGATCGTCGGCGGGCCGTCCGGCTCCGGCCTCGAGCGTCCCGACGCGCTGATCGAGCTCGCCGCCGAACTCGGCATCACCGACCGCGTGACCTTCCTGCCGCCGCAGCCGCCGGACCGGCTCGTCCAGGTGTACCGCGCCGCCGACCTGGTCGCTGTGCCCAGCTACAACGAGTCCTTCGGCCTGGTCGCCATCGAGGCGCAGGCCACTGGCACACCGGTGCTCGCCGCCGACGTGGGCGGTCTCGGCACCGCCGTCCGGCATGGCGAGACCGGACTGCTGGTGGCCGGTCACCGCATCCCGGACTGGGCCGCCGCGCTCGGCACGCTGCTGGACGAGCCGCGCCGGCTGCGTGCGATGCGCGACCGTGCGGTCGAGCACGCCGCGAACTTCTCCTGGGAGCACACCGCCGACGGTCTGCTCGCCAGCTACGCCGCCGCACTGTCCGATTTCGGCGCGGGCGAGTCCGGCGGCGCCCGGCCGACGGTGCTCGACGGCCCGCTCGCGACGGAACGCACTAGCCTGTCCGGTGCCACGCTCCTCGGCGAGGGCGGACAGGTCAGATCGCGGGCGCTGTGGCGGCGCAGGATGGGAGTGCACCGATGACCGATACCCAGGCCACCGCGCGGCTGATCGACGAGACACTGCGGGACCGGGAGATCGAGTACACCCGCCCGAGCGAGGACGTCTTCGTCGTCGTCCTGCCCGGTGAGCGCAAACTGAAGACGACGCTGATGCTCACCGTCGGCAAACACGGCGTGCGCGTCGAATCCTTCGTCTGCCGCAAGCCCGACGAGAACTTCGAGGGCGTCTACAAATTCCTGCTCCGCCGCAACCGCCGCCTCTACGGCGTGGCCTACACGCTGGACCGGGTCGGCGACATCTACCTGGTCGGCCGCATCGCCACGCACGCCGTCACCGAGGACGAGCTCGATCGCATCTTCGGCCAGGTGCTCGAGGCGGCCGACGCCGACTTCAACGTGCTACTGGAACTCGGCTTCGCGGAATCCATTCGGAAGGAATGGAAGTGGCGGGTCTCCCGCGGCGAGTCACTGAAGAACCTGCGCGCGTTCGAGCACCTGGTGGAATCCTCCGAGAACTCCTGACCGCCCGCACCCGATTGGGGTCCGGCAGCCACTCGGCGGTGAGCCCGATGGTGCGCGGCAACCTTCTGACGCGAGCTGGCGATGCCCGCCGATCCAAGCCTGACGGTGCCTCGCGCTGCCAGATGCTGACTGCCTGATGATGCGCCGACCGTTGGGCGCGAAGCCTGGCGGTGCGCACTGGGCGCTGGACAACTAGGCCGCCGGACGCGGAATCCGACGGTGCCCGTTGAGCGCTGAGCGTGCCCCCGCCAAGCCTGATCGTGCCCATCGCCCGCCCAGTGTTGGGGCTGGAGATGCTGGCCGGCCGCGCTGGGAGGTGAGAATGATGGTGCTCGCCGAAGGGTTGGCTGTGCTCGCCGAGCGCGCGAAGGCTGCGGTTGATGATTGCCTGCCGCGTACTCAGTCCCGATGGTGTCTGGGAACCGCTGGGCGCCAGGCCTGGTGGTGTTCGACTGCCGACTGCCGACTGCCGACTGCCGACTGCCGACTGCCGACTGCCGACTGCCGTGGCTGATGATTGCGTGTCGCGTGCTGAGTTCGATGACGTCCGGCTACCGCTGGGCGCGAGGTCCGATGGTGTGCCGGATGTGGAGGCTGATGATGCTCGACTACCGCCGGATGGGGAGGCCGATGGTGTTCGTCAACCGCCGGGCGTGGAGACCGATGGTGCCGGTCGGCCGTCGGGCAACTACCGTTGGCGACCGCACAGCAAGATCATTCGGCACCGGACCGTCGCGCCATCGCGGCGGTCCGGTGGCGTTGGGAAGTGGGGGTTTCAGATGACCGTTCTCGCATTGGACATCGGCGCGACCAAGATCGCGGTCGGATTGGTGGGGGCCGACGGGATGACGCACGAGGTCGGCCGCATCCAGGTGCCGCCGACCGGCGTGTGGGACGCGGTGCGCGGGCTGCTGCTCGCGGCGGCCAACGGGTCCGATATCGACCTCGTCGGCATCGGCGCGTGCGGTCCGGTGGACGCGCCCGCGGGCATCACCACCCCGCTCAACATTCCGGAGTGGCGCGACGGATTCGCGCTGGTGCCCGCGGTGCAGGAAGTGTTCCCGGACGCCTCGGTGCGCTTCGCCATCGACGGCGTGTGCCTCGCGCTGGCCGAGCGGCATTTCGGCGCGGCGCGGGAGACGCCGGACGCGCTGGCCATGACGGTGTCCTCCGGCATCGGCGGCGGCGTCGTCGTGGGTGGCATGGTCGCGGTCGGGCACACCGGCAATGCCGGTCACATCGGCCACATGATCGTCCCGGGGTCGACCGATCCCTGCGCCTGCGGCGGCGTCGGCTGCGTGGAGGCGGTGGCCAGCGGCCCGTCCTCGGTGCGGTGGGCGCGCGAGCGCGGCTGGGAGGGCAACACCGGCGTGGAGCTGGCCGTCGACGCCCAGGCGGGGGACCGGATCGCCAAGGCGGCGCTGCGGCGCGCGGGAATCGCGCTGGGACAGGTGATCTCGTCGGCGGCCGCGCTGCTCGACGTGGACCTGGTCGTCGTCGGCGGCGGTTTCGCCCAGTCCGGCGAGCCACTGTGGCGACCGTTACAGGAGGCGCTCGGCGCGCACGCCCGCATCGACTTTCTCCGCGACCTGCGCGTGGTCCCTTCGGAATTGGGCGATCAGGCCACCTTGGTCGGCGCCGGACTGCTCACCGCCCTCGCTCCGGCACCCTGACCAGGGCTCGGGCGCGAAGGCCGCGCGTGGCAGGATGACCGTCATGACGTACACCCTCGTGCTGCTGCGCCACGGCGAGAGCGAATGGAATGCCCTGAATCTGTTCACCGGCTGGGTGGACGTGCACCTGACCGACAAGGGCATCGCCGAGGGCAAGCGCGCGGGCGAGCTGCTCGCCGAGCACGGCATCCTGCCCGACATCGTCTACACCTCGGTGCTGCGTCGTGCCATCTCCACCGCGAATATCGCGCTGGACGCGGCCGACCGGCACTGGATTCCGGTGGTGCGCGACTGGCGGCTCAACGAGCGTCACTACGGCGAGCTGCAGGGCAAGAACAAGGCGCAGATCCGCGAGAAGTACGGCGACGAGCAGTTCATGCTGTGGCGTCGCAGCTACGACACCCCGCCGCCGCCGATCGACCCGGCCAACGAGTACAGCCAGGAAGGCGACCCGCGCTACGCGGGCATCGAGGTGCCCAAGACCGAGTGCCTGCTCGACGTGGTGAACCGGATGGTCCCGTACTGGGAGTCGACCATCTCCAAGGAGCTGCTCACCGGTAAGACCGTGCTGGTCGCCGCGCACGGCAACTCGCTGCGCGCGCTGGTCAAGCACCTGGACCAGATCTCCGACGACGACATCGCAGGCCTGAACATCCCGACCGGCATCCCGCTGCGCTACGAGCTGGACGAGAACCTGCGTCCGGTGCGTCCGCGCGAGTACCTGGACCCGGAGGCCGCCGCGGCGGGCGCGGCCGCCGTCGCGAGCCAGGGCGGTAAGTAGTACGAAACCGAGAATGCGCCGCGGTCGGTAATCGACCGCGGCGCATTTGTCGTTCGGCGGGCGGTCGATCCGGGCGCCGCCATGCCTGTGTTCTCGGCGAGAATCGCCACGCTTCGGCCCGCTCTCCGGCGTGTACATGCGCGCGGCCGCGGCCGATGCGGTAAACCTTCATTCCGGCGCAGGGATCTCGCGAAGACCCACATACCCAGTGGCTATCGCGTGCTGTCAGGCATATGTGAATTGCGATTCCATCAGCTCGCCGTGAATCCGGGAGTTCTTACCGACTGGTAAGTTGTGTATGCTTCCGGACGTTCGACCAGTCCGAGAGGTGGATCACGTCCGATGAAGTACGCGTTACGGGCCACAGTCGCGGCGCTCGCCGCCGCCGTGCTCGTTCCTTTCCTCGCCACTGGCGCGACCGCCGCGCCCGCCGCGACCGGTCCCGACGGCGGCGCCGCCGGAGCGGCGTGGACCGCGACGGAGGACGGCGCCCAGCAGTACCCGAACGTGCACATCGAATGGGATGTGCCGGTCACGATGAGCGATGGGACGGTGCTGAAGGGCAACGTCTACCGGCCCGCCGACGCCTCCGGACGACCGATCGACGCGCCGACGCCGACCATCGTCAACTTGACGCCCTACACCAAGCTGGTGTCGAACCTCGCCGACCACGCGCAGTCCGTTCCGGTGCTGTCCGACGCGCTGCTCGAGCTGTTCCGGCAGATCGATTTCAGCGGCACCCCGCTGTCCGGCGTCACCGACCTCACCAAGGCTTTCGGCGGCGGCGAACTGCGCAACTTCACGGTGGACCGCCAGCTGATCAAGAGCGGGTACTCGCAGGTCGTCGTCGACGTGCGCGGCACCGGCTTCTCGCAGGGCGAGTGGGACATGCTCCGCGCCCGGGAGCAGCAGGACACCCTCGAGGTCATCGACTGGGCCTCGCGCCAGCCGTGGTCGGACGGCAAGGTCGGCATGAACGGCATCTCCTACTCGGGCATCAACCAGGTGCAGGCCGCGGCGCAGCAGCCGCCCGCGCTGAAGGCGATCTTCCCGGTGGTGCCGGGCAGCGACCTGGTCAACGACGTGCTCGCGCCCGGCGGCGGCTTCGGCTTCAACTTCATCCCGCTGTGGCTCACCGCGATCAACACCCTCAAGTGGGCGCCGGATCTCCAGTCCATCGTGAACGGCCAGTTCGACTGGGAATGGCTCGCCGATCGAGCCGCCTCCCCGCTCACCTTCATGGACGTGTTCCTGAACGCCTACACCGCAACGCGTTTCGAGGACGCCGACCCGCGCCTGCTCGGCCTGCTCAGCCACAACAGCCCCGAACGCGGCGACTACGTCAGCGATCCCAGGCAGATCCAGGTGCCGACCTTCGTCGTCGGCGGCTGGCACGACCTGTTCACCTACTCGGAATCCCAGATCTACAACGAGATTCCGCTGCCCGCTGGTCAGAAGCAGCTGCTGATGGGCAACACCTATCACGTGAACTCCGGCAACGAGTACGGCAAGCCGGGCCTGCCGCCGCGGCTGGACGTGTTGCAGCGCGCGTGGTTCGACAAGTGGCTCAAGGGCATCGACAACGGCATCGACAGCTACGGCCCGGTCACCCTGCGTCAGCAGGGCGGCGGCTGGGTCACCCAGAACGGTTTCGGCGCGTCGGCCGTCGGCGAGGCCGCCGCGCAGCACCGCCGCATGTACCTGTCCGCGGAGCCCAGCGGCACCGCGCGCAGCGTCTACGATGGCTCGCTCACCGGCGACGCGAACGCCGACACCGCGCGGCTGACGGTCGGGCCCGGCCTGACCACCGTGTGCTCCAACGATGCCGCGCAGGGCAGCGCGGGCATCCTGTCGATCATCGACGGCTGTGCCAAGGATTCCCGTATCGCGGAGTTGAACGCGCTCACCTTCACCAGCGCGCCGGTGGCCGACACGACCACCATCTCCGGCCCGATCGCGGTGCGGCTCAACACCGTTCAGGACGCGGCCGACGGCTACTGGACGGTGACCGTCAACGACGTCGCGCCCGACGGCCAGTCGACCGTGCTCACCTCGGGTCAGCTGATGGCCTCGCTGCGGCAGGTGGACGAGGCCAACAGCACCCGCTCGGCCAACGGCGACTACACCGACCCGCGGCCGTTCACCTCGCTGGAGACCAGGCAGCCGACCGTGCCGGGTGAGGCCGCCACGCTGGACATCACGCTCAGCGCCACCGAGGCGGTTCTACAGCCGGGCCACCGCCTGCGGGTGGACGTGTTCGCGGGGAACTTCCCCAAGGGCCTGCCGGTCCTGCCGATGCTGCTCGACACGGAGTTGAAGCCGCAGCACGTGCAGCTGGACCCGGAGCGCCCGAGCTTCGTGAACATTCCGGTACGCGGCAATCACGGTTGGTGAATCCCGTCTCCCGAGGGGCGTCTTCGAAACAGAAGGTGCCTCACCAGGCGTCTGCCTCCCATCAATCGCGCGCGGCAAACGCGGCGGCGAGCGGTGGGAGCATCGCCCGGCTGTCGTGCCCGGCGAACCAGAGCCCGACCGTCAGAACCGAAGCGGCCTCCAAGTACCGAGCCCGATGCAACCCACCCGCCGGAAACGGCCGCAGCTTCAGGTCCTCGGCCAAACCGGCGACGAGGCGCACGGCATCCGGGTCGTCGCCGCAGACGGGAACGGAGAGCGGGCTGCCCTCGAAAGCGCGCTCCTGCGCCGCCCACACTTCGGCCGCGCAGATGTTGAAGGCTTTCACCACGTGTGCCGTGGGGACGGTGGCGGCGATGCGTTCGGCCACCGCGTCCTCGCCGAGGACGAAATTCATCGTGCCGTCGGGTGCGGCGGCGTCGGGCTCGAAGGCGTTGGTGCAGTCGATGAGGACGCGGCCGTCGAGGCCGGTGGATCGGAGGACGGCGTCCAGCGCGTCGACCGGAACCGCGAGCAGCACCGCCTCCCCGAACCCGGCCGCCTCGTCGATGCTCCCGCCTTGTGCGCCGTGACCAACTGCGTCGGCCAGTTCGACAGCCCCTTCGCTGCGCCGCGCGCCGAAGCGGACCTCGTGCCCGGCCGCGGCCCAGCCGCCGCCGAGCGCCCGCGCCATCGCGCCCGTCCCGATGATTCCGATTCGCATTGTGAACTCCTCGTTGTCGAATGTGGTTCTGACGGTAGAGAGTTCGATAGGCACCTCCGGGTGCCCAACGGCGGTGCCATGCTGAACACATGACCGCGTCACCCGCCGACACCGGCAGCGCGAACGCCGGACCGATGTCCCGCGCAGCAATGGCACCGCAGCCGGAAGGCGCTGCCCAGTCCCCGCTGACCCGGTTCCACGACCCGGACCCCACAACAGCGCATGAACCCGTGGCGAGCGTTCCGATGCCGAACGAGGCGGAACCGGTCCGGATCGACTACCCGCCCTACGGCGACTACGAATCGGACTGCCCCGCGCGGATGGGCGTCGACCTGTTCGGCAACTCCTGGCTGCCGGTGATCGTCTACATGCTGAGGGACGGGCCGATGCGTCCCAGCGAGCTGCGCACCGCGATCGGCGGGATCAGTCAGAAGATGCTCACGCAGACCCTGCGCCGGATGGAGCAACTCACGCTGGTGCGCCGCCGCCGCTACGCCGAAGCGCCGCCGCGCGTCGAGTACGAACTCACGGTGGCGGGCCACGATCTGCTCGGGCCGATCTACGCGCTCGGCGAGTGGGTCGACAAGCACGGCAGGGCGGTGAACGCGGCCCTCGCGGGGGAGGGGGATTGACCGCCGCCATCGATCTCGTCCACCGGCCGGGGCTGATCTTGCTCGCGGCGACGCGCGACGCCACCCCTAGTCGGAACAATGCGTAAACACACGGCTAACGGCCCTGGAATGCCCTATGACCTGCATGAAACTTCGTGAACCCGGCGTTGGTCGGTCGGTTGGCGACCGTACGATTCAAGTGTGAGTGTTCCGCAGGTCGTGTTGTTGGCAGTTCTTGCGGCTGTCGTCGGCCTGGCAGTCGGTGGGCTGCTGATTCCGTACGTGAACGCCCGTCAGGCCGCCCGTCGGCAGGCCGATTCCGGGCTGACCATGTCGCAGGTGCTCGACCTGATCGTGCTCGCCTCCGAGAGCGGCATCGCGGTGGTCGACCAGTACCGCGACGTGGTGCTCGTGAACCCGCGCGCCGAGGAACTCGGCCTGGTCCGCAACCGCCTGCTCGACGAACGCGCGTGGGCCGCGGTGGAGAAGGTGCTCGGCAGCGGGGAGTCCGCCGAATTCGACCTGACCGCGAAGAACCCGATGCCGGGCCGCAGCAGGATCGCGGTGCGCGGGGTGGCACGGCCGCTCTCGCTGGAGGAGACCGGTTTCACCGTGCTGTTCGCCGACGACGATTCCGAGCAGGCCCGCATGGAGGCCACCCGGCGCGATTTCGTCGCGAACGTCAGTCACGAGCTCAAGACCCCCGTCGGTGCGATGAGCCTGCTCGCCGAGGCGCTGCTGGAATCCGCCGACGATCCCGAGGCGGTGCGCCACTTCGGCGAACGCGTGCTCGGCGAATCCCGCCGCCTCGGCAAGATGGTGACCGAGCTGATCGCGCTCTCGCGACTACAGGGCGCGGAGAAGCTGCCTGAACTCGAGGTCGTCGACGTCGACACCGTCGTCATGCAGGCGGTGGACCGCTCGCGCACCGCGGCCGAGGCGGCGGGCATCACCGTCAGCACCGATCGGCCGAGCGGGCTCGAGGTCCTCGGCGACGAGACGCTGCTCGTCACCGCATTGTCCAACCTGGTGGAGAACGCGATCGCCTACTCGCCGACCGGTTCGCACGTCTCGGTGAGCCGGTCGCTGCGCGGCGACCATGTCGCCATGGCGGTCACCGACCGCGGCATCGGCATACCGAAGGAAGACCAGGAGCGGGTGTTCGAACGGTTCTTCCGTTCCGACAAGGCGCGTTCGCGCGCCACCGGTGGTACCGGCCTGGGGCTCGCTATCGTCAAGCACGTGGCGGCCAACCACAACGGTGAGATCACCCTGTGGAGCAAGCTGGGCACCGGGTCGACGTTCACCCTGCGAATACCCGCCCACCTCGAGACCGACAGCGACGAGGAAGCCGAAGGCCCCGTGGTGAGCACGAAGGAAACCGGCCCGCGCCCCCAGGGGACGGGCAGACCGAATGGTGTGGAGGCACGCAGATGACGAGTGTTCTGATCGTCGAGGATGAGGAGTCGCTGGCCGATCCGCTCGCGTTCCTGCTGCGCAAGGAGGGCTTCGAGGTCACCGTGGTGGGCGACGGCCCGTCCGCGCTCGCCGAATTCGACCGCTCCGGTGCCGACATCGTCCTGCTGGACCTGATGCTGCCGGGTATGAGCGGCACCGACGTGTGCAAGCAGCTGCGCACCCGCAGCGGCGTGCCGGTCATCATGGTGACCGCGCGGGACAGCGAGATCGACAAGGTGGTCGGCCTGGAACTGGGCGCCGACGACTACGTCACCAAGCCGTACTCGGCGCGTGAACTCATCGCGCGCATCCGCGCGGTGCTGCGCCGCGGTTCTGGCGAAGAGCTCGAAGGCGGTAGCGAGAACGGCGTGCTGGAGGCCGGTCCGGTCCGGATGGACGTGGACCGCCACACCGTGCTGGTCAACGGCAAGCCGGTGACGTTGCCGCTCAAGGAATTCGATCTGCTCGAGTACCTGCTGCGCAACTCCGGCCGGGTGCTGACCCGCGGCCAGCTGATCGACCGGGTCTGGGGCGCCGACTACGTGGGCGACACCAAGACCCTCGACGTGCACGTCAAGCGGCTGCGCTCGAAGATCGAGGCCGATCCGGCCAAGCCCGAGCACCTGGTGACCGTGCGCGGTCTCGGGTACAAGCTCGAGGCCTGAGCGCCGAGACAGCGAACGGACCCCGGTTCCACGTCCTCACCCCGAGCGCGGAACCGGGGCCCGTTCATGCTGTGTGCGTAGCGAGCCCCCTGAAGGCGTACCTCCGCCTTCGCTCCGGCCGTGCGCGGTCTGGTGGCGGACGTTGTCCGGCAACGTCTGCGGACGTTGTCCGGCAACGTCTTCGATGCGTACCGCCGCCGCACTGGCAGTCGGCGGATCTTGCCCGGACGGCGTCCGATCGGCGGACGCCGTCTGCGGCGTTTCCTACGGGAGGTAGACCCAGGTCGGGCCGATGCCGGGAACGTCGGTCTTGCGCAGCGTGATCCAGCCGAGATCGTCTTCCTGCATGCAGTCGTAGAGCGGGACGCTGGTGCCGTTGCCGCGGCAGGCGATGGTGCGGCCGGTGCCGTAGGGGCTCATGATGACGTTCTTGCCCTCTTTCGCGGCATTCACCGCGGACGGATCGGTCGCGGGCACGAAAGTGGCGGTGAAGTCCGAGAATTTGGTCGGATCCGCGTCGGGCTCGGCGTGGGCGCCGCCGGCCATGGCCATGGTCGCGCCGATGACGAGGGTTGCGAGGGTGAGCGCTTTCTTCATGAACCGAGATCAAACCCGAAATGGGTGACGCGCGCATGGCGAACAGATGACCTGCCGGGTGTGCTCGGCTCACCCGCGCTGGTCAGGGGAGTGTGCAGACCGCGAAGTCACGGTCTGCACACCGAGTCTTTCAGCTGCTGCCGAGCAGTCCGCCGAGCAACTTGCCCGCGCTGCCGGTGCCGCTGAGGGAGGAGCTGCCCGAACTTCCGGTGCCGCCGCTGCTCGCCTTGGACACCTCGACCACGATGGACTTGGTGGTGCCGCCCTGCTCGACGGTGATGATGTGCTGGCCGGGCGTGCTCGGCTTCCATTCGATGGTCGCGCTGCCCGGCGGCCACGGAACCTTTGGCCCGCCGATGAATTCGCCGTTGTCGCTGAAGTAGACCAGCAGGCCGCCGGACGCGCCGCCGACCTCGGCTGTGATGGTGTATGTGGTGCCGACCTTGTGGTCGCTGCCCTCGACCGAGACCGACTGCACGGCCGCATACGCCGACGGCGCCGCGAGCACGGTGACGGCGGCGGCGGCCAACGCGGTGAGTCCGGCGCCCGCCCCGCGCCGGATGATGCTGAGTGATGTCATGGTGCTCCTCCTGTGCCGACCATGTCGATCGACTGGACCCTACTCTTTGAAGCGGAGATATTTCAGATTTCGGCGTGAGTTCGGCCGCGCCGAAATGCGTTCGGAAGAACCGGGACTCAGCGTCCGAACAGGCTGCCGAGCAGCTTGCCCGCGCTGCCCGTTCCCGCACTGCCGGTGCCCCCGCCCGGATTTCCGGGATCTCCGGGGTCGCCCGGGTCGCCCGGGTCGCTCGGGTCGGTCACCTGCACGACGATGGTCTTGGTGCTGCCGCCCTGCGAGGCCGTGATCAGGTGCTGCCCCGGCGTTTTCGGCGTCCAGCTGACGGAGGATTCGCCGACCGGCCACGGCACCTTCGGGCCGGTGATCTGATCGCCGTTGTCCGACCAATAGACAAGCAGGCCGATGCCCGCGCCGCTGAGCTCGGCGCGCAGCGTGTAGGTGGTGTCGATGGTGTGGTCGGTGCCCGACACGGTGATCGAGTCGACGGTGGCGTGCGCCTGCGGCGCCGCGAAGACGGCGACGGCCGTCGCCGCGGCGAAGCCCGCGAGTCCGGTGCCGATCCGGCGCCCGACCAGGCCTGGCGTGGTGATACTCATGGTGTTCTCCTGTGCTGCCCACTGGATGTGGGCCTCCGCACAGTAAGCGACCGAATGTGTGAAATGTTGGCGTTTCGCAAAACTGGACAAGCGTCCGCTAGGGCGTGCGGCGTGGAGGGCTAGGCCGTGCCGTGTGCTCGCTGCTCGGCGTTGCGCTGCGCGTGCACCGTCGCGGGATGGACCGCGATCAGGCCGAGTCCCTCCCTGCGCTTGCAGTGCCTGGCCAGCTCGTCGTAGGCGGGTTCGCCGAGCAGTTCTTTCAGCTCGGGCGCGTAGGACTGCCAGACCGGCCGCGCGCCCACGTGCGCGTCGGGCGAACCGGAGCAGTACCAGTCCAGGTCGAGGCCGCCGGGACCCCAACCGCGCCGGTCGTATTCGGTGATCACCGTGCGCAGGATCTGCACGCCGTCGGGACGGTCGACCCATTCCTGAGTGCGCCGGATCGGCAGCTGCCAGCAGACGTCCGGCTTCACGGTGTGCGGCTCGATGCCGCGGCGCAGCGCCATGGTGTGCAGCGCGCAGCCGACGCCGCCTTCGAAGCCGGGGCGGTTCAGGAAGATGCACGCGCCGTCGAAGCGCCGGGTGCGTAGCGCGGGTTCGTCCTCGAGCTCGTCGAGCTCCAGGTAGCCCTTCTTGGTCACCTTGCCCTTGGCGTTCTCGGCCTCGCGCATCAGCTGCCAGTCGTCCGGTGTGAGCAGTTTCACAGCGTTACGCAAACGCTCCTGGTCGTCCTCGTCGGAGAGGAACGCGCCGTGTGAACAGCAGCCGTCGTCCGGGCGACCGGCGATGATGCCTTGGCAGGCGGGCGTCCCGAAGACGCAGGTCCACCGGGACAGCAGCCAGGTCATATCGGCGACGATCAGGTGCTCGTCATTTGCTGGATCGACGAACTCGATCCATTCGCGCGGGAAATCGAGATCGACCTCCGGCGCGGGGTCGATCTTCGCCGCTGGTCGGGGCGGGGTCTGGCTGCTTGCGGTTGCGCCTACCGTCACACCTGCAGACGCTAACAGTTCGATCGCCTGGCCTGAAGTGCTGGTCGACCCAGTACCGTGTTCATGTGCGGCTTGGGGTACTCGATGTCGGAAGCAATACCGTTCACCTGCTCGTGGTGGACGCGCACCGTGGCGGCCATCCGATGCCGATGAGCTCGACGAAGGCCACGCTCCGGCTGTCGGAGAACCTGGACGACGCGGGCCGGATCACCGTCCAGGGCGCCGAGCGGCTCATCAAGACCGTGGCCGAATTCGCCAGCATCGCCGAGACATCCCGCTGCGTGGAGCTGATGCCGTTCGCCACCTCCGCGCTGCGCGAGGCCGCCAACTCCGAAGAGGTGCTGGCCAGGGTGCGCGCCGAGACGGGCGTCGAGCTGCGGGTGCTCACCGGCGTCGACGAGGCCCGGCTGACCTTCCTCGCGGTGCGCCGCTGGTACGGCTGGAGCGCGGGCCGCATCCTCAACCTCGATATCGGCGGCGGCTCACTGGAGATGAGCAACGGCGGCGACGAGGAGCCCGACGTCGCGCTCTCGCTGCAACTCGGGGCGGGCAGGCTCACCAGGGAGTGGCTGCGCGAGGATCCGCCGGGCAAACGCCGGGTCGCGGTACTGCGCGACTGGCTCGACGCCGAACTCGTCACCCCCGCCAAACAGCTGATCGAGGCGGGCAGGCCCGATCTCGCCGTCGGCACGTCGAAGACATTCCGATCGCTGGCCAGACTGACCGGAGCGGCGCCCTCCGCGGCGGGCACCCGGGTGCGTCGTACACTCACCAGCTCAGGTCTGCGCCAACTGATTGCCTTCATCTCGCGGATGACGGCGTCGGACCGTGCAGAATTGGAAGGCGTAAGTTCCGATCGGTCACAGCAATTGGTGGCTGGCGCATTGGTCGCGGAGGCGAGTATGCGGGCGCTGTCGCTGGATACCCTCGAGATTTGTCCGTGGGCACTGCGAGAAGGGCTGATCCTGCGCAAACTGGATACCGATATGAACGGTGGACCCGAAGCATCGCGTTCGACGGGCCCGGCGGCCGAACCAGGCAAGCCGGCGCCCGGCGGTGACGCGCTCGCCGGTCCGATCGGAACGGTGTCGTCATGAACGAACGCAGTGAGCCGAGCGCCAGCGAGGCGCAGGCATGAGCGAACGCAGTGAGCGAATCATGTGCCAGCGCGCATCGCGCATGCCGGAACCGAGCGTCAGCGAGGTGCAGGTATGAGTGATGAATCCAAGCAGCTATCGGTCGCCGAACTGCTGGCTCGCAACGGGCAGCAGGGCGCGTCGTCCGGCGGTGGCCGGCGCAGGCGCGGTGGCCGCGGCATCTCCGTCGCCGAGCTGACGGGCGACCTTCCGGTCATCCGTGACGGCGGCAGCCACTCCGCGCACGCCGCACCCGACGACGAGGTGGCCGAAGCGCCCGCGCACGAACCGTCGTCGTTCGAGCCCGCCTCCGACGCGCCTGCATCTTACGAGCCGACCGCTTTCGAGCCCCCGGCTTTCGAACCCGCTGCGCCGGAGCCGATGTCGTTCGCCGCTCCGGATCCCGTCGCGGAGCTGCCGAACCATTCCCCGATGTCCGGCCCGATCACCAGGTACGACCCGCTGGCTCCCTACCGGGAAGCGACGTCCTATCCCGAGCCGGCCCCCTACCCGGCGGCACCGTCCTACCCCGAGCCGACGCCCTACCCGGCGACGCCGTCCTACTCGGATCCGCCGCCCGGACGCTCCAACCTGGTCATGCCCGGACGCGACATGTCCCCGGGCTCCCGGCACAGCGCGCCGGACCCGCTGGCGGCCGGGTCGCCGTACGGCGCCGACGCACTGGCCGAGGCGCCGGCTCCGAAGCGCAGCGGACGCAGACGCAAACCGGACCCGGACGAAGACTCCACCATCGTGGTCGGCCCGCCGCTGCGCGATCCGGTCGACTTCGACATTCCGCGCAACGGACGCCCCGCGCTCGACGAGCCAGGGACCCGCGGCGGCGACAGGCAGGATCGCGGTGGCCGCGGCGGCCGGGCCGCGCGGCGCAGGGCCGCCGAGGCCGAGGAGACCGGTCCGTCGACCGCGGCGTGGGCGCCCCCGTCGAACGGGTTCGCCCCCGACTCCGCGCCCCTGCCGCTCTCGCCGCTGCCCGACCGCGGCAAGCCGTCGGGGCGCGCGCCGAGCCAGGAGCCGCGCGAGGAGCAGCGAAGATCTCCTCGCTCCGAGGGCGGGGTGCCCTCGTGGTCGGCGCGGCGGCACAAGCCGGAGCCGCAGAAGACCGATTCCGAACCCGGGTCCGGCGGTATCCCGACGGCCGCGTGGTCGCTGGCCAGCCAGGATCAGCAGCTGGTCTCCGGCTCGACGGTGGCGGGCGATCTGCTGCGCGACGGCGTGGAGCGCGCCGGACGCGCGGGCGCCGGTCGCGGTCGGTCGCGCGGCGGTCGCGCCGCGGTCGCGCTCGACGAGGGCCTGACCGATGTGCACGACCCGTTCCTGCTCGACGACGAGGAGGACGACGAGGACGAGCCGCAGGCGCGTGCCGCGGCGCCGGCCAAGCGGCCGTCGACGCGCCGCTCCCGCACCGCGCGCAAGGCCGAGTACGACGCCAACCGCAAGCAGTGGATGGTTCTCGGCGGGCAGAGTACCGGCGCCGCGGTCGCCGGAATGTTGCTGTTCAAAGGTTTCGAGCGGATGTGGGAGATGCTCCCCTGGGTGGCGCTGGCCCTGGCGATGATCGTGATCCTCGGTCTGGTGGCCCTGGTTCGGATCCTGCGCCGGACCGACGACATCCTCAGCACGGTGATCGCCGTCGTTGTGGGCATCTTCGTCACGCTGGGACCGCTAGCCTTTCTTCTCAGTACGAACTGAGTAGGGAGCGCGGCTGTGGGGACCATCGGGCAGGCGGAGAACACTCGGATCGGAAGCGCGGTCGGGGGACCGGCGCCCGATCAGACCGGCGATCCGGCGGCCGGCGCGCCGGGCGGATCGTCCGGGGCGCCGGGCCGCGACATCCTGGTCGGCCTCTCCAGCGCCTCGGTCTACCCGCAGAACACCGAGGCGGCCTTCCGGTACGCGGCCGAGCTGGGCTACGACGGCGTGGAGCTGATGGTGTGGGCCGAGCCCGCCAGCCAGAGCATCGCCACCGTGCAGAGCTACGTCCGCAAGTACGACGTTCCGGTACTCGCGGTGCACGCGCCGTGCCTGCTGATCTCCCAGCGCGTGTGGGGCGCGGACCCGGTGGCCAAGCTGGAGCGCAGCGTGCGGACCGCCGAGGCGCTCGGCGCGGCGACCGTGGTGGTGCATCCGCCGTTCCGCTGGCAGCGGCGCTACGCGGAGGGCTTCGCCGAGCAGGTCGCCGAGCTGGAGGAGCACAGCCCGGTCGTCGTCGCGGTGGAGAACATGTTCCCGATGCGCGCGGATTCGCTGTTCGGCCGTGGCGCGAGTTCGGCGAAGCGGCTGGAGCGGCGCGGCGGCCCTGGCTGGGGCCTGACCGCCTTCAGCCCGTCCTACGACCCGACCGATACCGGCTTCCGGCACTACACCCTCGACCTCTCGCACACCGCGACCGCGGGCGCCGATCCGCTCGCGCTGGCCGCCAGGATGGGACAGGGCCTCGCCCACCTGCACCTGGCCGACGGCCGCGGCGCGGCCCATGACGAACATCTGGTGCCCGGCGACGGCACCCAGCCCTGCGCCGAACTGTGCGCGCAGCTGGTGAGCACCGGCTTCTCCGGGCACGCCGTCGCCGAGATCAACACCCAGAACGCCCGCACCACCGCCCATCGCGCCGCGATGCTGCACCGCACGCTGGCCTTCGCCCGGCTGCATCTGAACGGCGTGGCCCCCACGCCCGCGTCGGCCTCCGCGCACGCGAATCAGCTCTGACGCGCTTCCGCGTCCGCCCGGTGTGAGATCGATCCAGCCCGCTCCCGGGAATGCCGTCCCAGCGATCAAGGGTTGTACGCTGTACGAACGTCTGAGTAGCACGACAGGAGTGACGATGACGCTGGAGTTCACAGCCGACACGGTCGAATCGACCGCGACGGACGGCCCGTTCGGCGCCGTGTGCGCGCTGACCGAGCTGCTCTCGGCCGAGGCAGGCGTCGGACGCTACGCGGGCGTCATCGACGACATCTGGACCATCGGCGAGAAGGTGCACGGCGGCACCATGGTCGCCGCGAGCGCTGCGGCCGCCACCCGATGGCTGCGCGCCTCCGATCCGACGCTCACCGAGATGGCGCCGATCGCCGCCAGCTCGGACTTCCTCGGCGCCCCCGTGCCCGGCGAGGTCGAGTACGAGGTGCGCATCCGCAAGGTCGGACGTCAGATCTGCCTCGCCGACGCCACCCTCAGCCAGAACGGCCGCGCCATGGTGCGCACCGCCTTCACCTTCGGTCACCTCGACGACATCGAACCGCTGTACGCCGCCGAGCACAGCGACATGTCCGCCGAACCCGCCGCTGACGCCATGGGTTACGAGGGTTCCCCGATGGGCAAGATCGTGCACGTCGCCAAGGGCGCCGACCTCTACCTGGACCGGAAGTGGGCGAAGTTCCTGGACGGCGCGAAGGGCGAGCCGCGGCTGCGGCTGTGGATGCGTCCGTTCGAGGCCGATCAGCGCGATCCCGACGTGTCCATGTACTTCGCGATGATGGCGGCCGACATGAGCCCGCCGGTGCCTGCGAACCTCGGCCAGTTCGGCTGGGCGCCCACCGTGCAGATGACCACCTACCTCCGGCGCAGGCCCGCACCCGGCTGGCTGCGCATCATCGCCACCTCGCACGAGGTGGGCGGACGCATGTTCGACGAGGATCAACTCATCCTGGACAGCACGGGTGCGGTGGTCGCGCAGAGCCGTCAGCTCGCACTGATTCCGCAACGTCGCTGACGCGCACACTAATCTTTACGTCCATGACGAGAATTGCGGTGATCGGTGGAGGCCGAATCGGGGAGGCGTTGATCGCCGGCCTGCTGGAGTCGGGCAGGGCGAGCAAGGATCTGGTCGTCGTCGAGAAGCACGCCGATCGGGCGGAGCTGATCGCGAACCGGTTCGGCGTGCGGGTCACCGGCGAGGCGGCCGACGCGGCCGTCGGCGCCGACCTTCTGGTGATCGCCGTCAAGCCGGGCGACGTGGACGTCGTGCTGACCGAACTGGGCAAGGCCGAGCTGAACGCGGGCGACCGCGACCAGGTGCTCGTCTCGCTGGCGGCGGGCGTGCCGACGGCGCGGCTGGAGGCCAAGCTGCCCGCGGGCTTCCCGGTGGTGCGGGTGATGTCGAATACCCCGATGCTGGTCGGTCAGGGCATGAGCGTGCTGGCGCCGGGTCGCTACGCCAAGGCCGAGCAGCTCGAGCTGGTCACCGAGGTGCTCTCCGCGGTCGGCAAGGTCGTCACCGTGGCCGAGTCGCACATGGACGCGGTCACCGCGGTATCCGGCTCCGGCCCCGCCTACTTCCTGCTGGTCGTCGAGGCCATGGTGGACGCGGGCGTCGGGCTCGGCCTGACCAGGGACGTGGCCACCCAGCTGGTGGTGCAGACGATGGTCGGCTCGGCCGCGCTGCTCGACGAGTCCGGCCAGAGCGCGGTGGAGCTGCGCGCGGCCGTCACCTCACCCGCGGGCACCACCGCGGCGGCCCTGCGCGAGCTCGAACGCGGCGGCGTCCGCTCGGCGTTTCTCGAGGCGCTGCACGCGGCCAAGCGGAGGTCGGCGGAACAGGGCGCGTCGGCGGAATAACGCCCGGCCGTACATCTACCGTTCCCCTCGGGGCAAACCGGGCGTCAGAAGCTGATTTCTCACACACGTCGCAGCAATCCCACTGGCCCCGCTAAGCTTCAAGGAGCACGTGCGTGTCTGTTCCGCCGGTGGGGAAGCCGGCGGCGCGGACGTGCCGGAGGTCAATGGTGCAATGATGTCTTCCAACAAGATGTCTGCAAATAGCTCGGGGACGTCACCAGGTTCGTCCGGCCCATCCGGTGGCCGGGGCGGAGGTAGAGCGCAAAGTGGTTCGGGATCGTCCGGCCAGTCGATACTCGGCGGTGGCACTCAATTCCTGACGGTCGCCGAAGTGGCGAGTCTGATGCGGGTTTCCAAGATGACGGTCTATCGGTTGGTGCATTCGGGCGAACTGCCCGCGGTGCGCGTCGGCCGGTCGTTCCGCGTGCACGCCAAAGCCGTGCACGATTACCTGGAGACGTCTTACTTCGACGCAGGCTGAGGCGGTTTCGCCCCCGAAAGGGCCCCGTGGCGGTGCGCGGCGGCCCGCGGATGACGGCGCCCTCGACCGTGAGGGCCCTTGCTCGGGCCCCCATCGGATACCGGTAGGATGAACCCTCGGTTCGTGTTCGCCTGCCTGCGGCGCCAGTTCGTGGTGTCCGGTGGCCGCTGGCGGCGCGGATGCCGAAATCAGCTAGGCGTACGCCATGCGTGCGCGCCGAGTAGAGAGAACGCGAGGACACCCTATGGGTTCTGTGATCAAGAAGCGCCGCAAGCGCATGTCGAAGAAGAAGCACCGCAAGCTGCTTCGCCGCACGCGTGTTCAGCGGCGCAAACTCGGCAAGTGAGCATGCGCGCCGGTAGGGCGGACGTCGTCCGGCCGGCGCCTGTGCGACACGAGGCCCGTCACCTCCCGGTGGCGGGCCTCAGTCTTTGAAATAGTTCAGTTTGAAACCTATTCGATGTATCCGGTGACTGAAGTCATCGTTAGATCCTGGTTAATAACCTCGGCGACCCAGACGGTAGCGGTTACTCTGGAACCGCCAATAAATGTAAATGGGGGCCTGGTAGGTGGGAACCGGTGCTGCGGTGGGATCTGACATAAGAGACGGGCACACGCCCAAGGTTGTGATGGTGACCGGCGCAAGCCGCTTCTTCGGCAGCGCCGTGGTGGCCAAGCTCGCCCAGGATCCCGCTGTCGAGCGTATCCTCGCCGTCGACAGCATGACCCCGAGCCGGGAACTGCGGCGCCGAATGGGACGCGCCGAGTTCGTGCGTGGCGATATCCGAAATCCATTGATCCGCAAGGTGATCGGCGGCAACGAGGTCGACACCGTCGTGCACACCGCGATGCTGGCCAAGCCGCCGTCCGGCGGCGGTCGCGCGGTGATGAAAGACCTCAACGTGCTCGGCGCGATGCAGCTGTTCGCGGTCTGCCAGAAGTCGCCGTCGGTGCGGCGGGTCGTGGTGCGCTCCACCTCGGCGGTCTACGGGTGCAGCGCCAAGGATCCGGCGAAATTCACCGAGGAAATGAGCGCCCGCACGCCGCCGCGCGGATGGTTTGCGCGCGACATGATCGAAATCGAGGGTTTCGTCCGAGGGCTCGCGCGGCGTCGTCCCGATATCGCGGCATCGATTCTGCGTTTTGCGCCGATTGTGGGCCCGCGACTGGCCGGGCGCGGCGTACAGTATCTCCGTTCACCCGTAACGCCGACCGTCTTCGGACGGGACCCTCGAATGCAGCTGTTGCACGAAGAAGATGCGGTGGCCGCGCTGGCACATTCGGCGCAGACGGCCCCCGGCGGTACCTACAACATCGCGGGCGATGGTGCGTTGACGCTGTCGCAGGCGGTGCGCAGGGCGGGGCGCATCGAGCTGCCTGTGCCGTTCACGGTGTTCCGCACCGCAGGCCGCGCGTTGATGGGGCCGGTGATGCGGGAATTCACCGGCGAACAACTCGATTACTTCCATTTCGGCTGTGGCCTGGACACCACGCGAATGCGAGCCGAACTCGGCTTCGAACCGCGGTGGACAACGGTTCAGGCGTTCGACGACTTCATCGGGGGCGCAGCGTTGCGGCCCGTCTTCGATCCAGCGTGGATCGATGCCGCAGAAAAGAAACTGCTCGGCCTCATAGGGGCCGGTACGGGAGCACACCAATGAACGACGTGGCGAAAGTCATCCAACTTCATGATCTGAATATCGAAACCAGGCAGCGCACCAGCACTCGTCGCTGGCCGGACCGTACGCCGGGGGAGACGAAGCCGACCCGGGTCACGTCCCTGACGGATCGGCTCGCGTCGGCCGTGCCGCAGGCGCCGCAATCGTTGTCCGACCTGATTCGCAAAGAGGTCGGCAAGCAGATCGGCCGCACCGCCGATTTCGCGCGCCGCCGCCTGACCGGCGACTATCAGGTGGACGAGTTCGGCTTCGACGAACACCTGCTCGAATCGGTCATCCTGCCCGCGCTGCGCCCGCTGTCGGACCTGTGGTTCCGCGTCGAGGTCCACGGCATGGAGAACATCCCCGAAGTGGGCGGCGCGCTGGTGGTGGCCAACCACGCGGGCACCGTGCCGGTCGACGGCCTGATGCTCCAGCTGGCCATCCACGACCACCACGCCAAGCAGCGCGCGCTGCGTCTGCTCGCCGCCGACCTCATCTTCGAGATGCCGTTCCTCGGCGTGCTGGCACGCAAGGCCGGGCACACGCTGGCCTGCCGCGAGGACGCCGAGCGCCTGCTGCGCTCCGGCGAACTGACGGGTGTGTTCCCCGAGGGATTCAAGGGCGTCGGCAAGCAGTACTCCGACCGCTACAAGCTTCAGCGCTTCGGCCGCGGCGGTTTCGTCGCCGCCGCCGTGCGCACCGGCGTGCCGATCATCCCGTGCTCGATCGTCGGCTCCGAGGAGATCTACCCGAAGCTCGCCGACATCAAGCCGCTGGCGCGACTGCTCGGTCTGCCGTACTTCCCTGTGACGCCGACCTTCCCGCACCTCGGCCCGCTCGGCGCGGTGCCGCTGCCCTCGAAGTGGTACATCGAATTCGGCAAGCCCATCGCCACCACGGCCTACGAGCCGGAGGCCGCCGACGACCCGATGACCATGTTCGAGGTCACCGACCAGGTCCGCGAGACCATCCAGCAGACGCTCTACAAACTGCTCACCAAGCGCCGCAACGCATTCACCGGTTAGCGCTGTGTTCTTGGCGCGCTGGCGCGCCGAAAACTCAGTGGTCGCGCCTGCGGGTGACCGCCGCGGCTACGGCGCCGCCCGCAGCGCCGAGTGCCAGTGCGGTCGGTACGCCGATCTTGGCCGCCTTGCGGCCGGTGCGGAAGTCGCGGATTTCCCAGCCGCGGTTCTTGGCCAGCTCGCGTAGGTCCGAGTCGGGATTGATCGCGACCGCCGTGCCGACCAGCGAGAGCATCGGCACGTCGTTGTGGCTGTCGGAGTACGCGGTGCAGCGCTTGAGGTTCAGGCCCTCGCGGATGGCCAGCGTGCGCACGGCGTGCGCCTTGCCGAGCCCGTGCAGGATGTCGCCGACCAGCCGCCCGGTGAACTTGCCGTCGACGCTCTCGGCCACGGTGCCGAGCGCGCCGGTCAGGCCGAGGCGCTTGGCGATCACCTGGGCCAGCTCCACCGGCGTCGCGGTGACCAGCCAGACCTGCTGGCCCGCGTCCAGGTGCATCTGCGCCAGCGCGCGGGTACCCGGCCAGATCTTGTCGGCGATGATCTCGTCGTAGATCTCCTCACCGAGCGCGGCCAGCTCGGAGGTCGGGCGGCCCGCGATGAACGAGAGCGCCTTCTCCTTGCCCGAGGCCATGTCGGTGCTGCTCTCCTTGCCGGTGACGCGGAACTTCACCTGCTTCCACGCCACGTCGACCAGGTCGGAGGTCTTGAAGTATTTGCGCGCCGCGAGACCGCGCGCGAAATGCACGATCGAGGCGCCTTGCACCATCGTGTTGTCCACGTCGAAGAACGCCGCCGCGGTGAGATCGCGCGGCACCTCCAGCCCCGTGGGCTCGGCCGTCGCCAGCTCCGATTCGTGCAGCGACAGCGCCGCGTCGGCGCTGGCCTCGCCCGCCAGATTCGCGCGGACCTCCTCCTCGCTCGGTCCGAACGGACTGCGGGAGATGCGCGCGAGCTGGTCCTGCAGCCCCTGGCCGAGCGGGCCCAGATGCCACCGCACCGGGAACTCGCCGAACCGGCCCGCGATGAACCCGGCCCTCTCCACCCTCGATCGTTCCGGCACCAGTACCTCCGCCCGTTCGCGCGAACCACGTCCACACTAACCGGATTCACCGACAGTCACCCGAAAGACCACGCGCACCGAAGGGAGTGGCGAGGGGATTTAATATCGGCCATGACCAATCCCACAGAGAGCGCCGCCGCGCCGCCCGCGCACGAAGTGATTTTGCTGACCCGAGCCGGCTGCGGGCTGTGTGCCACGGCACTGGAGCAGTTGCGGGCGATCTGCGCGGATTTCGGCATCGAGCCCGGCGCCCTCGACGTCGACGTCGCCGCGGAAACCGACCCTGGCCTGCGCGCGGAGTACGGCGACCGGCTGCCCGTCGTGCTTGTGGACGGTCGCGAGCACAGCTACTTCGACGTCGACGAGGCGCGTTTGCGGGCTGATCTGGGTCGCTGATCGGTGTGATCCGTGTCCGATTCGGCCGCTGCGCTGGTCGCGGCGGAAAATGAGGCCAATTTCACCGACTTTGTGCAGGGCTTCACAAGCGGTTACGGTGGTGGCACGCGACCCGCATGCCGAGGCTGCGGAGCGCCCTGAAATCCGATACTTCGACCATGGCACCGGACCGCCGCCGGGCTCGAGGTCGAACGACGAACCGGACCTGTGCGCAGGCCGGAACGAGGAGCCGACGACGTGACAGAGCAGCATGAGGCGCCGGGCGGCGTCTCCGGCAGGGCTCTGCAGAAAGACATCCCGCAGGCCACCGTGGCGCGGCTGGCTACCTATCTTCGGGTCCTCGCCATGTTGGCCGACGACGGTGTGCTCATCGTATCCAGTGAGGAACTGGCTGTCGCGGCGGGTGTCAATTCGGCGAAGTTGCGCAAGGATTTGTCGTTCCTGGGCCCCAACGGCGTCCGGGGTGTCGGCTATGACGTAGCAAAGTTGCGGACCAGGATCGAGGACGTGCTCGGTCTGTCCGGTGGACATCGCGTGGTGCTGGTCGGCGTCGGAAATCTGGGCCGGGCCCTGGTCGGCTACGGCGGTTTCCGGCGGCGCGGATTCAGCGTGGTCGGCCTCTTCGACGCCGATCCCGGGGTGGTCGGGCTGTCGGTTGCCGGACTGACCGTGCGCGACGCCGCGGGTCTTGCCGCGGGCATCGCCGAACTGAAACCGACCATCGCGGTGATCGCGGTGCCCGACGACGCGGCCCAGAACGTCTGCGACCAGCTGGTCGCCGCCGGGTTGCAGTCGATTCTGAGCTTCTCCGCGTGCGGGCTGATCGCGCCGCAGACGGTGGAAGTCCGCCGGGTGGACCTGGCGGTCGAAATGCAGATGTTGTCGTTCGAACGGACCCGCAATGCCGAGCCGGAGCAGCTGCCCGAGGTGGCGCACGCGGGCTCGGGGCGGATCGCGCGCCGCGTGCCGACTCCGCACTCTCCGGCCGGCCATCCGGCCCTCACGCACTCGACGACCTCGCATTCGGCAACGGAGCCAAGCAGCAAGGGATCGGTGGTTGCACCATGAGCGAGCGAATTCTGTGCGAGCGTGCCTCACGCATGCCGAGCATCAGTGAGGCGCTGGCATGAGTGAACGTAGTGAGCGAATCATGTGCCAGCGCGCTTCGCGCATGCCGGAGCCGAGCGTCAGCGAGGCGAAGGCATGAGCGTTCTACTCGTCGGGATCTCGCACCGCAGCGCTCCCGTCGCAGTGTTGGAGAAGGTCGCCATCACCGATGCCGACCGGCCCAAGCTGATCGATCGCATGCTCGCCTCCAGCCACATCTCCGAGGCCATGATCGTCTCGACCTGCAACCGCGTCGAGGTCTACGCGGTGGTCGACGCCTTCCACGGCGGTCTCGCCGAGGTCGGTGACCTGCTCACCAAGCATTCCGGGCTGCCGCTGACCGATCTCACCAAGCACGCCTACGTGCGCTACAGCGAGGCCGCCGCCGAGCACCTGTTCGCGGTGGCCAGCGGGCTGGACTCGATGGTCGTCGGCGAGCAGCAGGTGCTCAGCCAGATCCGCGGCGCCTATGCCACCGCCGACGCCCAGCAGGCCGTCGGGCGCACCCTGCACGAGCTGGCCCAGCACGCGCTGCGGGTCGGCAAGCGGGTGCACGCCGAGACCGGTATCGACCGGGCGGGCGCGTCCGTGGTGTCGGTCGCGCTGGATCGGGCCAAGCAGGTCCTCGGCGAACTCGCGGGTCGCACCGCCGTCGTCGTCGGCGCGGGCGCGATGGGCGGGCTCGCCGTCGCGCATCTGTCGCGCGCGGGCATCGGCCGCATCATCGTGGTGAACCGGACCATCGACCGGGCGCGCAGGCTCTCCGAGACCGCGGGCTCCTACGGCGTCGAGTCCTCGGCGCTCGAGCTCTCCCGGCTCACCGAGGCGATGGCCGCCGCCGATGTGGTGGTGACCTGTACCGGTGCGGTCGGCGCCGTGGTGACGCTGGCCGACACCCACCGCGCCCTCGCCGACCGCGATCGCGCCGAATTCCCGGCGACGGAACGTCCGCTGGTGTTCTGCGACCTCGGCTTGCCGCGCGACGTGGAGCACGCCGTGGCCGGTCTGCCCGGCGTCGCGGTCATCGACATCGAGACCTTGCAGCGCGATCCGGCCGCGGGCGCCGCGGCCGACGACACCGCAGCCGCCAGGTCGATCGTCGCCGACGAACTCGCCAAGTACCTGGCGGGCCAGCGCATGGCCGAGGTGACCCCGACGGTCGCCGCCCTGCGCCAGCGCGCCGCCGAAGTGGTGGAAGCCGAACTGCTGCGGCTGGATTCGCGCCTGCCCAGCCTGGCCGATCCGGAACGCGACGAGGTGGCGCGCACCGTGCGCCGGGTCGTCGACAAGCTGCTGCACGCGCCGACGGTGCGGGTGAAGCAACTCGCGTCGACGCCGGGCGGCGACAGCTACGCCGAGGCGCTACGCGAACTGTTCGAACTCAAGCCCGGTGCGGCACAAGCTGTTGCCGCGCCGATGGAAATCAGCACGATCACCGGTGAACTCGGCGCCGGACTCGCCGACGACTTCACCGCGGGACATCTCGGCGAGGAGGGCAAGTCGGCATGACAGTCGTTCAGGAAGAGGACAACATGACAGCCGGCGGCACCCGGGCGCCGTGGCGCATCGGCACCCGAGGCAGTCTGCTCGCGATGACCCAGGCGGGCACCGTGCGCGACGCGCTGATCGCCGCGGGACATCCGGCCGAGCTGGTCGTGGTGAAGACGCCGGGCGATCTATCCTCCGATCCGGTGCAGACGATCGGCGTCGGCGTGTTCACCTCGGCGCTGCGCGACGAGCTGGCCGCGGGAACCATCGACATCGCGGTGCACTCCTACAAGGACCTGCCGACCGCGCCGGACGCGCGTTTCACCATCGCCGCCATCCCGCCCCGCGAGGATCCGCGCGACGCCCTGGTGGCGCGCGACGGGCTGGTGCTCGGCGAGCTGCCCGCCGGTTCCAAGATCGGCACCTCCGCGCCGCGCCGCGCGGCTCAGCTGGCGGCGCTCGGCCTGGGTCTGGACATCGTGCCGCTGCGCGGCAACCTGGACACCCGGCTGCGCAAGGTCACCGAAGGTGAGCTGGACGCGGTGGTGGTGGCCAGAGCCGGACTGTCCAGGATCGGCAGACTCGACGCCGTGACCGAGGCGCTGGAGCCGGTGCAGATGCTGCCCGCCCCGGCGCAGGGCGCGCTCGCGGTCGAATGCCGCAGCGACGACGCCGCGACCATCGACGCGCTGACCCGGCTCGACGACGCGGCCACCCGGGCCGCCGTCATCGCGGAACGGTCGCTGCTCGCCGAGCTGGAGGCCGGATGTACCGCGCCGATCGGCGCGCTGGCCGAGGTCGTCGAGTCGCTGGACGACGACGGTCGCATCGTCGACGAGCTCTCGCTGCGCGCCTGCGCCGCGGCCGCCGACGGGTCCGAGGTGCTGCGTGCCTCGGTGGTCGGAGCGCGCGCCGAGGCCGATCGGCTCGGCCGCGCACTCGCGAAAGAGCTCTTGGAGCTGGGGGCCCGCGAGTTGCTCGGCGCACCCGGAACAGACGACACCGCCGAGGCGAGAGCCGAGCGCTCAGGTGACGTCCCGAACTTGCAGCGGTCGCGACCGGGCGCGACCGAAGGTCGTATCAGTAATCCCAGCCCAATGGAGAACAGCCAATGAGCCGAGCCACCAAGAAGCACCCCGGTCGGATCTTGTTCGTCGGGTCGGGTCCCGGTGACCCGGCGCTGCTGACAGTGCGTGCGCGCGAGGTGCTCGGGCGGGCGACACTGGCCTTCACCGACCCCGACGTCGACAAGGGTGTGCTCGCGCTGATCGGCACCGCGGTCGAGGAGAACGAGGACGGCACGCGGCCGGTCGACGTGCGCCCCGCCCTCGGTGAGCCCGCCGAGGTCGCCAAGACGCTCATCGCCGAGGCCCGCAGCGGCCACGACGTGGTCCGCGTGGTCGCGGGCGATCCGCTGACGGCCGATTCGGTGATCACCGAGGTCACCACGGTCACCCGCTCGCACATGGTGTTCGAGGTGCTGCCCGGCCTGCCCAACGGCTCCGCGGTGCCCAGCTACGCGGGCATCGCGCTCGGCTCCGGCCACACCGAGGCGGACGTGCGCGGCGAAGTCGACTGGGCCGCGCTGGCCGCCGCGCCCGGCCCGCTGGTGCTGCACGCCACCTCCGGTCACCTGGCCGAGACCGCGAGCGCCCTGGTGGAGCACGGCATGGCGCCGCAGACCCCGGTCGCGGTGACGGTGCGCGGCACCACCCGTCAGCAGCGCACCATCGAGGCCACCCTGGCCACGTTGAACAGCGCCGCCTCCGAGCTGGTCGGCCCGCTGGTGGTGACCATCGGCAAGGCGGTCGCCTCCCGGTCGAAGATGTCGTGGTGGGAGTCGCGCGCGCTGTACGGCTGGACTGTGCTCGTGCCGCGCACCAAGGATCAGGCCGCCGACATGAGCGAGCGACTGGTCACCCACGGCGCCATCCCGATGGAAGTGCCGACCATCGCGGTCGAGCCGCCGCGCAGCCCCGCGCAGATGGAGCGCGCGGTGAAGGGTCTGGTCGACGGCCGCTACCAGTGGGTGGTGTTCACCTCCACCAACGCGGTGCGCGCGGTGTGGGAGAAGTTCGCCGAATTCGGTTTGGACGCGCGGGCGTTCAGCGGCGTGAAGATCGCCTGCGTCGGCGAGGCCACCGCCGACAAGGTGCGCTCGTTCGGCATCAACCCGGAGCTGGTGCCCTCGGGTGAGCAGTCCTCCGAGGGCCTGCTCGCCGACTTCCCGCCGTACGACGACGTCTTCGATCCGGTGAACCGAGTGCTGCTGCCCCGCGCCGACATCGCCACCGAGACTCTGGCCGAGGGTCTGCGCGACCGCGGCTGGGAGATCGACGACGTGACCGCCTACCGCACGGTGCGCGCCTCGCCGCCGCCCGCGGAGACCCGCGAGATGATCAAGACCGGCGGTTTCGACGCGGTCCTGTTCACCTCGTCCTCCACGGTGCGCAACCTGGTGGGCATCGCGGGCAAGCCGCACGCACGCACCATCGTGGCCTGCATCGGCCCGAAGACCGCCGAGACGGCCATCGAGTTCGGCCTGCGCGTGGACGTGCAGCCCGAGACCGCGCAGGTCGGCCCGCTGGTCGAGGCGCTCGCCGAGCACGCCGCCCGGCTGCGCGCCGAGGGTCTGCTGCCCCCGCCGCGCAAGAAGAGCCGGCGTAGCCGATAGGTGCCGTCCGCTCCGCGCCCGGGTAGGTGCCGTCCGCTCCGCGCCCGGGAACGTGATCGGCGCGGCGAAACGCCCGCCCCACGGTGGGCGTTTCGCGTTGTGGGCCGCGGCGCCCCGAGGAGCCTCCCGTTGGTAGGGGACAGCTTCGCCGGTCGCCCATAGAAATGTGGGCGTTTCACTTTTGCTGGACAGCGCTACCGTCACCGATTACACGATTGACAGTGTTCTTGGAAAGGCGGTAGCGCCATGCCCCAGTTGATGACGAAAACTCTTGCGATTGGCCTGCTTTCGTTGACCATCGGTGCCGCTTCGGCCGCACCCGCCGGCGCGGCGCCCGCCGTGGCGCCGCCCGTGGCGGGGACCGGTTCGGCCGCGGATTTGGAATCGGGTTCTGCGACCGGCTCCAGTGCCGTATCCAGCACCTTGGTCAGGCTGTTGGCCTGCTTCGTCGAGTTGCCGGGCAGCAGTACATCAATGCCGTACCCACCGCGGTGTTTGTTCACGCCGCCCATCGGCTGAAACCGTTTCGGTCCGTCCGCGCTGACGGAGCTCGCACGCGGCGAAACGCCCACCTCGTTGTGGGCGTTCCGCTTTCGCGCCCGGCCGTGGGCCGGACGCAGTCATCGGCTGTAACGCAGGAGGGTGCGCACCAGGCGGCATGTGGTGTCCGAGGGCGGGCGGATACCGACGAGTTCGGCGGTGTTGCGGATCTTCTCGTTGCTCGCCTGGGTGGGCAGGTAGATCCCCGAGTCGAGCAGGGCGATGCTCAGCCGCATCGCCTTGAGCCTGCGGTTGTGCGTGACGTACCACTTGCGCGGGCGTCCCGGCGGCAGCGGCCGCTTCTCGAGCGGCCGGTACGGGGCGATGATCGTGGACTTTCGGGCGGTTTCGGTCGCGGGCATGTGCGTCCTCCCCTCGCGATCGGGAACCCGGCGGATCCCCTCGAACACAGCTTCGATTCTACCCGTGCCCACCGACAAAAACCGCTGGCTGCAACACTTTTCGGGCTCGTCGGTCGGTGCGCACGGAATGCTGATCCTGCCTGCCGTCTCCGAACGATCGCTCGATGCTCTGGCAGGCAGGGCGACGGCGATGTCACGAGTCGAGAAGCAGCCGAAGGGCTTCGGGGTGGCCGAGATCGGCTGCCTTCCGGAGCCAGTAAATGGCTTCGTCAGACGCGGCGCCGTTCGGCGTGCTGGTGGTTCGGCGGTCCCGCAACGTCATCGCCAGGAGGAACATCGACTCGGGATCGCCCGCCGCCGCGCCTCGGCGCAGCCAGCGCTCGCCTTCGTCGAATTCGTCGCGATCCAAATACGCCGCGCCGAGCACCGCCATGGCGTCGCGGCGACCACGACGCGCGGCCTCGGCGAGCAGCTCGACGGCGCGCTCGAACGCACCGGCGCGGGCCAGGTGCACACCGAGACTTCGCATTGCTGTGGGATTTCCGGCCTCGGCGGCGCGCTCATACCAGCGCACGGCGGACTCGTCGTCCTCGCGCCGGTGCGCGATCACGCCCATATTGGTCATCGCCTCCGGGGCGCCCGCCTCCGCCGCCGGTCGCAACCAGCGCTCGGCCGCGTCCAGTTCCCCTCGCTCCAGATACAGCGCCCCGAGCTGGAGATCCGCGCCCGCGCAACCGGCGGCGACGGCCTGCTCCCACCATTCGATGGCCTCCGCCACGCGCCCGTCCGCCACCGCGAGCTCGCCGAGCGGGACGAGCGCGGAACCGCTGCCGAGCTCCGCCGCCCGTCGCAGCCAGTGTTCCGCGCCGCCCGGGTCGTTCGCCTCCCGTAGCGCCTCGGCCAGCCGCTCCATCGCCCACACGTCCCCGCCGTCGGCGAACCGCCGCAACGCCGCCACCCGCGATCCGTACCGGTCGTAACCCGTCATCGCCTTGCCTCCGAGGTCCGTGCGTGCCCCGACTTCAGGATGACGCACAATTTCGCGACCGTGGGAGCGAGCCGCCGCCGTCGCGTCCCATGCGCGACCCGATTCGCCGCGGCTCACGACGATGGGGGCGGTCCCGGCCCGAAGCCGGAGGTGGGCCGGATCACCCCCGTCCGGTGTGCTCGCGACACCTTCCCCGAGCAGGCGTATCGTGCGATTCATGACCGGAATGGACCGCCCGCGGCGGTTGCGCCGTACTCCCGCTCTGCGCCGTCTCGTGGCCGAAACAACGTTGGAACCACGGCAATTGGTGCTGCCGATGTTCGTGGCCGACGGGCTGGACGAACCGCGGGAGATCGGTTCGATGCCGGGGGTCTACCAGCATTCGATGGACTCGCTGCGCAAGGCGGCGGTCGAGGCCGTCACGGCGGGCGTCGGCGGGCTCATGCTCTTCGGCGTGCCCAAGCCGGAGGACAAGGACGCCACCGGCAGCCAGGCCAGCGATCCGAAGGGCATTCTGAACCGCGGCCTGCGCGCGCTGGCCGACGAGGTCGGCGACGCGACGGTGGTCATGGCCGACACCTGCCTCGACGAGTTCACCGACCACGGCCACTGCGGCGTGCTCGCGCCGGGCGGCGCGGTGGACAACGACGCGACCCTGCACCGCTACGTCGACATGGCGATCTCGCAGGCCGAGGCGGGCGCCGACCTGCTCGGCACCAGCGGCATGATGGACGGCCAAGTCGGCGCGATCCGGCGCGGCCTCGACGCGGTCGGCCGCACCGACACCGCCATCCTGGCCTACGCCGCGAAGTACGCCTCGGCCTTCTACGGTCCGTTCCGCGAGGCCGTCGGCTCGTCGCTGGAGGGCGACCGCCGCACCTATCAGCAGGACCCGGCCAACCGCAGGGAGTCGCTGCGCGAGCTCGAGCTCGACCTGTCCGAGGGCGCCGACATCGTGATGGTCAAGCCCGCCATGTCCTACCTGGACATCCTGCGCGATGTCGCCGACCGGTCCACGGTGCCGGTGGCGGCCTACCAGATCTCCGGCGAGTACTCGATGATCACCGCGGCGGCGCAGCGCGGCTGGATCGACCGCCGCGCCGCCGTGCTGGAATCGCTGACCAGCATCCGCCGGGCGGGCGCGGACATCGTGCTCACCTACTGGGCGACCGAGGCCGCACACTGGTTGTCGTGACGAACTCCCCGAGACCGATGGGCGTGCTGCCGGTCCCGCACCGGCCGCCGATGCCCGAAGACATCCGTACGGCTCGCCAATTGTGGTGGGGGATCATCGGATTCGGCGTCGTGCAGCTGGTCGGCACGGTGCTGACCTCGTTGCAGCAGCGCGAGGACCTCGATCAGCGGATGTTCGATCAGGGCAAGGTGGGCGACCCGAATTTCGCCATGGCCACCGCCGAGCTGCTGGTGTCGCTGATGCTGGTCGTCATGGTGCTCGCCGGTCTGGCGCTGGCGGCGGGCGCTTTCGCGGTCGTACACCAGTTCGGCCGCGGCAAGCTCTGGGCGCGCACCGTGCTGACGGTGCTGGCCGTGTGGCTGGTGCTCGGCGCCGTCGCGGCGCTGTTCGCTCTGGACGCGGTGACCGGCGCGGCCTCGCTGGTCGCGGGCGGCGCGGCGATCGTGCAGGGCGTGCTCGCGGGCGGCGCGCTGTTCCTCAGCTTCCGTCCCGACTCGACGAAGTACTTCCAGAACAACCTCCGGTGAACGAATAACGGTGGCCGCATCGAGTTTGTCGCGGTAGCGCGGACATGTATGGTGAGGGTTGTCACAGTAATCATGGGAACCGGTAGTTATTGGTCATGCGTTGTCTTGCGTTGCGTGAGGGCGTCATCCAGTTGGCTCCGGGAGATCGGAGGCATAGATGCGAGTGGTGATCCAGCAGCCGCAGAGCATGCGACGAGACTTGCTCGTCCTGAGCCTGCTGATCCTGTTCGGCTTGGTCACCGTCGCGGTCCTGCTGCTGCCCGGTCTGGTCGGCTGATTTCACCGGCGGGACGACCCGGCGCCGGGCTGCGTCGGAGGCGCGATCTGATGGGTAGCGCGGCGTGAGCGATGGCGACGCCGTGCTGTTCGTGGAGCCGGGTGCGCGCTGGCGCGTGGTCGCTTACGGCCCGCTGCTCTGTCTTCTCGTTCTGGTACTGGAAATGGTCACGTCCAGTCCGGTGCACTGGTTCGCCCTGATCTTCTGTGGGGCGCTCATCGCGGCTTTCGTTGCGCTGCAAGTGGTCGCGGGCCGCCGTCATGTGAGCGTCGAACTCACCGAGTCCACCCTGCGTCAGGGCACCGAGACCCTGCCGCTCACCGGCGTCACCGCCGTGTTGCCCGAGCGCGACGAGCATTCCTGGAACGATGAGGAGTGGGAGTCGGCGCGGGCGCTCGGCGAATTGAGCGGTGTGCCGCGCAGGCGGAAAGGGATCGGACTGCGGTTGGGCGACGGCGGACTGGTGCAGGCGTGGGCGCGCGATCACCGCGGTCTGCGGACCGCGCTCGCCACGGCGCTGCGGCCGGAGGACGTCGAGGCGCAGGACAAGGCCGATGATGCGGAGCTGCAGCGGGCGGAGGGCGTCGAGGAAAAGCGCAGCGCCCATGACGAGGAAAAGCGCAGCGCCGATGGCATGGAGGCATCGCCGGTCGATGGCATCGAGGAGCAGCGCACCGCCGATGGCGCGGAGGCGTTGCCGGCCGAGGGCATCGAGGAGCAGCGCAGCGAGAACGGAGCGGACCGGTGAGACGTGACATGGTGGTGGCGCTCGGCGAGGTCGTGGCGGCCGTCGTCGTGCTGGCGCTCGCGGCGCTGAGCTGGGGTCGTGGCACCGTCACCACGTCGTTCGCGGCGCTCGGCGAGATGCCCGCCTTCGACGCGACCCGCTATGTCGCGCCGTGGCTGGTTCTCGCGGCTTTCCTGGTCGTGGTGGCGGGTCTGCTCGCCATCGACGCCGTCACTCGCGCCGTCCGTTCCGCCGCCGAGAAGTAAGGCGGGGCCGGACAACTCGGCCGCTCCCGTTTTGCCGCCGTGCGGGCGGGAGCCTCCCAACCATGAAGCCGACGATCCACGCCGAGAAGCTCGCCGTCGGGGTTGTGGCGGGTTGCCTGATCGGTGCGGCCGCCGCGATACCGGCCGCTGCCGCTCCCATCGAATCCACCCCGCCGCCACCTGTGCCTGTGGCGCCCGCGTTCGCCGCGACTCCGCCGCCCGGGCTGCTGGAGTTGCTGCCCACGCCACTGGACTGCCTGGTCACCACCGGGTTCGCGTTGTTCTGCGTCGGCATCACCAACCCGAGTATTTGAAACGATAACGCTTCACAAAACTTCCGATGCGCATACGATTCGTGCTGTGGCGCACCGGTATTCGCCGGTGGGCTTGTCGAATGGAAGGTGTGACTCGTGAAAGTTCTCGTCACGAGATCGGTTGCGGCCCTGGTCGCGACCGCTGCGGTCGGTCTGGCCGCTTCGCCCGCGCTGGCGGACCCGGCCGGTCTGCCGCTGGAGCCGACGGCGCCGGTCGCCGGTCTGGTGCCGGAGACCGGGTCGGCGGGAGCCATGAACGGGATCCTGTGCTCGTTGCAGACCCTGTCCGCCGCGCTGCCGTGCGTTTACACATAGGCGTACCGGCGCTCACTGGAACCGAAATCTCTGTCGCCGAATGAACTACTCGCCCGCGGACTTCGGTCCGCGGGCGAGTTCGTCATTCAGCGGGACCAGTTCTGATAGATGTCGAGCACGCGGCCGTTGCGAGTCCCCGGCGCGTTCAGATAGATGGTTACGGAACCATCGGGGTGGCTCGCGGATTCGGAGATCACCTGGCGCAGGGTGGCGCGCACGCCGCCACTCTGATCGCGGAAGAGCTCGGTGTCCTGGTGCAAGCCTGCGCCGATCCGGTCCAGCGGCACGAACATCGTGATCAGCGCGGGGCCGGGGCCGCCCGCCAGCGCGGCCGTCTCCTCGTGGCTCAACCGGACGCCGATGCGGCCCTGGTCCAGATCGGCGACCGGGTCGGCCGCCGTGGCGGTCCCAGCGCCGAATAGCGCTGCCGCGGAGGTGAATACGGCCAATGCTGCCGTGCTGACGAGGGCAAACCGCATGAGGAGCCTCCCGAGGGGTAGTCGCAGTCGACCAGCAGAGATTACGGACGCGTCGCCCGATATCGCGGCAAACGCGGCCCGGCGTGTTGCCGGGCGGACTGCGGCGCGCGTCACTCTCCTACACCCTGTCGTCGACCGGGTTCACCGGGGCTGCGACACTGGAGGCCGTGAGTTCTTCTCCGCGCGTGACCAGGGCATCGGTGCCGGTTTCCGCTCAGCTCTTCGATCGGGCGAGTGCGGTGATCCCCGGCGGGGTCAACTCGCCGGTGCGGGCGTTCAAATCGGTCGGCGGCACGCCGCGGTTCATCGACTCCGCGAAGGGTTACACGCTCACCGATGCCGACGGCAACGACTACGTCGACCTGGTGTGCTCCTGGGGTCCGATGATCCTCGGGCACGCGCACCCCGCGGTCGTCGAGGCGGTGCAGCGTGCCGCGGTCGGCGGCCTGTCCTTCGGCGCGCCCACCGCGGCGGAGATCGAGCTCGCCGAGTTGATCATCGAGCGCGTCGCGCCGGTGGAGCGGGTGCGGCTGGTGAACTCCGGCACCGAGGCCACCATGAGCGCGGTGCGGCTGGCCCGCGGTTATACGGGCCGTACCAAGATCATCAAGTTCAGCGGCTGCTACCACGGCCACGTCGACGCGCTGCTGGCCGACGCGGGCTCGGGCGTCGCGACGCTCGGCCTGCCCAACTCGCCCGGCGTCACCGGTGCGCAGGCGAGCGACACCATCGTGCTTCCGTACAACGACCTCGACGCGGTGGCCGCGGCCTTCGCGGCGCACCCCGGCCAGATCGCGTGCGTGATCACCGAGGCCGCCGCGGGCAACATGGGCGCGGTCGCGCCGGTGCCCGGTTTCAACGAAGGGCTGCGCGCGCTGACCACCGAGCACGGTGCGCTGTTGATCATGGACGAAGTGATGACCGGATTCCGCGTCAGCCGTTCCGGCTGGTTCGGTCGCGACGGCGTCGCCGGTGATCTCTACACCTTCGGCAAGGTGATGAGCGGCGGCCTGCCCGCCGCCGCGTTCGGCGGACGCGCCGAGGTGATGAAGCAGCTCGCCCCGCTCGGCCCGGTGTACCAGGCGGGCACGCTCTCGGGTAACCCCGTCGCCGTCGCCGCGGGCCTTGCCACGCTGCGTGCCGCCGACGACGCGGTCTACGCCGCACTGGATCGCAACGCCGAACGGCTCGGCGGCCTGCTCACCGAGGCGCTCGGCGCGGCGGGGGTCGAGCATCACGTGCAGTTCGCGGGCAATATGGTGAGCGTGTTCTTCTCCGACCGTCCGGTCACCGACTACGCCACCGCCAAGGCCAGCCAGACCTGGCGTTTCCCGGCCTTCTTCCACGCGCTGCTCGACGGCGGCGTGTACGCGCCGCCGAGCGCGTTCGAGGCGTGGTTCGTCTCCGCGGCGCTCGACGAGGACGCGTTCGACCGAATCGCCGCAGCCCTGCCCGCCGCCGCGCACGCGGCCGCGGCCGCCACCCCCGAAGGATCCCGCGCGTGAGTTCCGACCACGACAAGCCCGGCGTCGCCCGCCGCGAACTACCGACCGACCCCGACCCAACGACCACCACCCCGCCGAGCGCGGACTCCCCGTTCAGCGAGGCCGAGGCACTCGGCGCGATCACCGAAGCCGAGATCACCGAGGAGTCCGCCGCCCGCGCGTCGGCGTCGGCCGCTGCCGCCGCCGACCTGGATCTCGCCGACGCACCGGCGGAAGGTGACGACGCGGGTGCGGCGGATGCCGATGCTGAGAGCGTCGCGGCCGACGAGATCGCTGGTGCCGACGCCGCTGCCGAGCTTGCCGACGCCGCCGCGGGTGTGAATGCTGCCGGTGCCGCAACCGATGCTGCTGCCGAGATCGCCGTCGATGCTGCTGCCGAGTCCGAGACCGCCGCGAAAGCGAACGCTGCCGACACTGAGATGGTTGCTGCTGCCGAGCTGGCCGGTGCTGCTGTCGAGTCTGATGCCGTCGATGCAGAGGTCGAGGCCGCTGCTACCGATGTGAATGCAGCCGAGAACACCGCGGACGTGAGCGCTGCCGATGCCGAGGCGGTTGCGGCCGACAAGATCGCCGACGCCGCTGCCGAACCCGGGGCCGCCGAGTCCGCTGAGTCCGAGGTTGCCGAAGTTGCTGCCGAGGCGGCCGCCGATCTGAACGCTGCCGAGGCTGTGATCGACGCCGATGTGAACACCGCCGAGGCCAACGCCGCCGACCAGTCCGCGGCCGACCTCGCCGCAGCCGACGCGACACTCTCCGACGCGGTCGCCGACGAGCCGCCCGCGGTCGGCGCCAAGGACACCGAAACCCCCGCGCGCTCCTCGCCCATCACCGCCACTCCGCGCTCCGGCGAGCCCGACCTCGCCAACGCGAGCCCGGCCGTCGAGACCATCGTGCACGTGCTGCGGCACGGCGAGGTGCACAACCCGAAGGGCATTCTCTACGGTCGGCTGCCCGGCTTCAGCCTGTCGGTCACCGGCCGGGCGCAGGCGGGTGCGGTCGCTCGGGCGCTGTCCGATCACGACATCGCCGTGGTGATCGCCTCGCCGCTGCAGCGCGCGCAGGAGACCGCCGCGCCGATCGCCGAGCAGCACGGCGTGATCGTGCGCACCGACGAGAACCTCATCGAGGCGGGCAACACCTTCGAGGGCCTGCGGGTGTCCGTCGGCGACGGCGCGCTGCGCAAGCCGCGGCACTGGTGGAAGCTGCGCGACCCGTTCACCCCGTCCTGGGGCGAGCCGTACCTGCAGATCGCGCACCGTATGCTGGCCGCGGTCAACAAGGCTCGGGTCGAGGCCGCGGGTCGCGAGGCGGTGCTCGTCTCGCACCAGCTGCCCGTCTGGACGCTGCGGCGGTTCCTCCAGGGGCAGCGGCTCTGGCACGACCCGCGCGCCAGGCAGTGCTCGCTCGCCTCGCTGACCTCGCTGGTCTACCAGGGTGACACGCTCGTCGACATCGTCTACTCCGAGCCCGCGGGCGGTTCGGATCCCACGGTGCACGGCGCATGATCCGCGCCACCGCGTCGTTCCCCGCGACAGTCAGGTCCGCGTCCGCACGGACGCCGGCCAGGCGGATCGCGCCGGTGCTCGTAGCGTGCGTGGCCCTGGTGGCCGCGCTCGCGGGCTGCTCGACCGGATCGGACGCGGTGGCCACCGGCGGCACCTTCGAATTCGTCTCGCCGGGCGGCAAGACCGAGATCTACTACGATCCGCCCGCCGCGCGCGGCACCATCGGCGCGCTCTCCGGCCCCGATCTGATGACCGAAGGCAAGACCGTCTCGGTCGCCGACTTCCCCGACAAGGTGGTCGTCGTCAACCTGTGGGGCCAGTGGTGCGGGCCGTGCCGCGCGGAGGCGCCCGCGCTGGAGAAGGTCTACGAAGCCACCAAGGACAAGGGCGTCGCCTTCCTCGGCATCAACGTCCGTGATCCCCAGCGGGACAAGGCGCAGGACTTCGTCACCGACAACAAGGTCGGCTACCCGTCCATCTACGACCCGTCCATGCGCACCCTGCTCGCCCTCGGCGGCAATTTTCCGACCAGCGTCATCCCGACCACCCTCGTGCTGGACCGGCAGCATCGCGTCGCGGCCGTCTTCCTGCGGTCGCTGATCGCGGAGGATCTGCAGCCGATCGTGACGAAACTCGCCGAGGAGGGCGAGCAGTGATGGGCCGTCCGACCTTGTGGGGCGTGCGGTGATGGTGCTCGCGAGTGTGGGGGAATCGTTCCAGCAGACGGCGGCGACCGGCCCGCTGCTGCTCGCGCTCGGCGCGTGCCTGCTGGCGGGGCTGGTGTCGTTCGCCTCGCCGTGCGTGGTTCCGCTGGTGCCCGGGTACCTGTCGTATCTGGCCGGGCTGGTCGGCGCCGAGGCCCCGCCCGCGACCGCCGAGTCGGCGAAAGGCCGTTCCTCGGTCGCGGTTTCCGCGCGCGCGGGCAAGTTGCGCGTCGCCGGTGCGGCCGGGCTGTTCGTCGCCGGTTTCACCGTGGTCTTCGTGCTCGCGACGGCCACCGTGTTCGGCGTCATCCAGACCCTCAACGTGAATCGTGAACTGCTGCAACGCATCGGCGGCGTGGTCACGATCCTGATGGGTCTGGTGTTCGTCGGTCTGGTGCCCGCCTTGCAGCGCGACACCAGGATGGAGCCGCGCCGCCTCACCAGCCTCGTCGGCGCGCCGCTGCTCGGCGGCGTCTTCGCGCTCGGCTGGACGCCGTGCCTCGGCCCCACCCTGTCCGGCGTGATGGCGGTGGCCGCGGGCACCGAAGGCACCACAGCCGTTCGCGGCGTCGCGCTGATCGTCGCGTACTGCCTCGGGCTCGGGCTGCCGTTCGTGATCCTGGCCTTCGGTTCGGCGGGCGCACTGCGCGGCGTCGGCTGGCTGCGCCGCAATTCGCGAACCATTCAGATCGTCGGGGGCATCCTGCTCATGGCCGTCGGCGTCGCGCTGGTCACGGGGGCGTGGGATCAGTTCGTGGCGTGGGTGCGCGACGCGTTCGTCTCCGAGGTGACCCTGCCGATATGACCGTGACCGACCATCCCGTGGCCGAACCGGCCTCGCATCGTCCGCCCCGGCAGTCGCTACCCGGCCGCGCCATCGCGCTCGTCCGCAACACCTGGCGCGGGCTCACCAGCATGCGCACCGCGCTGGTCCTGCTGTTCCTGCTCGCGCTCGCCGCGATTCCCGGCGCCCTGCTGCCGCAGCGGAACCTGAACGAGCAGAAGGTCGAGCAGTACATCGCCGACCGCCCGACGCTCGGACCGTGGATGGACCGCTTCGAACTGTTCGACGTGTTCTCCAGCTTCTGGTTCACCGCGGTCTACGTGCTGCTGTTCGTCTCGCTGGTCGGCTGCATCCTGCCGCGCACCTTCGATCACTACAAGGCGCTGCGCACCCCGCCGGTGCGCGCCCCGCGCAACCTGTCCCGTTTGCCGCACCACTACTCGGGCGAGTCGGCGAGCACCCCCGAGCAGTTGATCGAGCACGCGCGCGGGCAGCTGCGCGGCTGGCGCACCGAGGTGCGGCCGGGCAACCGCCCCGGCGAGCTCACCCTCTCCGGGGAGAAGGGCTACACCCGCGAATTCGGCAATCTGGTCTTCCATCTGGCGCTGGTCTGCCTGCTGGTGGCCATCGCGGTGGGCAAGCTGTTCGGCTACGAGGGCACCGTCATCGTGATCGCCAACAACGGCCCCGGCTTCTGCACCACCTCGCCCGCGGTGTTCGACTCCTTCCGGGCGGGCAACGTCAACGACGGCACCGGCATGACGCCGGTCTGCGTGCGGGTCAAGGACTTCCAGGCCGACTACCTGCGCACCGGACAGGCCGAGATGTTCACCTCGGACGTCGACTACCAGGCCGGACCGGATCTGGCCACCGACACATGGCGCTCCGCCACATTGCAGGTCAACCATCCGCTGCGGGTCGAGGGCGATCGCCTCTACCTCCAAGGCCACGGGTACGCGCCGACGTTCACCGTCACCTTCCCGAACGGCCAGACCAGGACCGAGACCATCCAGTGGCGGCCCGACGACGCGCGGACCTTCCTGTCCAGCGGCGTGCTGCGCATCGACCCGCCCGGCGGCATGTACGCCACCGACGAGGAGCGCCGCAAGAACCAGATCGCCATCGAGGGTCTGTTCGCGCCGACCGCGCTGTTCCATGGCAACCTGCTCACCTCGGCCTTCCCGAGCATGGACGACCCCGCCGTCGCGGTGGACATCTACCGCGGCGACACCGGTCTCGACACCGGGCGATCGCAGGATCTGTTCTCGCTGGACCAGGAGATGGTGCGGCAGGGCAGGCTCACCAAGGAGGCCAGGGTCAACCTGCGCCCCGGCGAATCGACCACGCTGCCCAACGGCGCGAAGGTGACCTTCGACGGCGCGCAGGAATTCGTGAACCTGCAGGTCTCGCACGACCCGGCCCAGCAGTGGGTGCTGGTGAGCGCGCTGGCCATGATGGCAGGCCTGCTGGTCTCGCTGCTGGTGAAACGGCGGCGGATCTGGGTGCGGGTCTACCCGGCCGACGACCCTGCCGGTACCGTTGACCAACGACGCATCGTAGTAGAAATGGGCGGGCTCGCCAGAACCGATCAGGCGGGTTGGGGCGGCGAATTCGACCGGCTCCGCGGGCGCCTGCTGGAGGCTGCGGGCGACGACGTGAAGACCGACGCCACACGCACGGGAGAGTGAACATGCCGATCGACGAGACCCTCGCCGGGTACAGCAACCTCGCCTTCAAATCGGCGTTCGTCATCTACGTGCTCGCGCTCGGTCTGCTGATCGCGCAGTACGCGTCGGTGCAGACCCGCAAGGCCGAGGCGCGCGAACTCGTCACCGTCGGTGGCGGCGCGGGGCCGGGCGTGCCGGGGAAGGTGGCGCCGCCACCGCGCCGTTCGCGTGCCGAACAGTTCGGCAACATGGCGTTCTCCGTGCTGATCGTCGGCATCGTCCTGCACGTCGCCTCGATCGTGCTGCGCGGCTTCGCGACCCACCGCTTCCCGCTCGGCAACATGTACGAGTTCGTCACCATGGCCTGCGCGGCGGCGCTGGTCGTCGGTCTCGGATTCCTGTACGAGCAGAAGTTCCGCGCCATCTGGGTGTTCCTGATCGCGCCCGTGCTCGTCCTGATGTTCCTCGCCGGGCAGGTGTTGTACGCGGAGGCCGCGCCCGTGGTGCCCGCGCTGAAATCGTTCTGGCTGCCCATCCACGTCACCGTGGTGAGCATCGGCAGCGGCATCTTCCTGCTGTCCGGCGTCGCGAGCCTGCTGTTCCTGTACCGCCTGCGTCAGCCCGAGGGCCAGGAGTCCGACAGCCCGCTCGGCAAGATCGCCCGCCGCCTGCCCGACGCCCGCGCCCTCGACCGCCTCGCCTACAAGACCACCATCATCGGCTTCCCCCTCTTCGGCGCAGGCGTCATCCTCGGCGCCATCTGGGCCGAGGCCGCCTGGGGCCGCTTCTGGGGTTGGGACCCCAAGGAGACCTGCTCCTTCATCGCCTGGGTCCTCTACGCCGCCTACCTGCACGCCCGCGCCACCTCCGGCTGGCGCGACACCAAGGCCGCCTGGATCAACATCGCAGGTTTCGTCGCCATGCTCTTCAACCTGTTCATCATCAACATCGTGATCTCGGGGTTGCACAGCTACGCGGGACTGAACTAAACGGCTTCGACCTGCGCGTTAGCGCTTGTCTTCCGAATCTCCCGGCGCGGTCGAATCCGGCTCGGTACGCAGCGGGTACGCAGTGGATTCGAGATGCTCCCGGAGTACGCCGCCCACGGCGTTCCGCGTGGACTCGTCGGCGTCCGGCCACAGGTGCGCGTAGTACCGCAACGTGGTGATCGCGCTGCCGTGCCGGACCCGCGCTTGCACGGTCTTGATGTCGGCGCCGTGGCGGATCAGCAGCGACGCGTAATAGTGCCGGAGGTCCTGGAAGCTGAATTCGGAGGGAAGCCCCGGGACCTGCTCCTTGATCTGCCGGAGGTTCCAGCCGATCACCCACGGCGATGCCGCCTTGCCGAGTTCATCGCAAACGACGTTCCGGCCGGCGCGCGCCTTCACGGAGTCTCGGAGCATCTCGACGAGCTCCGGGGGAATGGGTACCGGCGTATCGCTTGCGTCAGTCTTCAACGGCCGCTCAGGCCATTGGCGTTGCGGGTACACGACACCTTCGGCGAAGTCGATGTCTTCGACCCATAGGCCCGCGGCTTCGGAGATGCGCAGACCAACGAACGCGCCGAGCAGGATCGAGACGCGCACGTTCTCTGGCATCGCGCGGTAGAGCGCCCAAACCTGGTCGGTGGTTGCCACGTACACCTTTTGCCGCCCTGCCTGCGGCGAGGTCCGACGTGAGCACGGGTTGCGGGCGAGCAAGCCGTCGTGCACGGCGTCGCCGAGGATCTGGGACAAGCGACTGTGCAGGGAGTAGATGTAGCTGTCGGCGTGCCCCTGCCTTTTGAGCGCCACCATCCACTTCTTCACTGCGGACGGCCGGACGGCGGCTAACGGCAGGTCTCCGAACTCGGCCTTGATCTTGCGAATATGCCACTTGGCCAGCGCCACTGTGTTTTCGCGCTTGCCGTAGCCCTTGACCCATTCGTCGCACCACTCTGCGACGGTGCGTTGGGCATCCCGTGGTGAGACGTGGATGCCTTGGACGAGAGCGGCAATCTGGCCGTCGAGCCAGGCTTGCGCGTCGGTCTTGCGGGCGAATCGCTTGGTGTGTTCGTTGCCCGCGTCGTCGACGTATCGGGCGCGCCAGCGTTTGCCCTTGCCGTAGAGCTTGGACGGAACGCGCCGGACCGTGCCGTCGTCATCTCTCTGTTCCTTGGTCCAGAGATCTTCGACTCCGGCCCGGCGGTTCCGTCGCGCGGTCATGGTTACGCCGCGCCTCCGGTGCGGGTGGCCTTCTCCTGTTCGACGATCCAGGCCAGGATGACGCTCTGGCGCCAGACACGGCGGCGACCGAGTTTGAAGCTGGCGGGCCCGGCGCCGATGTGCGCCCAGTAGCGCCAGGTGCCTTCAGGGATGCCGGTGAGGGCTTCGCAGTCCTTGGCCTGGAGGTAGCGGTCGGTGGTCGGGGTGCTCATTTGGTGGTCTCCATCTCGCTCAGGTGGGGGGCGGCGGCAGTGAGGGTTCGGGTGACGGTGGAGGGGCTGACGCCGATGTGGTCGGCGATTTGGGCGCGGGTCCACTGCTGTTCGTGGTGCAGGCGCAGGATCGCGGCGACTCGGTGCGGATCACGGCGGCCGTTCGGGTCGGTGGAGCACACCCGATGCGCCAACACCTCCCATCGGTCCGGCAGGGCGGCCACTTCGTCGATCTCGGTGGGGTCCGGCTCGGGGTCGGGCTGGTCTTCACGGACCGAGACCGCGTGCACCGGTTCGGCTACTTCGGCCGGTTCCGGGTCATGTGCATCGAGGGTGCGCACGGCCTGATCGGTGTGGCGTTCGCTCGTGATCATGTGCGCCAGTGCGGCACCCATTCCAAGGACCACAACGGGGAGGCAGGCCACCAGTACGGTCACTGGCCACGGTGCGGCGGTGAACCCGCTGGCCTCCATGAGGTGGTACGCCACCTGTCCGCCCGCGCCCAGCGCGAGACTTCCGCATGCAGACCACTTGGCGTACCGGCGGGTCCGCTCGGCCCGTATACGGCCCGAGAGCCACACGTACAGGGCGTACGAGGCGTAGGTCTCCATGCCGATCGGCAGCGTGATCGCGGTGTTGACGCTGAAGTCGTCGGCGATGCCGGGCAGCGGGTGAACCGGACCGAACCCGGTCAGCTCGCCGAGACCGACCCAGCCGGACCAGATCGCGACGAACGCCGGAGCGGCCAGCAGGCCCACGGGCCAGGCGCGCACCGGTCGCGCATCACCGTGCGCATGCGGGTGGTCGTCGGCGGCGGTGTGGTCGATGGTGGTCACGTCACGCTCCTTTCGCGGTGCGGTTGACGATGCGCAGCCGTGCGGAATGGCCCGTAAGTTCGGCAGGCGTGACGGCGACGAACGAGAGATTGGCGCGGACGCGGTTCGCGGCGGTGTGCACGGTGTCGGGGTGGTGCGCACCCGCGCACATCCAGAGCAGCGTGTTGCAGCCGTCCGATTCGGCCTGTGCCGCAGCGCGTTCCAGTGCGGTCATGAGCTGCTCCGGGTTCGGGCTGCGAGTGATATCGACCTTCACCGCCCACACCGGCACGAGCCAGTCGGCTGCGGCGTGCAGGGCAAACCGGTTGGCGGTGCGCACCATCCGGCCGTCGTAGGGGTAGGCGCCGCGCCAGTTGTGTTCGAGGAGGAGTTCGCGTTCGCTGCTCCAGTCCTCGACGGCGACCGCGCCGAGCATCACGCGAGCTTTGGCGGCGGCGCGGCCGCGGATGGACCACAACGGGGAAGGCGTCCAGTCCGGCAGCGAGCGGCCGAAGTAGCGGGTGACGCCGCGGCGAGTCGGCACAACCCAGTTCGCACCGCTGCCGAGGGAGAAGGACTCACCGACGAGGCATGCCTCGCGCAGATCGGCAACGATTTCGTAGGTCCGGGAGCGGCCGAGGTTCAGGAACTCGCCCAGAATGTCGAACTGCATTGCGCGTTGCTGGACGAGCCCGGAGAGGGCCTGGAACTGGCGGCCGCGCAGGGCGGCGGTGCGTCCAGTTTTCTGGACAGGGTTGGCGGTCATCTCGATTCGTCCTTTGGACTCGTGGTGCCGCGTCGGCGGCGGTGGTTTGGGTTGGGGGAGCGGTTGGCCGCGCGGATGGTGCGGCGGGTGGTGCGGAACTCGCGCCATTCCGCGTCCAGGTCGCCGATGGCCAGCAGCCCGGCGCCCAGCGTCTTCGGCAGCCGGTTCTGTGCGTCGTCGACGACGCGGAGGACATCGCCGCCGCGGCACAGATACAGCACGCCGCGCAGCGGTTCGGGCTGCGCGTCGCGGGCCGCGGTGATTGCACCGCGAAGTGCCCTGTCCATGTTCTTGGCCGATTTGGCGGTCAGCTCGACTTCCAACGCCCACCAGCCATAGGTGCCGTCCACCACGCCCAGGAACCGGCCGTCGTGGATGTGGCCGACCAGACGTGAAGTGTGAGAACGAGTTCCACGCGCTGCGAGTTCGGCCTCCCGACGCAAACGACGTTCGGACACCCACGCATCGAGGTCCATCCCGACGAGCATCGCGCGGGCCACCGCAACGGCCCGGTAGTGCTCGGCGTCCTTACGTGGCGGCCGCCAGGTCGAGCGGACTTCCCAGCCGAGATAACTGCTCGCGGTGTCTCTGGTTGGTATGAGCCACTTCTCACCAGGCTGTACCGCGATCAGCTGGGGCATCATCAAACCGTCTTTGCGCAGCTGCCGGGCCAGGGTGCGGACGTGGCTCAGGTCCATGCCGAGGAATTCCGCGAGAACGTCGAGCTGGATGCCGTACATGTCGCAGATCAGCTCGGCTGCCGCGTTCGTGCGGGCCGTTGGGCGTGACTCGCGTCCAGCACGAATCAGCCGCTGGACGGTGGTGCGAGGCAGGCCGACGAACTCGCCGATGTCGGCGTGTGTGCGGCCCTTCTCGTGCAGGACTTTGACTTCGCCGAGTGCGTCCTCGACCACGCGTGCCGAAACGCTCAGTTGGTCGCGGATCTGCTGGTAGGTGCAGCCGTCGGCGCGCATGCCGCGGATCAGCTTGGCCAGCCCAGCGGCGCGGACTTTCCTTTTGTGGTCCCTGGCCTGGTTCGGGCCGGACGTGGCGCGGGCGCCGGTGGCGGTTCCGCTGTGGTGTGTGGTGGGCATAGGTGTATCCCTCCTTGATTGAATGGTCGAATTGCGTTGTCCACCAATGGGACTTGGACGTAGTGGTAAGTCATCGCCGCATAGCAGGACGGCCGCGGACGTCCCAGAGGGTGTACGGCCGGAGAAGTCTCCGGCCGTCCTGATGCGGACACCGCGACTGGGAGTCAGCGGCTGCGCTCCACTCCGTAGCTGCGGCCGTAGCTCGCGCGTACGGGCCGAGCGGGCCGTTCGGCCTGGTGCTCGACGGGAGGAACGCTGTACAGGTGCGGGTGGATGTCGCGTTCCTTGATCACAGCGGTGGAATCGACCCAGCTCATCAACGCCCGCATCTGGTCACCGGCCGCGCCGGGCGCTCCAGCCGTCGCACTCTCGACGTGCCCTCGTTCCATCCCCGATACGGGTTGCCGCACGCTCGGTCGTTCCAGAGGTGAATTGTGAAGCCGAAACTCCGATTCGGCGCGACGGTGGTAGGCCAAACGGTCCGGCCACAGCTGATCCTCGGGTACCTGCACCGCCTCCGCGACCGCGGACTGATGACGCGGGTAAGGAACCGTTCCCCGTTGAATCCACCGATGAACCTGGGTCGGAGTGACGTGGAGCTTCCGGGCGAGTTGTTCCGGAGTCATTCCCGCTTCGAACACGGCCAGCTGCAACCGCTCGTTCACCGGCTTGTCCGGCCGATCGGGCCAGAGGTCATCCGCCGAAACCCCCACTGCGACCGATACCGAATGCTGATGCTTCGGGTACGGGATTCGACCGCGACTGATCCACCGTTCGACGGTCTTCTGGTCGACTTCCAGCCTTTCGGCCAACGACTGCGGCGTCAGCCCCGCCTCGCGCATCGCCTCCCGCAATCGCTCATTCCGCGTTGGCTCGCTGTTGCGGGCGCTCATCGGGATCGCTCCACACCGCGCTGGCGCGGCTGGTCGGCAGCGGCCTGCCCGCGCTGCTGGCGGAGGTTCGCGCGGGCTTCGGAGATGACCTGGCTCAGGTCGCGGTCGTCGGTCTTGTCCTTCATCCACCCGTTCGCGGCATGACGCTCGGCGAAGCCGGGCTCACCACGGTGAACGTACTGCGGACGGCCGTTTTCGTAGATCTGGCGGCAGTGCTCGTTGAGGACGGGGTACGCGTCGCCACCAAGGCCGGTACCGGCCCACGGATTTACACTGGACATGCTTCTGGGCTCCAATCCGAGAAGTGCAAAAGGCTGAAGCAGCCGGACGCTGCTTCGGTGATCGGCTCCCCAGCGGTTGCACCCGCTGGGGAGCTTCAGTCAGTGCGTTTATACCTATAAACCAGCTGCACCAACGCTGCCGTCGCTGGTTTATGGGTATAAACCAAGGCTAGGTTCGTGGAGGGCGAGAGTCAACACCCTCTAAACTTGTCAAGGTGTCCGATACCGATGAGTTCGAAGCGGTGCGCCGCGATCCCGACCCGGTGCGGCGCGGTCAGCGTGCGACCGAGCTCATCACGGTGTATCAGCAACGTGCGACGGAACTGGCCCGACTGCGTCGCGCGGCCATTGAGGAGGCGCGTGACTCGCTGGGTCTGAACTACAGCGATATCGCAGGTCGGCTGGGTTTGACGAAGGGGCGGATTGCGCAAATCCGTTCAACCGCGCCGGACCCTGAGCGGGCCTTCTTCGGTGTTGGGCCGGTATCTGTAGGCATTCCAAGGCGGTTCGGCATCGAGGACGGACGAGAGCGGCCGTACTTCGACGCCGACGACATGTCGACCCGCGGCGACCTGGAAAGCCTGCTCATGGAACTGGCCTTCGTCAGCACGCGATTCGAGGTCGACCCCGATCGTGCCGTCCTTCCGGCTGGCGATGTCGTTCTCGTGTGTGGGCCGAAGTCGGCGCCCGTCGCGCGCGAGCTGCTGGCGAGTGATCCAACGCTCCAGTTCACGAACGAAGGCGGGAGGTGGTGGATTGTGGACGCGGCGGTAGGCATGCGATTCGACTCTCCGTACCGGCGTGACCCGTCCACGAACCAGGATGTCGGATACTTCGCCCGGCATCTCTTGGACGGACGCGTTGTCGTGCACATCGCGGGCATCACCAGCATCGGCTCGCGAGGAGTCGCGACGTGGGTACGCGATCACCTTGCATCGCTGTTTCGCGACGCTCCCGATCAATCGGTCAGCGGCGCCGTACTCTGCGACTTCGACGATGACCACAACATCACCGGTGCGCAGCTGGTGGCAGGACCTCATCGGTGGTGAGGTTTGCCGCGCAGCTCGCAGCCAGCGGTTTGAGCGACGACCGGTTGTTCTGCACACGTTCGAGTGTCATTGTCTTGGACGGAGCTAGCTCGCACACCGGTGAACAGGTCATTACCGGCGGCGACTACGCCGAGGCGTTGGGCCGGGCACTGGTTAGTCGGATCGATGGTGCCGAACCGTTGACCAGCATTCTCCGTTGCGCGATAGCTGAGGTCGCAGATCAGCTGGCGCTTCAATCTCTTGATGTTCCGCCATCGAGCACGGTGGCGTTGGTCCGTACACCGGCCAGCGCGTCTGGCGACTCGGACGTACTTGAGCTTCTGGTACTAGGTGACAGCGTGGTCATAGTCGGCTCTGACGACGGCCGACAACAGATGTACACCGACGAGCGTCTTTCGGATCTTCGGTTGCCCGCGGCCGAGGTCTACCGAGATCGAATGCGGCAGGGCTACGGATTCGACGAGAAGCACCGCGAGATCCTCGCGGAGCTTCAGCGCGATGAGCACAAGCACCGCAACGTGCCAGGCGGATTCTGGATAGCGTCGGAGAACCCCGATGCGGCAGATGAAGCGCTCGCGGTATCGGTAGATCTCGCCCAAGTCGTCTGGGTTGTTGTCGCGACGGATGGCGTTTCCGACGTGCTGTATGCCGCGAACGAATCTTGGGAATCTCTGTCTGCGACCGATGCGGATGGTCTCGATGCTGTCCTTGCCCAGCTGCACCAGTGGGAAGCGGAGACGGATCCGACTGGAGTCGCACGACCGCGGTCAAAACGCCACGACGACAAGACGGTCGCAGTCATCAGATTTCGTTGACCGACGTGTCGCTCGGTTGATACACGCTCGATCCGAGCGCGCTAGTTTCGACTGCTGTGGGCTCCACTGAACCAGCGAATCGGCTTGGAATGCCCGAACAGTGCCCGAACTGTGCCCGAACAAGGATGTCCGATCTTCGTCCGAACGAAAACCTCACCTGATCTGCGCCTTCGGCGCAGGACTCACCCCCGCCCCGTTCCTGATTCTCTGTGGCTTCGCTGTTCACAGAGAATCAGGAACGGGGCGGGGGTGAGTCAGTTGGTGGATGGCTGGGTTTCTGAAAAATAGCTGTTGGGAGTGGGAACCATAAGAAGAGGCCGGGTTGGCGGGCTGGTTGCGTTGAGGGGCGCCCGTTGCGTTCTTGATGCACTTCGGTGGCGGTGGCGGTGGCGGTGGTGTTGGTGTTGAGTGATGGGCGGCTGCGGTCGGCTCGCGTGAGCACGGCGGCGGGGCTGGGCTACCGCTAGAGGGGACCACAACGAAGGGTCGATAGAACTCGACAGTACGACTGAGAGGGGGTTCCGCCTTGTCCATCGGTGCGGGAGAATGAACTGACCTGATCTGGTCTGGTTACCAATGACTGCCACGTGGACCATCTCGCAGTCACAAAATCTCTGGTTGCGGGAACAATTACGAACGCCGGGAGGTGCCATGCCGCTGATTGGTGAAATGGCCGGATCATTGTGGGCGTCCGACACAAATGACCGATTTATCAGGACCGTAGACCTGGAGATGCCGCCAACGCCAACATTCGCGAAGGTCTATCTGCAAGGTAGCTGGCAATCTGAAGAATATGGCAGCATCAGGGCTCAAATACTCAATTATCGACGTCGCTTGCCGGATAATTCGGATGAGGTAATCTCATTTCGGGCACCTGACCGAGGTGAATGGGCATCCATCGTCTTCGACGTCACCATGACTCACGTGACATTCGCGATTCAAGTGTCATTTTCTGGGGGACAAATTCTGTGGACTATGGGATTTTGGAGTTGATTCATGGCTGCAGGCAAGAAGCGTGAAAAGTCTCCGATCCAATCGGTAGGTGATGTGCCCGAAGTAGTATCCGTCGATGCCGTTGCTGTATACGATCCAGACAACGGAAGGATCCTTCTTCTTCATCAGAGTCTAACTTTCGCCGGAGCCGATCGGACATCGGCAGAAGTTCAAAAGAATAACGCCCTTGAGTATGCACGTAATCTACACGCTCGAACGGATGGCATGGCGGTCCTTCACGTACCGGACTTCGACGCGAGTGGCGCTCTCTATCGAGTTGATTTGGAGCATAACAATTTGGTCGAGATATCGCCACCGGTAGAATTTCCAAAAAAGTTTGGCTGTCTCGAGCGAGTCATTAGAATAATCGACTTGCGCCGATGAATTCCTGACCCAGAGGCACGGAGCTGCGCCACCGGCGGTGGAGTACTCGCGCGACAGGGCCCACTGAGGTCAATCGGAGGCGGGTTGCAGAAGGCCGTGCGATGCCCGCCGGTACGCAGTGGGTACGCAGCAGAGCTATGGGTGTCCAATGTCACCAACGCCCACATCAGCTGAACATGCAGGTAGATCGCGCGATTCGCTGCGTGCCATCGCTCGCAAACGACGAGAACGCTCTTCATCATCAACATCGTGATCTCGGGGTTGCACAGCTACGCGGGGCTGAACTAACTGGCTTCGACCTGCGCGTTAGCGCTTGTCTTCGAATCTCCCGGTGCGGTTGAATCCGGCTCGGTACGCACTGGATTCGCGATGTTCCCGGAGGACGCCGCCCACGGCGTTCCGCGTGGACTCGTCGGTGTCCGGCCAAGGTGCGCGTAGTACCGCGACGTGGTGATCGCGCTGACGTGCCGGACCCGCGCTTGCACGGTCTTGATGTCGGCGCCGTGGCTGATGAACAGGGAAGCGCAATAGTGCCCCGCGGCGACGCCGCCTCAGGCAACCTGAGCATCATCCGCGCTTGGCAAATCTATGGCTGAGCCCTGGAAGGTGCGCAACACGCCCCGCAGCCTGAACGAGCCGGGCCGGTATCTCATTATGCTTGCCAAATATTAGCTATATCGGTCTGTTCATGCGATTCTGCCGCCGCTGATGTACATCCGATTCGGAACGGAATCAGATATGCGACCTCGATTCGTCGTTATCGTGACCGGTGTGGTCGCGGCCGTCCTGGCTGTGGGTCTGTGGCCCGGCGCCGAGCCGAGCCGAGCCCAACCGCCCGGCGCGGACGTATCCGGTGCCGGGATTCATGTGACGACATCGGTGGAGAACATCAAAGTGGACCCACCGGGCGACCGGATGCCGAACTTCCTCATGACGTTCGCGCATGCCGCGCAGCTATCCGGCGACTACTCGCTGAACGTGGAGGGTGATGGAATAACGTCCGGCGAGGCCGTCGCGGGGTTCCTCGTCGGCTGCGCGCTCAGTCTGGACAACGGCTTCACCGTCGGAATCGATCCAGAACAAGGGCTGTTGGCGAGTATTTCCCCCGAATTCAGCCAGTCGAACGTTGCCGCCCGAGTACCGAATACACAGGTGACTCCGGTGTCCACACCGCCGAGTGCGACGCTGACGCCGCTGCCCACACCGCAGCGTGCCAGCACCACCTCCCGGAGTCTCGCTACTACCTCGGCGGGCGCCGCTACTACCTCGGCGGGCGCCGCTACTACCTCGGCGGGCGCCGCCACCACCTCCCCGAGCGCCGACACCACCTCCCCGAGCGCCGACACCACGTCCCCGAGCGTCGACACCACGTCCCCGAGTGCCTCGGCCCCCAGCGCGAGCCTCGGACCGACCGTCGGCGGGACCCTGGGCCTGGCAGAGGTCCTCGAAGCCACCTTGGCGCCGGGCCAGATCACCACCGTCACGACAGTGACGACCAACCTGGACAACAAGACCGTGTTCCCGTATCACTTCATTTTCAACAACGCCGCGTTGAACGTCGGCCAGTGTGCCTCACCGGTTTCGGCCGTCCCCTTCATCACCGCCACGGTGAGTACCGCGGTGGGGACGGTGCAGACCTCCGCCTACGGCAGCCAGTTCATCTTCTGATCCGACTGGGTACCTGACTCGGAATCGCCGCCCAGACGGCCGTCATCGCCGTCACCACGCTGGAACGCAAGCACTTCTCCATCGTTCGGTCCAGGACCGGCCAACTGCTGCTCATGCCGTAACCCACGATTTCTGATCGGCCGGGTCTCGACCGTCGTCGAGCCGCGGCTCGGGCTGTGGGAGACTGCGGGTATGTCGAGGCTTCGGGTCGCGGTGCTTGCGTCGGGCTATGGGTCGAATTTGCGTGCGCTGCACGGGGCCTCGCTGGAGGAGGAGGCGCGGTTCGCGATCGCGTTGGTGATCGGGAACAACAGTGGGTCCGGGGCGTTGGCGTATGCGCGGGAGGCCGGGATTCCGGCGGTGCACATGTCGGGGCGGACGCATCCGGATCCGGAGGAACTGGACGAGACGATGCGGGCGACGCTCGTCGCGCACGATACGGCTCTGGTCGTCACCGCGGGCTATATGAAGAAGCTGGGGCCGCGGGTGCGCGAGGAGTTCGGCGGGCGCATCATCAACATCCATCCCGCGCTGCTCCCGCGCCACGGCGGACTGGGCATGTACGGCAAGGCCGTCCACGAGGCCGTTCTCGCGGCGGGCGATACGGTGTCCGGTCCGACGGTCCACTTCGTGACCGAGGAGTACGACACGGGCGCGGTCATCGCGCAGAGCGAAGTGCCGGTGCTGCCCGACGACACGGTCGATTCGCTGGCCGAGCGAGTCCTGGCCGCCGAGCACCTGTTGCTTCCCGCAGTCGTCCAGATCATCGCGACCCGGGACTCCGCCGCCGCCGACCGCTGACTCGATCCGGGTGTGCCGACACCCACCGCTGTCGTCCTCGGCCACGGTCGTCTTCGACTGGTTCGACGATGTTGTTCGCTCGAACGAGTGCAGCGCGCCGGTGCCGCCCAGCGCGGGCAGCTCCGGCGCACGCGAGACGACCAGTTCGCCGGCCCCGTCCAGCGCGAGACCGGAATCATGGCGTCATCGAAACAGGCGCGCCACCTCCGCGGTCGACGGGCCTCGACTCAACTGGACGAACTCGACGAACTCGATGAACTGCTCGAGCTCGATGACGAACTGCTCGAGCTCGACGACGAGGAACTCGATGAGCCGGCCGACGATGTAGCCGACTGGAAGTAATAGGTGGTGTCCGTGTTGTGCGCGATGTCGATGCCGCTGATGCCTGTTATTCCGAGCTCCTCGCCGTGATCGATGACGAGATAAGCGGGTCCGGATCCGTTCATGGTGCCGAGCAGGGCGTGGAAATCGTCCGTCCCCGCCTCGCGCATACCCGCCTCGACAGAGCCGGAATCGCGATGCATCAGATACTGATAGACCTCTTGGGTGTCGGCCGCCATGGCGGAGTTGCGCATCAGAAAGTGCAGCGGTGGAAGGGTCGCGGGCGAGCGGCCGACACCCGGCACGGACGCCGTCGTCGATCATGACCGGGTTCGGCCAGTGTTCGAGCAGTGTGCGCCGACCGAGCAGGACGCGCGCCCGATTCTCCGAATTGCGGCGCGACACACGTGTTCTCGGGCCGCGCGCGTGTCACGAGGTCCGAAAAGAATCGTGTCGTCCGGATCCGCTGTGGCAGGATCGGCCGGATGAGTGGGGAGAACATCTCGGGGGCCGAGTACGCGTGGCCCGAACGATGGCGATGGGAAGAAAAGCGCGCGCGGGACTACGAGCGGCGCGGCTGGGCGGGCGTGCGGGTGGAGGACATCGAACACGACGGGGTGCGGGAATCCGGGCTGTTGCTGGCGCTCCGCGCGCCGCGCAAAATCTACGGAGTGCTGGCGGCGGCGCTCGGTGTGCTGCTGGTCGCGGTCGCCGGAGCGAACGCGGTGATCGCGGTCGTCGAACGGACCTGGCTCGGCCTGCTGGCCTTGGTGTTCGTCGGGCCGCTCGGTGTGCTGGCGCTGCTGTCGGCGTATCTGATTCTGCGCGGACGGCGAGGCGTGGTGCCGGGATTGACGCTCACGCCGACGCGAATCCTGTATCGCGACAACGCAGGCAGCGTCTTCGCGATCCCGTGGCAGCAGGTCTCCGGTATCGACGCCCGCATCCGACGCCAGGGCGGAAGTCGCTATGACAACCTCATCGCCATCGAGGCGCATCCGTCCGCCGAAGTCTGGCAATCCGTCAACGCGACCGTGCGGCGGATGACGATCAACAGGGGCGATTTCGGCATCATGACCGTGTCGGACAGGCACCTGCTCATGAACCCGCTGATCGCCCACAGCCTCCTGCGGCACTACCTGGCGAATCCCGACCAGCGACCGAACGTCTGCCGCAACGCACCGCTGAGCCAACCCTGACCGCCGATGCAGGCGACCCGCGCGCAGTCATCCGGCCGGGCGCACGACCCGCGTCAGGACGCGGTCCGACCCGATTCAGCGGTCGGTGGTGCCATCACCGTCGGGATGCTGTTGCCGCGAGATGCGCCACAGGAACTCCGGGTCGTCGTCGGGCCCGAGGATCTGCTTGCGCTGGGGTGAACGGGGGATTCGATCACCAGCACGCACGGGGCCGAACGCCTTCCAGCACAACACCGCGACAGCCACTACGGCGATGAGTGCCAACAGGTACGTCACGTTCGCTCACCTCCTGCTATCGAGGGTAGCCGCGTGCGACGTCCACGCACACCGCAGGAGTCGAATCGGTCCGACATGACCGGGCGCGGGCATGGATGCCCGCGCCGGTCGTGGTCGTTCAGCGGGTGGGGGTTGCTTCCGTGGTCAGCGACTTCAGCAGCTGGAGAACCTCGGACTCCCGGAAACGGCGATGCCCGCCCGGCGTGCGCAGCGAGCCGAGGCGCCCGGCATGGGCCCAGCGGGTGACGGTCTTCGGATCGACGTGGAACAGGGCAGCCACTTGGCCGGGTGTCAGCAGAGTGTCCTGGCCGCCGACGGTGATCGCAGTCATAGCAAACCTCTCCGTTCTCGACAGTTCCCTCATCAGATGGCGCCATCGTTGCACTCCGACCCCTAGGTACGCGAACCACCTACAGTTGGTAAAGGCGAAGTAATGGACAAAACGGATCGTCGTCCGGCCTCGGGAACGGGTGTGGGCCGAGGGCGGGCAACAGCTTCGCATACCCTGGTCCACGTGAGCGACTCCACCCGTCCGGACGGCGCATCGTCCCAGCCCACCGCGCATCCCGGCCGCAGGCTGGCCCTGAATCTGGCGCTGTACACGCTCGCCAGGCTGGCGCTGGTCGCGGTGATCACCGCACTGATCGTGGGGGCCGCGCGACTGGTCTCGGTGGACATCCCGCTGGTCGTGGCCGCGCTGTTCGCGCTGATCATCGCGATGCCGCTGTCGCTGGCGCTGTTCAAGAAGCTGCGCGCCAAGGTCAACGAGGACATCGCGGTGGTCGACGAGAAGCGCCGCAAGGACAAGGCGCAGCTGCGTGCGCGCCTGCGAGGTGAGGACGGGTCCGGAGCGGACAAGTGAAGTACTGCGACCACAGCGCCCCGCGCGACTGGGTCGACAACGCGGTGCGGTTGATCGACGCCGACGCCCAGCGCTCCGCCGACACGCATCTGCTCCGCTATCCGCTGCCGGTCGAGTGGAACATCCAGCTGTACCTGAAGGACGAGTCCACCCACATCACCGGCAGCCTCAAACACCGCCTCGCTCGCTCACTGTTCCTGTACGCCATCTGCAACGGCTGGGTTACCGAGGGCACCACGGTGGTGGAGGCGTCCTCGGGTTCGACCGCGGTGAGCGAGGCGTACTTCGCCAAGCTGCTCGGTCTGGATTTCGTCGCGGTGATGCCGGCGAGCACCTCGCCGCAGAAGGTCGCGCTGATCGAGGCGCAGGGCGGCCGTTGCCATTTCGTGGAGCGTCCGCCGGACATGTACACCGAGGCGGCGCGGCTGGCGGCCGAGTGCGGCGGCCACTACATGGACCAGTTCACCCACGCCGAGCGGGCCACCGACTGGCGCGGCAACAACAACATCGCCGAATCCATCTTCGAGCAGATGGTGCTCGAGACGCACCCGGTCCCGGAATGGATCGTGGCGGGCGCGGGCACCGGCGGCACCAGCGCCACCATCGGCCGCTACATCCGCTACCGCAGGCATGCCACCAAGCTCGCCGTGGTCGATCCGGAGAACTCCGCCTTCTACGGCGGCTACGAGACCGGGGACGCCGGATATCAGACCGGCATGCCGTCGCGGATCGAAGGCATCGGCCGCCCCCGGGTGGAGCCCTCGTTCATGGGGCAGGTGGTGGACCGGATGATCGAGGTCCCCGACGTCGCCTCGATCGCCGCCATGCGACACGCCAGCCACGTGCTCGGCCGCCGCGTCGGCGGGTCGACCGGCACCAATCTGTGGGGCGTGTTCCACCTGATCGCGGAGATGCTCGCCGAAAAGCGCAGCGGCAGCGTGGTCACCCTGCTCTGTGACGGCGGAGATCGATACGCCGGAACCTATTTCGACGACGAGTGGGTCGCCGCCCAGGGCATGAGCCTGGCCGAGCCGACCGCCGTCCTCGACGAATTCCACGCCACCGGCATCTGGAACGGCTGAGCGCAACTCCGGCTTTGGCATTCCTCCCGTAGCGAAACGCCGCTCCCGCACGACATTGCGCGTCAATTTTTATTGACACGCGCCGCGCGCGTCAATCAAAATTGACACCATGACTGAGGCAACCACCCTGGCGGCCGCCGCGGGCAGTCCCGATCCCAAGGTCGGGTTGCGCGCCGTGCTCGCACTGCGTCGGCTGCTCGAACGGCTGGAGGCGATCCAGGTGACCAATGCCCGCGCGCAGGGCTGGTCATGGCAGGCGATCGCCGACGCGCTCGAGGTCAGCAAGCAGGCGGTCCACCAGAAGTACAACCGGAAAGGCAGAAACTGATGTTCGAACGGTTCAGCAGGTCGGCGCGGACGGCCGTGGTGATCGCGCAGGAAGACGCCCGTGAGCTGGGGTCGCCGAGCATCGAGGTCGAGCACGTGCTGCTCGGTCTGCTCGCGCAGGGCGAGCCCGAGCTGAAGGCGCTGCTGGCGGACGCCGGGCTCACCCACGAGGGTGTGCTGAGCGCGTTGAACGTCGAAGCGCCCAGCGAGCCGCTCGGCGCCGAGGACGCCGAGGCGCTGCGCTCGATCGGCATCGACCTGGACGCGGTGCGCGAATCGCTGGAGGCAGGCTTCGGCCAGGACGTGCTGGACCGTCCGCTCCCCGAGCCGCGGCGCGGATTCCTCGGGCGGCCGCGGTGGACCAGCGGGCACATCCCGTTCACCAGGGACGCGAAGAAAGTGCTCGAGCTCTCACTGCGGGAAGCCCTCGCGCGCAAGGACAAAAGCATCGAATCCGGGCACGTGCTGCTCGGCATCCTGCGCGCGCCGAATCAGACCACGGTCGGCTTGTTCGGTGGCTCCGGGCCGATCCACGATCTGCGGCCGAAGGTGCACGCACTGCTCGACCGTGCGGCCTGACAAGCACGGAAACTTGTTTCCCGCCAGCGGCGGCGGGCCACCGGACTTAGCATGTGCGCATGCAGCTTGTGCTTCGGTTGATCATCAACGCGTTCGCCATATGGTTGGCCGCCGAATGGGTGGGCGGTATCGACATCCTGAGCCCGAAAGAGAACGGCACCGGCGGCGAGATTCTCGTCGCCCTTGCCATCGCGGTGGTGTTCACCGTGGTCAACGCGCTGGTGAAGCCGCTCGTGAAGCTTTTGTCGCTGCCGTTGATCGTGCTGACCCTCGGCCTGTTCCTGCTGTTGATCAACGCGCTGATGCTCTGGCTCACCGCGGAGATCACCGAACTCGCCGACGCCCCCGAGTACGGCCTCGTGGTGAACGGGTTCTGGGCCGCCGTCCTCGGCGGCATCATCATCTCGCTGGTGAACTGGGTTCTCGGCGTGCTCGTTCCCGACAACGACTGACGGACCGGTCAGGCGAAACCGAGCGCCAGCGCGGTCAGCGCCGACCAGACGAGCAGTGCGAGACCGGAATCACGCAGCGCCGGAATCAGTTCGAGGCCGTTGCCGCCCGACCGCACGGGTGCGTTGGCGCGCACCGCGAGCGGGAGGGCGAGCACGCCCACCAGGGCGAAGGGGGTGCGGACCACCAGCAGCAGGGTGACGACGAACGGCGCGGCCAGCAGCGCGATGTGCAGGGTGCGGGTGCGGGGATCGCCGAGCTTGACCGCGAGCGTGGTCTTTCCGGATTCGGTGTCGGTGGGGATGTCGCGCAGGTTGTTGGCGACCAGCACCGCGCTGGAGAACGAACCGACCGCCACCGCGAGCGCCGCACCCACCCAGTCGACGCGCTCGGCCTGCACGAACTGCGTGCCGAGCACGGCGACCAACCCGAAGAACACGAAGACCGCCAGCTCGCCGAAACCGCTGTAGCCGTACGGCTTGCTGCCGCCGGTGTAGAACCAGGCGCCCGCCAGGCAGGCCACGCCGACCAGCAGCAGCCACCACGCGGTCGTCGCGACGAGGATCAGGCCGAGTACGCCGCCGATCGCCAGGCTCAGGATCGCGGCGTTCTTGACCGCCGTCGGCGAGGCGAGCTTGGACCCGACCAGCCGCAGCGGGCCGACGCGCTCGTCGTCGGTGCCCCTGATGCCGTCGGAATAGTCGTTGGCGTAGTTGACGCCGATGATCAGGGCCAGCGAGACCAGCAGCGCCAGAACGGCTTTCCACCACACCGCGGCGTCGAGCGAGGCTGCGGCGCCGGTACCGGCGATGACCGGGGCGATCGCGTTCGGCAGGGTGCGGGGCCGTGCGCCCTCGATCCATTGCGCTGCTGTAGCCATGAACGCAGCCTAATAGGCGCAGCCGGGCGAAGCCCGCCGACAGCCCGCGCTCAGGCTTCGGCCGTCGCCTTCAGCCGGGTGAGTCCCTTCTCGAAGTCCTTGCCGACCAGCCGGTCCATCGAGATCACCTTGCCGAGCAGCGCCATCAGGCCCTGCTGCGTGCCGGTCATCCGCCAGACCACCTCGGTGGCGCGCGACTCGGTGGGGGTCAGCTCGAAGTCGACGTGGTTGGTCGCTTTGAAGGGCTTGAGGAACTCGAGACGGATGCCGATCTCGCCTTCCTCGTCGGAGACGATCTCCATGCTGCCCGCGCCCGCCTTGCGGTTGCCGCTCCAGGCGTAGTGCGCGCCGACGCCGGATGCCGCGCCGGAGTAGGTGCGCTGGAGCTGCGGGTCGAGATCCTCCCAGGGCGACCACTTCGTCCACTCCCGGAAATTGTCGATGAGCGCGTGGATGTGCGCGGGCTCGGCCGAAACGACGACCCGCCGGACCACTTCGAACTCAGCCATCCGCAAAGCGTAGGCGCAAGCCCGCCGTAATCCACGGAAGAAAACGATGTCAGTCTCAACCCGCTCCCTCGCATACGATGACCACGGCATGTTTCCAGATCGGCGCGGCCCCGAGGGCCCGAATCCCACCGCTACGCCGTCGGCGGGCGCATCGGTCGCGGTGGCCCTGCTCGGCGAGGTCGCGCTGCGCCGCGACGGCGCGCTCACACCCGTACCCGGCACGCGATCCCGGCTGCTGCTCACCGCGCTGGCCTTGCGACCCGGCCGCAGCCGCACCGCAGCGGGTCTGATCGACGACGTGTGGGCCGATCAGCCGCCCCGCGCGCCGATGAACGCGCTGCACACCCAGGTGTCGCGGCTGCGCTCGACGCTGCCCGACGGAGCGCTGGAGGTCGGCCCCTCGGGCTACCGGCTCACCTTCGCGCCCGACCAGGTCGACCTGACGCTCGGTGGTGCGTTGCTTTCCCGCGCCCGCGGCGAGCTCGCGGCCGGGGACGTCGCCGCCTGCCTGGAGTCGGTGCGCGAGGCGCGAGCGCTCTGGCGCGGCGAACCCGCCGCCGATCTGCCTCCCGGTGAGATCGCGGAGGAACTCGGCCGCGTCGCGGCCTCGCTGGCCGCCGAGCTGGACGCGGTGGAGCTGACGGCGCGTGAATCCGGTGGCGACATTCGGGGCGCACTCGAAATCGCGCGGCGCCGCGCGGCAGCCGAACCACTCGACGAACCCGCTCACCTGGACCTCATGCGCCTGCTCGCGCGGGCCGACCGGGCCAACGAGGCGCTGGAATCCTTCGCGGCGTTCCGGAATCGCCTCGCCGATCAACTGGGCGCGGACCCGGGCCGGGCGCTGGTGGAGTTGAACACCGCCATCCTGCGGGGTGAGGCGGTGGGCGCCCCGGAAGCTACGACGAACGGTGGAAGCGTCCCCTCCGACGGGCGGAGGCCCGTGACGCTCAGCGTCGTCGAGAACCCCGAATGGACAACCCCTTCCGGCCAGGACGAGTCGGCGCATGTCACAGCCGTCGGCCTCCCGGCACCGGACACGAGCACGTCGCCGCTGCACACGCAGCCCCGTTCCCGCTCCGACACCCCGCGCGAGGCCATCGGCTTGCGCGCCGCGCCGAACGCGCTGCTGGGCAGGGAAGCCGACCTCGACCAGCTCGTCGGGCTGCTGCGCGCCGCGCGGGTGGTCACCGTGCTCGGGCCGGGCGGCACCGGAAAGACCAGGGTGGCCAACGAAGTCGGCGCCAGGGTGGCGCGGCAGGAATCCGTGGTGCTGGTGGAGCTCGCGTCGGTGCGCTCGACCTCCGTCGACGACGCGCGGGCCGATATCGAGTCGGCGATCAGTACGACGCTCGGGATCGGCGAGGTGGTCCGCGAGCCGGGTCTGCTGCGGCCGGGGCGAATCGACACGGGCAGGCGGCTGCGCGACGCGTTGTCGGCCCGTCCGATGCTGGTGATCCTGGACAACTGTGAGCATCTCGTCGATGCCGTCGCCGAGGTCGTCGCCGACCTGATCGGCAGCTGCGACCAGCTCACCGTGCTGACCACCAGCCGCGCCCCGCTGGCCATCACCGCGGAGAGCGTCTATCCCTTGGCGCCCTTGGCCATCGACGCCGCGGGCTCGCCCGCCACCGACCTGTTCAGCGCGCGAGCCCGCGCGGTGCGGCCGACGGTGCGCCTCGACCAAGACGCCGTCGCCAGGCTGTGCGCGATGCTCGATGGTCTGCCGCTGGCCATCGAACTCGCCGCCGCCCGCGCCCGCACCATGAGCGTCGAGGAGATCGAGTCCCGGCTCGAGCACCGATTCGCGCTGCTGCGTGGCGGCGACCGTTCGTCACCGGAACGGCACCGCACGCTGCACGCGGTGATCGCGTGGAGCTGGAACCTGCTCGATCCGCCGCAACAGGCGACATTGCGCCGAATGTGCCGTTTTCCAGCGGGTTTCACGTCGATCGCCGCCGAGGCGGTGGCGGGCGGCCCGGACATCGACGACGTGGCCGCCGCGGTGGACGGCCTGGTGAGCCAGTCGCTGCTCACCGTGCTCGAGGACGAGGACGGCACGCGGTACCGAATGCTGGAGACGGTCCGTGAATTCGGCGAGGAACAGCTGACCAGCGTCGGCGAGGCCGAGCTCGTCATGCGGCGGATGTCGCGGTGGGCGGCCGAATACTCGGCCGATGCCGCCCTGCGCTACCGCACCGACGACCAGGTGACGACGGTGCTCTCGGTCGCCGCCGAACAGGACAATCTGGCGGGGGTGCTGCGCTACGCGCTGGACCGTGACGACGCCGCGACGGTGTATCGCGTGTTCCCGGTCCTCGCGATGCTGTGGATGATGCGCGGCGCGCACATGGAGCTGACGTCGTGGGCGCCGCGAGTGCTGCGCTGCGCGCCGGAGCCGGAACCCGCGCGCGGCGTCCTCGCGGATCTGCGGATGCTGGCCGGACTGACGATCGGAATACACCTGGTCTTCCTGAGCGCCGATCCGCGCCCGCTGGCCACCGTGCGGGCGCGCACCCGGGTGCTGCTGCGCACCGCTGTCGGCATGAACCCCGGGCTGCGCCTCCTCGGCGGACTGCTGATGGTGGACGCGTCCGGAAAAGGCGTGGCGCGCATGCTCGCCGACGGCGCGCGTTCCCCCGACCCGGACGTGCGGGTGGCCGCGCTCATCGCCCGCGCGAACATCAGGGAGAACGCGGGCGACGTGCACGGCTCGGCCCGTGACGGACTCGGCGCCCTGCGGGTGCTCGAGTCCTACGACCTGTGGGGCGTCGCCATGGTCTGTCAGCATCTCGGCCAGCTCGGCGGCCAGACCGCCCGCTACGCCGAGTCGGTGGACTACTACCGCAGGGCCGCCGCGGTGCTGCGCACCTTGCGGGCCCACGACGAGGCCGTGGAGATCCGCAGCTACCTCGCGGTCGCGTTGATCGGCGTCGGTCAGGTGGAGCGGGCGCGCGAGGAATTGGACTTCGCGCTCGGCGCGTCCGACGACCCGGCCTATGTCGCCCCGATCGACGATCCGAACGTCCGGCGCAACCATCGGCTGGCCACCGTGTCGGGCGGCGTCGCGGAACTCGCACTGGCCGAGGGCGACACGGACACCGGATTGCGGTACTACCGCAGGTCGCTGGAGCTGCTGGGCTGGCCGGACGAGGATCTGACGCCGGGGCCGGGCGGGCTCATGCTGGCCAGCGCGATGGTCGGCGCGCACGTGCTGTGCGGACGTGCCGAGGCGGCAACGGAACTCGCCGCCGAACTCACCGAGGGAGCGGCGGGCAGGCTGGCCCAGTTCTACGACCTGCCGCAGATCGGCGCGGTGGCATGCGCGGTCGGCTCGCATCGGCTCGCGATCGAGCCGGACGCCCCGGCCGGTCTGGAGCTGCTCGCGCTGTCGGCGAAGGTCGTCGCCCGGCAGGACTATCCGTCGATGATGGTGCGGCGGCACAGGGACTTCCACCGATCACGAGTCGGTGCCGAGCGGATGGACGCGGCCCTGCGGGCGGCCACCGGGCTGCGCCGCAGGACCGGAGCGGCACGGATCATCGCGCTGCTGCGCGAGTTGAGCGGAATGCTGGACGCTTAGCGACAGTCGGGCGAAGTCAGCCCACAAACCGCGGCACGGCCGGAGTGAACGCGGAGATACGCCCAGCGGAGACGACAAAGGGCCGGAACCCCTTTCGAGGTTCCGGCCGTGCGATGTCGATCAGGCTCTGCGCATGTACGCCTTGACCGTCAGCGGAGCGAAGATGGCGATCACGACCGCCGAGCCGACCAGCGACCACGCCAGGTTGCTGCCGTAGACGTTGCTGTTCATCAGCTCTCGGCACGCGTTCACCATGTAGTACACCGGGTTGACGTGGTTGATCCCCTGCATCCAGCCGGGCATGGTCTGCGCCGGAGCGAACGCGCCGGACATGAAGGTGAGCGGGAACATCACCATCATCGAGATGCCCTGCACACCAGCCGCGCTCTTGCCGGTCACGCCGACCAGCGCCCAGATCCAGCTGATCGCGAACGAGCACAGCACGATGACCACCGCGGCGACCAGAACGCCGAGCACGCCGCCGCCGGGACGGTAGCCGAGGCACAGGCCGACGATCACGGTGAGCGTGGTGGCGATGCCATAGCGCACCATGTCGGCGATCAGCGCACCGCTCAGCGCCGAGATGCGAGCGATCGGAAGCGATTTGAAGCGATCGAAGACGCCCTTGTCCATGTCCTCGCGCAGCTGGGTGCCGGTGACCACCGAGGTGAGCACCACGGTCTGCACCAGGATGCCGGGAATGATGAGTGGCAGGTAGTCGTGCGGGTTGCCCGCGATGGCGCCGCCGAAGATGTAGGTGAACAGCGCCGTGAACAGGATCGGCTGGATCGTCACGTCGAACAGCTGCTCGGGCTTGTGCTTGATCTTGAGAATGCCCCGGTAGGCCATGGTGAACGAGCTGGACACCGTCTGGCGGAGGCCGATTCGGTTGCTGGCTTCGGGGATTCGGATCGGTGCCGCCGTGGCGGCGGTCGGTGCGGTGAGGGTGGTCATGCCGCGCTCCGTTCGTTGTCGTCGGCCGGGTGGCCGGTGATGGTCAGGAAGACTTCGTCCAGGCTCGGCTTGCTCACCGTGATCTCGTCGATCGCGATGTCCCACTCGCGCAGCCGGACCAGCAGGTCGGTGGTGACGCTCGCGTCCGGCAGCGGCGCGGTGAGCCGACCGGCCTCGGGGGTGATCTGCGCGTCGGCGCCGAGGAAATCGCCGACGATACGGCGGGCGTCGGCGAGCTGGTCTCGGTCGACCAGGGTCAGATGCAGGGAGGAACCGCCGACCGAGGCCTTGAGTTCGTCGGCGGTGCCGTCGGCGATCACCTTGCCGCGGTCGATCACGGCGATCCGGTCGGCCAGCTGATCCGCCTCGTCCAGGTACTGCGTGGTGAGCAGCACCGTCGCGCCGTCGCGGACGAGGCGGCGGATGGTGTCCCACATCTGCGCGCGGGTGCGCGGATCGAGACCGGTGGTCGGCTCGTCGAGGAACAGCAGCGGCGGCGTGGCGATCAGGCTCGCCGCGAGGTCGAGGCGGCGGCGCATACCGCCGGAGAAGTTCTTCAGCGGCTTGTTCGCCGCTTCCGTGAGATCGAACTCCTCGAGCAGTTCGCTCGCCTTACGCCGGGAGTCGGCCCGGCTCAGGCCGAGCAGGCGGGAGAAGACGATCAGGTTCTCGGTGGCGGTCAGATCCTCGTCGACCGAGGCGTACTGCCCGGTGAGCCCGAGCAGCGACCGGACCGCGGTCGGCTCGGCGACCACGTCGTGGCCGAAGATCCTGGCGCGACCGCCGTCGGGACGCAGCAGCGTCGAGAGCATCCGGATGGTGGTGGTCTTGCCCGCCCCGTTCGGCCCGAGCACTCCGTACACCGAGCCCTGCGGCACCGCCAGGCTCACGCCATCCACGGCCCGCTGCTCCCCGAACACCTTGACCAGTGCGTCGGCTTCGACGGCCAGTGCCGCATGTGGTGCGAAAGATTTCATGCCACGAACTCTGTCGCCCCCCGCTTGCACCGCCCTTACACCGCTATTGCACGCCCGCTTGCATCACACCGACAGGCGAACGAAGAGTCTGCGAGGAGGTCAGTTGGGGGACTGGGCGAGGAGCAGTTCGCGGAGTTTGGCTCGGTTGGGTTTGCCGGGGCCGTGCAGCGGCAGTTCGTCCAGGAGCGCCAGTTCGCGGGGGGCGGCAATGGCGTCGAGCTCGCGGACGACGTGATCGCGCAGTTCCTCGAGCGTGGGGGTGGCTCCCGCGGTGGGGACGACCGCGACCGCGACGCGTTGGCCGAGGCGTTCGTCGGGCAGGCCGAGCACCACGCACTCGCTGATGGACGGGTGCGTCACCAGCACGGCCTCGACGACCTGCGGGATCACCAGCAATCCGCCCGTCAGGATGGCCTCGTCCAGCCGTCCGGTGATCTGGAGCATGCCGTTGGCGAAAGTGCCCGCGTCCTCGGTGCGGAACCAGCCGGGCTCGGCGAAGGCGGGGTGGTCGGGCTGGCCGCGGTAACCGCTGGCGATCATAGCGCCGCCGAGCAGGACGCGGCCGTCTTCGATGCGCACCTTCGCGCCGTCGAGCGGCACGCCCTCGTAGACGCAGCCGCCGCAGGTCTCGCTCATGCCGTAGGTGCGAACGACGTTGATACCGGCGGCTTTCGCGCGCTCGTACACCGGCAGCGGGGTGGCCGCGCCGCCGACCAGCACGGCATCGAGATCGGCGAGCGCCTCGGCGGCGCCGGGTGCGTCGAGGGCCTTGATCAACTGGGTCGGCACCAGGGCGGTGTAGCGGCGCCGGCCGCGCATGCCTGCCACCGCGCCCGCCAGCGCCTCGGGGAGGAATCCGCCGGAGACGTCGAGCACGGTGGGTTCGGCGCCCGCCAGAATGCTGCGCAAGAGCACCTGGAGGCCCGCTATGTGGTGGGTGGGCAGCGCGAGCAGCCAGGCGCCCGGGCCGCCGAGGCGGTCATGGGTCGCGGTGCCGCTGGCGCGCAGCGCGGAGGCGCTGAGCATGGCGCCCTTGGGCACGCCGGTGGTGCCGGAGGTGGTGACCACCAGCGCCACGTCGTCGTCGATCGATTCGCCGGGGGAGAGCGCGTCGCTGAGCCGACGAGCCTCCCTGCGGTCGCTGGTCGGGATGGGCAGCCACGCGGGGCCGTTGCCCTCCAACGCTTCTCGCAGATGCGGTAGTACGTCGCCCAGTCCGGACCCGGTAGGCATCGGGAGCGTCCGCAAAGTGTTGCTCACGACTCCGCCTCGCTGAAGCTCTGGCGCTCACTCACGACCGCACCTCGCCGTCGCTCGGTTCCATCACGATAGGGATCGTGTCATGCCCGCGCCGTCGCGCGGGGAACGGGTCGGTTTGCTGGGGCGGCGCGCGCAGCGTGCGGCCGCCCCGAAGGAATGGGGCTCGGCTAAGCCAGACATCGAGACTGCGATTCACTCGTCGGACGGGTCGCGGAAGGCGGTCGCCCGGACATCGGCGGCCGGGCGGCCGCTAGAGCGCTATCGTCCTCGCCGAGGCAGCCCTTGGCAACTCGGCATTCGGACCTCGGTCCGATCCCCGCCCGTCGATCATTCGTCCGACCAGCGGGAATCCCTCCGGATCGGATGTTCGGGCGGAATTTCCACCAGCACCACCGGCACACCGTCCGGGTCGCGAATCCACATTTCGATCAAGCCCCATGGCTCCTGTTTCGGCGCCCTGTCGATCGGGATTCCCTTCAGTGCCAGCTCGACGGCGGCGGAGTCGACATCGCGCACCTGCAACCAGATACCGCCGTCGAAGGCCGTCGACGCGCCCGTTCCGCCGTGCGCCGCGACCTCCACCAGCGACTGTCCAGCGAAGAAAACGGTTCCGCCCGGGTATTCCCTGGCGATCGCGAGACCGAGTCCGTCGCGATAGAACTCGAGCGTTTTCGCGTAGTCCGCCGGCCGCAGAATCACTCGGCTGCTGAGGATCTCCATGGGGCCAGTCCCTTCGTCAGAAGTACCAAGGGTAGGGCGACCAGTCCGGCTTGCGCTTCTCCAGGAACGCGTCGCGGCCTTCCACCGCTTCGTCGGTCATGTACGCCATCCGGGTGGCTTCGCCCGCGAACAGCTGCTGGCCGACCAAGCCGTCGTCGAGCAGATTGAACGCGTACTTCAGCATGCGCTGGGCCTGTGGGGATTTGCCGTTGATGTCGGCGGTCCACTCCAGCGCGACGTCTTCCAGCTCGGCGTGGTCGACGACCTTGTTGACCGCGCCCATCTGATGCATTTCCTCGGCGGTGTACGGGCGGCCGAGGAAGAAGATCTCGCGGGCGAACTTCTGGCCGACCATCTTTGCCAGGTAAGCGCTGCCGTAGCCGCCGTCGAAACTGCCGACATCGGCGTCGGTCTGCTTGAACCTGGCGTGCTCGCGACTGGCCAGCGTCAGGTCGCAGACCACGTGCAAGCTGTGCCCTCCGCCCGCGGCCCAGCCGTTGACCAGCGCGATGACGACCTTGGGCATGAAGCGGATGAGGCGCTGGACCTCGAGGATGTGCAGCCTGCCCGCCCGCGCTTGGTCGACGGTGTCGGCGGTCTCGCCGTCGGCGTACTGGTAACCGCTACGGCCGCGAATGCGCTGGTCACCGCCGGAGCAGAAGGCCCAGCCGCCGTCCTTGGGGCTCGGTCCGTTGCCGGTGATCAGGACCGCGCCGACATCGGAAGTCATTCGCGCGTGGTCGAGCGCCCGGTAGAGCTCGTCGACCGTATGCGGCCGAAACGCGTTGCGCACCTCGGGCCGATCGAACGCCACCCGCACCGTGCCCTGCTCGATATGCCGGTGATAGGTGATGTCGGTCAGATTCTCGAATCCGGGGACCGGTCGCCACAGCTTGGGATTGAACGTCACGCTTGTGATTATTGCCCGCGGCGAAAGATCCGGTGCCAGCGACTTCCGTGCATTTCGCCACCGTGGACTTGACGGTGTAAAACTACGCGTTACCGTGCAGGTATGAGCGAGCGAGTGAAACCTGTTCCAGATTCCGCCGCGGAGGCGCCCGCCGAATCGGATGCGCCGCGTTCCCCGGGGACGGCGATCCGCCCGCGCATCGATCGCAGCGCGGTGGACGAAAGCCGGTACGAAACGCACGGCGGATTCCCGAAGGTTTCCCGCGCCCGGATCGGTTCGAATTTCGGGCCTTTCGTGGAAGCCATGCGCACGCTGCAGGATCTGGCGGTCTCGGTCGACGCGCCCGACGAGGTGTTCGGCGCGGCGTTGGCGCAGGCACGCGAGCTCATCGAGTTGCTGGAGCCGCATCGCGCGCCGGAATTGCAGGGCCCGGCCGGGCGTGCGGTGGAACTGCCAGGGCGCGGCAGCCTGTTGCTGTTGCCATGGCGGGTGCTCTCGGCCGGACCGGACGGCATCACCATGACGGGCGAGTTTCGCCGTTTTCATCTCGGCGGCAACGGCGCGGCGCACGGTGGCGTGCTTCCGCTGCTGTTCGACGACCTGCTCGGCATGATCGTGCACTACGCGGGAAGACCGATCAGCCGGACCGCCTATCTGCACGTGAATTACCGCAAGATCACTCCGCTGGAACGGACGCTGACAGTATCGGGACGCGTCGACCGCGTCGAAGGCCGCAAAACCTTCATCACCGCCGAATTGCGCGATGAGCAGGGCGATTTGCTTGCGGATTGCGAAGGGTTGATGGTGCAGTTGCTGCCGTGGCAGCCGTGAGCGGAACTAGCCCGTGTGACCGCGCGCACCAGTGCGTATAGTGGCGTGCGCTCGTTCATCGACATCTATTTCGGAGGAACCTGAAAGTGGTTGCAGCACTGTCTGAATCCCTGCTCGACGACACGAAGCGCTCGGCCTTCCTTGCCGATGCCAAGGAGGTTCTGGACGCCGAGGTGTCGGATAAGGGCGGGGCGTCCGGCCTTGCGGTCAAGGGCGGCTACGCTGCGGTGAAGAAGATCAGCCCGTCCATCGTGCCGGACGCGCTGGAGTCCTTGGCGCCCAAGCTGGTCGAGCAGCTGGAGCCGTTCTGGCAGGAGTACCAGGCCGCGGGTTCGGGCCAGTTCGCCGACCTGCTCGTGTCCAAGTCCGACGAGGTCGCCGAAGCGCTCCTCTCGGTGACCGACGCCCGCGCCGACGCCTCCAGCCGCCCCGCGCTGCAGAAGGTGTACTCCTCGATGCGCTCCTCGGCCAAGAAGAACGTCATCGAGGCCCTCCCGCGCCTCGGCGACCTGGTGCAGCGCCACGCGAACTGATCGCACGCAGCAGACGCACGCCGAGCCCCGGCCGCCCGAGCTCGGCGTGCGACTGTGCTCATCGCGCGGTCACCGCGCATCCAGGTTCGATCCCCTCTGCGAACCCGCGCGCGCCAGCGCGCCAAAGACACTGTGACCAGGGTGACGGAGACGGCGCGGACACTGTCTGAGAGGCTGGAGCCGTGAACCCGTCTACCGCTCAGGCTCGAGTAGTCGTCGACGAACTTGTGCGCGGGGGTGTCCGCGATGTGGTGTTGTGTCCCGGTTCGCGGAACGCTCCGCTGGCCTTCGCGCTCCAGGCCGCCGACGCGGCCGGTCGGTTGCGGCTGCACATGCGCATCGACGAGAGGGCCGCGGGTTTTCTCGCCATCGGTCTGGCGATCGCAGGCAACAATCCGGTTCCTGTGGTGATGACCTCGGGTACCGCGGTGGCGAATCTCGGCCCTGCGGTGCTGGAGGCGAACTACGCGCGGATTCCGTTGATCGTGCTGAGCGCCAATCGGCCCTACGAGATGCTCGGAACCGGCGCCAATCAGACCGTCGAGCAGCTGGGTCTGTTCGGTAGCCAGGTGCGCGCCACCATCAGTCTCGGGCTGGCCGAGGTCGATCACAGTGGCAACGGAAGCGGCCCGTACGGACAGCAGAACAGCGTGTGGCGCTCGGCGGTGTGCCGGGTGCTCGCCGCGGCCCGCGGCACGCGATCGGGCAACGCGGGCCCGGTGCATTTCGACATTCCGCTGCGCGAGCCGCTGGTGCCGGACCCCGTGGCGGCCGCCGGTCCCGAAGGACGCGCAGGCGGGCAGCCGTGGACGGCGACGCAGTACGCGACGCTGGATGTGCCGCTCGACATCGATCTGACCCCGGACACCGTGGTGATCTCCGGGCACGGCGCGGGTCTGCGCCCCGAGTTGGCCGAGCTGCCGACCGTCGCGGAGCCGACCGCGCCCATGCACGGCCCGGCGCTGCACCCGCTCGCCCTGCCGTTGCTGAAGCCGAAGCAGGCCATCATCACCGGTCGCCCGACCTTGCACCGGCAGGTGTCGAAGGTGCTGGCCGATCCGTCCGTCACCGTCTTCGCGTTGACCACCGGCCCGCGCTGGCCCGATGTGTCGGGCAACGTCGTCGGCACCGGCACCCGCGCGATCACCGCGGGAGCGCCGCGCGCGGAGTGGCTCGCGCACTGCCGCGAAGTGAGCGACAACGCCGAGCAGGTGGTGCGCGCCACGCTCGCCGGGCACCCGAAGCCGACCGGCCTGCACGTGGCGGCGGTCGTCATGGACGCACTGCGCGAGGGCGATCAGCTACTGCTCGGCGCATCCAATCCGGTGCGCGACGCGGCCCTGGTCTCGCATCCGCGGCCCGGCATCAAGGTGCTGTCGAACCGCGGTGTGGCGGGCATCGACGGAACTGTGTCGACGGCCGTCGGCGCGGCGTTGGCGCACGGCGGACGCACCGTCGCGCTGATCGGCGATCTGACCTTCCTGCACGACGCCTCGGGCCTGCTGATCGGGCCTGGCGAGCCGCGGCCGGTCGACCTGACGATCGTGGTCGCCAACGACGACGGCGGCGGCATCTTCGAGCTGCTCGAACAGGGCGACCCGCAGTACGCGGGCGTCTTCGAGCGCGTCTTCGGCACGCCGCACGGCATGGATCTGGCCGCGCTGTGCGCCGCGTACCGCATCCCGCACCGGCAGGTGGATTCCCAGCAGCTGGCGGCCGAACTGGCCGGGCACGCGCACGGTCTGCGGGTGCTCGAGGTGGCCACGGAGCGGTCGAGCCTGCGCGAGCTGCACGCCGCGGTGCGGGCCAGGATCGCGACCTAGGCTATTCGGCGTCGCGGTCCTCGTCGTCGATCGGCACGGGAATGGACTGCTCGATGATGTCGGCTTCGTTCGCCTGCCAGACGTCGCGATCGACGGCGTCGCGCGTCGCGCGTTCGACGCCGGTTTCCGCGGCGGCCCGGTCGTCGGTGTCGGCGTCGTCCGTCTGATAGGCGGGCGTGGACTGTTCCACGCGATCGGCCTCCGGGGCGTCGTCCAATGTGCGCGGCGTGCTGCGATCGATCATCGTGTGCTCCTCTCCGCTGGTGCTCTCCCGCAGCGGGTATACCCATTCGAGGAAGCGGACAAAAGTCCAACAGTGTCGAGAATGCTCCGACAGCGAGTTTCCGGCAACCGTCCGCGCCAGATGTCTTCATTCCCCCTCGACGGCCGCGCCGCCGTTCACCGGATGTTCGACCAGCGCCAGCGTGCGCCCGGCCATGAACCGCGCCGTGCGGACGGCGACCCCGGTCCGCGTCACCTCGCTTACTTCGACCACTCCGCGCGCGATGCGCACCTCGACCCGCCGCCCCGCACGGGTCGCGGCGATTTCGTAACTGCGAGAGCCGTCGCCGACGTCGACGACGATCTCCACTCGATCACCCTTCATCCACCAATTCTCCTCTTTTCCAGCACTTTTCGCGGTTACGAGTTGATCGCGGAGGCGTTCGCGGGCCCGTTTCGGCGGCGCAGGATCGCGGCGGGACCGATGAATTCCGCGGCCCCGCACGGTCTCAACTCACGCAGACAACTCGCATCCGGCAGGAGACCCGATGACATCCACGTTCGATTTCGAGCCCGCCGCCACCGCATTGGAGACCGTGGTCGCGGGCATCTCCGACGACCAGCTCGACGCCGCGACGCCGTGCGTGGGCAGCACCGTCGCCGCGCTGCTCGACCACGTGCTCGCGCTGACCGAGGCGTTCCGGCAGGCGGCGACCAAGGAATCCGTCGGCCGCAGCGTCCCGCCCGCCGTCGCGCGGGACTCGAAACTGCCCGAGGACTGGCGTACCCGAATCGCGGCCCAGCTGAAGGAGTTGGTCGCCGCGTGGCGGGAACCGGGCGCGTGGGAAGGCGAGACCGAGGCGGGCGGCGTCCGGGAAGCCGCGATCGTGATGGCCGTGATCGCGCTGGACGAGATCGTCGTGCACGGCTGGGACCTGGCTCGCGCCACCGGCCAGCCGTTCACCTGCGCCGACTCCGACGCCGCGATCTTGTTCGAATTCCTCCGCGAAACGCCGTCGACCGGCACGCCCGGACTCTTCGGTCCGGTTGTCGAGGTCCCCGCCGACGCGTCCGCCCTCGATCGCGTGATCGGCCTGACCGGTCGCGCCCCTAGATGGTCCGCCTAGGCCGCGTTCCGGAAGTCCGGTCGCACCCAGCGGCGCTGTCAGTCGGTGTCGGCGGACGGCCTCGTGACGAACGTGCCCGCGGCGACGGCGTCCATGGCGGCTCGAACGGCGGTGTCGGCGACGGCCTCGTCGATGGGGTCGCCGCTGGCCAGCAGGCGGTAGTAGAGCGGAGCGGAGACCGCGGAGAGGACCGCGCGCGGATCGGTGCTCTCGGGCGCCTCGCCGCGCGCGATCGCGTCCTCGACGCACGGCGCCCATTCGGTGAGGCGGACGTCGTAGAAGCGCCGCAGCGCCGCCGAGGTGACCGGGTCGCCGGTGGCCGCGGCGATCACGGCCTGGAAGAGGCGGCTCTGGCGCGGGTCGGTCAGCGTCTCGGCGACCAGGCGCGCGTTGGCGGTGAGATCGCCGCGCAGCGAACCGGTGTCGGCGCGCGGCAGCGACTGCTCGGCCATGTCGTCGAGCAGATCGGCGACGAGCCCGGCCGGGGTGCCCCAGCGGCGGTAGACGGTGGTCTTGCCGACGCCCGACGCCGCGGCGATCTCCGCCAGATCCAGTGTCGCGAAACCGCGTTCGGCGAGCAGGTCGCCCGCGGTGCGCAGGACGGCCTCGCGTATGCGCGCGGTGCGCCCACCTGGGCGAACCGAGCCGGGAGCGGGGTCTTCGGAGGTCATAACGGGACTCCAGTTCCATTTGTGCCGAACGGCGTGTACCGTTCGAAGACGTTAACGGAACTATAGACCCTTTAGGAGGGCGGTCCTGTGAATCTTCGGACTGTGGACACGCAGATGGAGTACCGGCGGCTGGGCGCATCGGGTCTGCTCGTCCCGGCGCTGAGCTTCGGCGCGGGCACCTTCGGCGGTCGCGGCGAACTGTTCGGCGCGTGGGGCGACACCGATGCGGAGCAGGCGCGGCGGCTGATCGATATCAGCCTGGACGCGGGCGTCACGATGTTCGACACGGCCGACGTCTACTCCGACGGCGCCTCGGAGGAAGTCCTGGGCGCGGCCATCAAGGGCAGGCGGGAGCGGCTGCTGCTGTCCACCAAGGCGGGTCTGCCGACCGGGCCGGGACCCAGCGACGCGGGTTCGGGCCGCGCCCGGCTGATCGGCGCGGTCGAAGGCTCGCTGCGCCGCCTCGGCGTCGACCACATCGACCTGTTCCAGCTGCACGCCTTCGACGCGCACACCCCGGTCGAGGAGACGCTCGCCGCACTCGACGACCTGGTGCGCGCGGGCAAGATCCGCTACCTCGGGGCCTCCAACTTCGCGGGCTGGCAGCTGATGAAATCCCTTGCCGCCGCAGATCGCAACGGACTGACCCGCTACGTCGCGCACCAGGTGTACTACTCGCTGGTCGGCCGCGACTACGAGTGGGAGCTGATGCCGCTCGGCCGGGACCAAGGCGTCGGCGCGGTGGTCTGGAGCCCGCTCGGCTGGGGCAGGCTCACCGGCAAGATCCGGCGCGGCCAACCACTTCCGGCGGGCAGCAGGCTGCACCGGACCGCCGAGGCCGGTCCGCCCGTCGACGACGAGCTGCTCTACGACGTGGTCGACGTGCTGGACGAGATCGCCGCCGAGACCGGCAGGACCGTCCCGCAGATCGCGCTCAACTGGCTGCTCACGCGCCCCACCGTGGCGACGGTCATCGTCGGCGCGCGCAACGAGGAACAGTTGCGTCAGAACCTCGGCGCCGTCGGCTGGCGCCTGGACCCGGAGCAGATCGCCCGCCTGGACAAGGCAGGCGCCGTCACCCCGCCGTACCCCTACTACCCGTACTACCGCCTGCCGGACTTCACCCGGCTCAATCCGCCTGTGGTGTAGCGGGATTCGGCCCGCCTCTGGGCGGGCCGCTCCGCGGTGGCTCAGTACACGTCGCGCACGTAACGCTTTTCGGCGACGAGCTGCTTGCGGAACGCCAGCGCGCCGTCCTCGTCCAGCTTGCCGTGGATACGGGCGATGGCGAGCAGCGTGTCGTCGACGTCCTTGGCCATGCGCGCCGCATCGCCGCACACGTAGAAGTGGGCGCCGTCGCGCAGCCACGACCACAACTCGGCGCCGTGCTCGATCATCCGGTGCTGCACGTAGATCCGCTCCCGCTGGTCGCGGGAGAACGCCAGGTCGAGACGGGTCAGGAAACCGGTGCGGAACATGTCCTCCAGCTCCGCGCGGTAGTAGAAGTTCTGCGCCGCGTGCTGTTCGCCGAAGAACAGCCAGTTGCGGCCCGTCGCGCCCAGCGCCCTGCGCTCGTGCAGGAAGCCGCGGAACGGGGCGATGCCGGTGCCGGGTCCCACCATGATCATCGGCGCCGTCGGGTCGAGCGGCGGCCGGAAATGCGGTGCGCGCTGCAGGAAGATCGGCACGGTGGCGTCGGCGGACTCGTCCGACACCCGGTCGGCGAGGAAGGTGGAGCACACTCCGCCGCGCCGGGCGGTCGGGCCGGAGGGCTCGCCGTAGCGCACCACGCCGACCGTCAGCTGCACCTCGTCCGGGCTGACCAGCGGACTCGACGAGATCGAATACTGGCGCGGCTGGAGCTTTTTCAGCGCGCCGAGCCATTCCACCAGATCGGCGCGCACCGGGAAGTCGCGCAGCACGTCGACGCCCTGGCGATCCCACAGATAGCTGTCCAGCTCGTTGCGGTTGTCCCTGCGCAGCAGCTTGGCGAGCTGGTTGCTCGGGTTGCGTTCGCCGATGAAGCCGAGCAGGTCGTGGCTGACCTTGGTGATGTCGTACCGGGTGCGCAGCGCTTCGGTCAGCGGCATCTCCAGGTCGTCCACCTCGATGACGCGCCTGCCGTCCAGGCCCGTGGCGGTGAGCCACTCCTCGACCAGCGACGGACAGTTCGACGGCCACACGCCGAGCGAATCGCCCACCTCGTAGCCCGCGTCCAGGCCGCGCAGATCGAAACCGAACTGGCGCACCTCTTTCGGCGATCCGGCGCGCGAGAGCTGTTCGTTGCGCACGAGCGGTGCGGCCACCGGCGCGTTGCGGGTGAACCGGGCGGGCGCGGCGCGCAGGGAACGTGCCGGAGCCGGGGCATCGGGCCTGGTGAGCACCATGGTGCCGCCGGAACTCGCGGCGCGCACCGGTGGGCGCAGGCCTGAACCACCCGAGGGAGCCGGACCGTCACGGTCGTCGGGGCCGCCGTCGTTCCCGCCGCCGCCGTTGTCGTTCCCGCCGCCGAACGCGCCGAGCACCGCGTCGAGCCAGCGCGCCGCGGGCTCGTCGTAGTCGGGTTCGCAATCCACCCGGGGCAGCAGCCGGGTCGCGCCGCGTTCGGCCAGCTTCTCGTCCAGCTTGCGGCCGTGCCCGCAGAAGTCGTCGTAGGAGGAGTCGCCGAGCGCGAGAACGGCGTAGCGCAGGCCGGTCAGCCGGGTCGCGCTGTCGGTGAGCCTGGCCCAGAAGTCCACGCCGTTGTCCGGCGGACCGCCGTCGCCGAAGGTGCTGCTGATGAACAGGGCGTCGCCGGTGAGCGCGCCGAGATCGTAGGAATCCATCTCGAAAAGCCGCGGCGTGAAGCCGGATTCGGCCAGGCGCTCGGCCGCCGCCGCGGCGAACTCCTCGGCGTTGCCGGTCTGCGAGGCCCACAGCACCGTGACCGGCCGCTGCTCCGCCGGGGGAGCCGGGACCTCGGACGACAGCGCGCCGCGCGAGTACATGCCCGCGAGCAGTCCGTCGATCCAGAGCCTGCTGCGGGTGGACAGCGGCGCGGTCTCCGGCAGCACCGGCTGACCGACCACCGGCAGCGAGTGCAGCGCGGCCAGATACCCGCTGAGGTAGATCTGTTCGGTGTCGGTGAGCGTCGGCGCGACCCCGCTGTCCAGCCCGAGCATCACCGCGAGCGGATGCGCGCCCGCCTGCGACGCGGAAACCCCTTCGGCGACCGGAGTCTCGGCCTGCTTCATCGGCGCGACGCGGCGCAGCGAGACGGCGCACTGCTTGAACTCGGGTTGCAGCGAGGCCGGGTCGACGGCGTCGTTGGTGACGGCGTTGATGGTCAGGTACTCACCCTGTTCGTCGTTCCAATGGAATGGCGCGAAGCAGTCGCCTGGGCGCACCCGGTCGCTGATCTGCACCGGCAGCACGGCTCGGCCACGGCGGGAAGCGATTTCGAGCTGGTCACCAGCGCCGACGCCGAGCCGCTCGGCGTCCTCCGGATGCACCTCGAGGAACGGCTGCCCGGTCAGCTTGGTGAGCTTGGCGATCTTGCCGGTCTTGGTCATGGTGTGCCACTGGTGTTGCAGGCGACCGGTGTTCAGCACGAACGGGTAGTCGTCGTCGGGCATTTCCTCCGGCGGCAGGTGCGGGCGCGGCCAGAACATCGCGCGGCGGCTCGCGGTGGCGAAGGCCAGACGCGGGCGGTGGCCCTCGTCGTCGACGAAAAGATCCTGGCTGACGCCGTCGTTCAAGTAGCGGATCGGGTTGCGGTGCTTGCCGGGTTCGGCGCACGGCCACTGCATCGGGCCATCGCGCAGCGCGTCGAAGCTCATGCCGCGCAGGTCGTAGCCGGTCGCCGGATTGGCGAAGCCCTGGATCTCGGCGAAAACCTCAGCGCTGGAAGCGTATTCGAAGCCGGGGAAGCCCATGGCCGTGGCCACCTGCGCGATCAGCAGCCAGTCCGGCCGCGCGTCGCCGACCGGGTCGACCGAGCGCTGCAACAGGGTGACATTGCGTTCGGAGTTCACCATCACCGCGTCGGCCTCGGCCCAGAGCGTGGCGGGCAGCAACAGGTCGGCGTAGGAGTTGGTGGCGGTGTCGGTGTAGGCGTCTTGTGCGATCACCAGCTCGGCGGCTTCGAGGCCCGCGATCACCGTCTTTCGGTTGGCCACGGAGGCAACCGGATTGGTGCAGATGATCCACGCCGCCTTGATCTCGCCCTCGGCCATGCCGCGGAACATCTCGATGGTGCCCGGCCCCGCCTCGGTGCGAATGGTGCCGGGGTGCACGCCCCATGCCGTCTCCACGAAGGTGCGGTCGGCGGGCGAGAGCAGTGAGCGCTGACCGGGCAGGCCGGGGCCCATGTAGCCCATCTCGCGTCCGCCCATGGCGTTGGGCTGGCCGGTCAGCGAGAAGGGCCCGCTGCCGGGACGGCAGATGGCGCCGGTGGCCAGGTGCAGGTTGCAGATCGCGTTGGTGTTCCAGGTGCCGTGGGTGGACTGGTTGAGTCCCATCGTCCACAGCGTCATCCACTCGCCTGCCTCGGCGATCCAGCGCGCCGCGGTGCGGATGTCCTGTTCGGCGAGGCCGGTGATCTCGGCGACTTCGGCGGGCGGATAGTCGGTGAGGAAGTCGGGCATGGCGTCCCAGCCCTCGGTGTGCTCGGCGATGAATTCCTTGTCGATGTCGCCGTTGGCGACGAGCAGGTGCAGCAGGCCGTTGAGCAGCGCGAGGTCGGTGCCGGGGCGCAGCTGGAGGTACAGGTCGGCGCGCGCGGCGGTGTCGGTGCGGCGCGGGTCGGCGACGATCAGCTTGGCGCCCGTCTTCAGCCGGTCGGCCATGCGCAGGTAGAGGATCGGATGGCAGTCGGCCATGTTCGCGCCGATGACGAAGAACAGGTCGGCGTGCTCGAAATCGTCGTAGGAGCCGGGCGGCCCGTCGGCGCCGAGCGACTGTTTGTAGCCGGTGCCCGCGCTGGCCATGCACAGTCGCGAGTTGGCCTCGATGTGCACGGTCCGCAGGTAGCCCTTGGCCAGTTTGGTGGCCAAGTACTGCGCTTCCAGCGACATCTGCCCGGAGACGTACAGCGCGATGGCGTCGGGCCCGTGCTCGTCCAGGATCGCGCGCAGCCGATCGGCCGCCTCGCGCACCGCGGCGTCCACGGCGATCGGCGTCGGCTCCTGCCCGCGCTCGGGACGCCGATAGGCGGTGGCCATTCGGCCGGGCGTCCGCATCAGCTCCGCGTGGGTGGCGCCCTTGGTGCAGAGCCTGCCCGCGTTCGCGGGATGCAGCTTGTCGCCGCTGACCTTGGCGATCACCGGCGCCCCTTCGGCGCCCGGCTTGGTCTCGACCGTGATGCCGCAACCCACGCCGCAGTACGAGCACGCCGTTCTGGCGGTGCCCGGCGCGGGGCTGCTGGCTGCGTCCGACATGCCACCGATCATGCGGAACGCCGATTGCGCCGGATTTACCGGACGTTATCGCCAGGTGACAATTCTCCTCACAGCCAACAATCGCGGCTGTGAGCTGTGTCGTCGGTCACGTCGCCGCAGCTCAGCGCGGTTGCTCCGATGTTTCGGCCGTGAGCCGTTCGGTCTCGGCGCGGTGGACGGCGAGTGCGGTGCCGAGGAAGTCGAGGATGAGGTCGAGCTGGTCGGCGTCGTAGCGGCGCAGCGCCTGGGCTCCCGCGATGCCGACGGGTACGAAGATGTCGGCCGCGGCGGCGCGTGCGGCGTCGGTGGCCTCGACGAGCACCCGGCGGCGGCTGGCCGGGTCTTGATTGCGGGTGACGAATCCCGCGCGTTGCAGCCGATCGATGACCGTTGTGGTGGCGCCGGGGCTGAGTTTCAGCTCGGCGCTCAGTTCGCCCGCGGGCAGCGGTCCGCGTCCGAGCACGATGTCCAGGCAGCGCAGATCCGTGCGGTTGAGGCCGAGCCGGGCGGCGGCGGCCTCGTCGAAGGTGTCGAAGCTGCGCTGGAGCAGTCGCAGCTGTTCGCCGACCGCGTCGATCCTCTCATCTTTCGACATTCGAACCTTTCTGTTATCTTATTGTTCGACAGTCAAAATATTAGCACGGAGCAACGCACCATGAACCACACTCTCGATCGCACCGGCGACGACACCCTGATCCGCGACCTGTTCCAGCGCTTCATGCGGGCGTGGACCGACAACGACGCGGCCGCCTTCGGCGCGCTGTTCACCGAGGACTCCGACTACGTCTCCTACGACGGCACCCGCGCCATCGGACGCGCGGAGCATCAGCGCAACCACGACCAGTTGTTCCGCGGCGTGCTCGCGGACTCGGCACTGGTGGGTGACCTCGAATCGATCCGCTACATCACGCCCGACGTCGCCGTCCTGTACGGCACCGCGTCGGTGCTGATGCCGTGGCGTTCCCGGCTGCCGAAGCGCAGGCTCTCCCGGCAGACCGTCGTCGTGGCGCGCACCCCCGACGGCTGGCGCATCGCCGCCATCCACAACGGACGCGTCCGCCCGGTCACGGTTCCCGCCCCGGAATCCTTCCCCTCGCGGATGTCGCATCTGATGACTCGCGTCGCCCGCCGCCTCGGCCTCGGTCGCCGCCCGGCGGTGGCCTGAAAGCCCCCAGGCCGTGGCCTGAAAGCCCCAGCGCGGCCGGTTCGACGCGGCCGCCCTGGGGAAGATCCGGCGCTCAGCCCAGTTTGTAACCCCGGTGCAGTGCGACGACACCGCCGGTGAGGTTGCGCCACTTGACCGACGACCATCCCGCCTTGGCGATCCGCATGGCCAGCTGCCGCTGGTTCGGCCAGGCCCGAATCGATTCCGCCAGATACACGTACGCGTCGGGGTTGCTGCTGACCGCCCGCGCCACCTGCGGCAGCGCCTTCATCAGGTACTCCATGTACACGGTGCGGAACACCGGCACGATCGGCGTCGAGAACTCGGCGACCACCAGCCGCCCGCCCGGCTTGGTGACGCGCAGCATCTCGCGCAGCGCCAGATCGGGATCGGCGATATTGCGCAGACCGTAGGAGATGGTCACCGCGTCGAAGGAATCGTCGGCGAAGGGCAGCGCCATGGCATCGCCCGCGACCATCGGCACACCGCGGAACCGTCCCGCCGCGAGCATGCCCTTGGAGAAGTCGGCCGCCACGCACCAGGCGCCGGACTTGCCGAATTCCAAGGTGGAGACGCCGGTGCCCGCCGCCAAGTCCAGCACCCGCTCGCCCGGCCGGAGCCCGAGCGCCTTGCGGGTCGCCCAGCGCCAGTAGCGGTCCTGGCCGGCGGAAATGACGGTGTTGGTGAGGTCGTACCGCTTCGCGACCCCGTCGAACATCGACGCGACCTCGCTCGGCCGCTTGTCCAGTGAGGCTCGACCTGCATGCGTATTCGCCACGTCAACGACCTTAAGGGACTGCCCTTTACGGACCCGCGTGTGACCGCTCACAGAGCCGATATTCGCCCGTCGGGCGCCGGGCTCACGCCGTATTCGACAGGCGGAAGTCCTGGCCGGTGACGTCGGTGTAGTGCGCCATCAACTCGTCACAAATGGCAGGCCAGGTTCGGTGCAGTACGGACTTGCGGGCGGCGCTGGCGAAACGGGCGCGCAGTGCCGGGTCGCGCAACGCGGCCACGGCGCTGGGTAGCAGTTCGGTGAAGCGGTCGACCGGAAGCAGATAGCCGTTGCGGCAGTGCGCGATGAGGTCGCGCGGACCGCCCGCGTCGGGCCCGATGACCGGGACGCCGGAGGCGAGCGCCTCCTGCACGCCCTGGCAGAAGGTCTCGTGCTCGCCCGCGTGCACCATCACATCCAGGCTCGCGTACGCCTGCGCGAGTTCGTCGCCGCCCAGTTCGCCGGTGAAGACCGCGCCGGGCATGAGCCGGGCCAGCCGGTCGCGTTCCGGGCCGTCGCCGACGATCACCAGCTGAATGCCGGGGTCGTCGGCCAGTACGGCCAGTCGCTCGACGTGCTTCTCCGGGGCCAGCCGACCCACGAATCCGACCAGCAGCCGCTCGTGTCCGCCCAGCCAGCGTTCGCGCAGGTCCGCGCGGTGGGCCGAGGGGGTGAACCGGCCGATGTCCACGCCGCGGCCCCACCGGTGCACGCGCGGGATGCCGTGCCTGACCAGGTCTTCCGCGGCCGCGCGCGACGGCGCCAGCGTGCGGGTGGCGCCCTCGTGGATGCGCTTGGTCCAGACCCATGCCGCGCGGCTGGCCAGTCCGAGTCCGTAGCTCTTGGCGAAGCCGGCCACATCGGTCTGATACACCGCGACCGTCGGCAGATCCAGTCGCAGGGCCGCACCGAGCCCGCCCGCGCCGAGCAGGAAGGGGGAGGCCAGATGCACCACGTCGGCGTCGAATTCGGCGATCGCGGCGGTGATACCCGGCTGCGGCAACCCGACCGGCAGCGAGCTGACCTTGGGCACCATCACCGCGGGCACCCGGTGTACCGGGAAACGACCGTGCGTCCATGCGGCGGCGGGCAGGCCGCGCGGTGTGTCGGGTGCGATCACCAGCGCCTCGTGTCCGTGCTTGTCCAGATGATCGAGCACCCGGAGCACCGAGTTGACGACGCCGTTCATGTTCGGCAGGAAGGACTCCGAAACGATGGCTACGCGCACCACCTCAGCGTGACCCGCGCAGCGCGCGCCGCAGCCACGCGGACATGAAGGGCGCGGAAAGTTCCGGCGAACTCCTCGCGCTGTCGCAGACAGTCCCCAGCGCGTCAGATGTGCAGCGCCCGCAGCTGCGGGTCGGCCAGCCGCTCCTCGGTCGCGATCGCACCCAGCGCCGTACGCAGCGTATTCACCGCATCCGCGCCGAGTTCGCGCACGAGGCGCTGCTCCCGGTTCCGGTGGAAGCGCCGCGCGGCGGCGAGTGCGGCGTTGCCGCGTTCGGTGAGGTAGAGGAGTTTGGCGCGGCCGTCGGCCGGATCGGGGCGGCGTTCCACGTACCCGCGCTGCTGCATGTCGTCGACGATCTGTGCGGCGCCCTGCTTGCTGATCGCGAGCCGTTCGGCCAGCTCGCTGACGTTCATCGGCCGTTTCGTCAGGCAGCGGAACACATAGCCGTCGGAACGGCCCGTGTCGTCGAAACCCTGCTCCGCCAAGGACGCTCGCAGTTCGACGACGAACTGCTCCCAGGCGAGGCCGAGCAGGATGCCGAGATCCGGGTCTTGCGGTGTGGATGCCATCCCGTCATGATAGACAAGCCAACTTGATCAAGTTGGCTTGTCTATCTTTTCGTGGGAGTTTCCATGCATGTCATCAAGGCCGCCGAAGCGCAGCGCTTCGAGCTTCCCGGCATCGAGTTCAGCGCCATGGCGGCGCCGAGCCGCGGCTCGGCGGACATCTGTACTTGGCGTCTCACCGTCGCGCCGCACCGCGACAGCGACGACGCGCACGTCCTGGACCGCGACGAGATCTTCCTGGTGCTCTCCGGAGTACTGGAGGTCAGCGGTCAGCGGCTCGCCGTGGGCGATGTCGCCATCGTGCCCGCGGGCGAGCCGATCTCGGTCGCCAACCCGTCCGGCGAACCGGCCGTGGCGCACGTCGCGATCGCCGCCGGATTCCAGGCCACCATGGCCGACGGCAGCAAGCTCAGCCCGCCGTGGGCGCAGTGACCCGCTGCTCGGGCTCGCGCCTGCCCGCGCGGACGATCAACCACAGCGCGGGCAGGGCCAGCGCCCACACCACCACGATCACCGAGAGGGCGGGCTGGATCGCGACCCGGACGTCACGACCCGCCACCCGGACCAGATCGGGATCGCTGCGGCTGTACTCGACGTTGATGCGCTCGCCCGCGGTCAGGTTGGTCGGATACAGCACGCCGACCTTCGGATTGTGCGTCTCGCCGTCGGGCGTGACGTAGATGACCGCCGAGCGCAGCCTGCCCGCCGAGAGCACCTCGCCGGTGGTCACCCCGCGGTCGGAACTGATCAGATAGTCGTTGCGCCAGGCCGCGAGCACCAGCAGCACCATGAGCACACTGACAACAGCCGCGGCGGTGAGTACGCCGATTCTCGCCCGCCGCAGGCGGACGGTCCGCCTTACGGACTGGGTGGTTTCCGACACCGCAACAGGCTACCGATGGACTCGGCTAGCGTGTGCGCCCATGTCCCGAAAATTCAGCTTCACCGTGCCTTACACCGTTCCGGTCGAAGATCTTCACCGGGCACTCACCACCGACGACGTCTGGCGCTCCCGCTTCGCGGGGGCCGAGACCGCGACACTCGAGCTGTCGCATCCGGGCGGCGCGGGCACCATCCGCATTCACATGACCGAAAAGGCTCGTCAGGACAAGATTCCCGGGATCGTACGCAAAGTACTCAAGAACGAACTGGTGCTCTCGCGCACCGACGACTGGCAGGCGTTGGACGGCGAGATCGCCAAGGGCGTCTTCCAGGCCGACACCGCGGGTATCACCACCCGGATGTCGGGCTCCTACGAACTGCGCCCGACCGCCGAAGGCAGCGAGATCGAGGTCGTCGGCTCCGTCGAGGTGAAGGTGACGCTGGTCGGCGGGGCCATCGAGCCGCTGGCCGAGCAGCTGTTCCACCGCGTGCTCAACAGCGAGCGCAAGTTCTTCGAGGAGTGGTTCGGCGCGCAGGCGACCGCCTGACCTATTCCGTCGAGTCGGGCGCCCCGGCGCGGGGCGCCCGACGTCGTCCGCCCGTCACTGCTCGGTGAAGTTCCGCGGATCGAACTCCTTGTTCTCCACCAGCACCAGCCAGTTGCCCGAGTTGTCCCGGATGATCGCCTCGGTGCCGTACGGACGCTCGGCAGGCGGTTGGATGAACTCGACACCCTTGGCGGTGAGCTCCTCGAAGGTCTTCTGACAGTTCTCCGTCCGCAGACCCAACGCGCCGTGCGTGCCGTTGGCCAGTGCGCGCCGGACCGCCTCGGCCATGTTCTCGTCGAGCGGCGGGCCGGGGATCATCAGCGTGACCTCCAGTTCCCGGTGATCCGGGTGCGCGACGGTCACCCAGCGGAAGCCGTTCTCGCCCATGGTGACGTCGCCGGTCTCCACGAACCCGAGCTTGTCGATGTACCACCGCTTGGCCTCGTCCTGATCGGTGACATAGACGGTGACCAGGGAAATGTTCGTAATCGTCGTCATGCTCCCAGGCTATGAGCGTTGTCGACGCTTCGGCTTCTCCGAAATTGCGGTGTCGTCAGGGACGCTTGCGGTCGGACAGGCCGTGCATGAAGACGTAGCAGCCGGGAATGCGCGGTGCGCCGTCCGCGAATTTCGCCTGATACTCCGACGGCGTGACGCCGACCAGCTGACGGAACTTGGAGCTGAACGAGCCGAGACTGGTGTAGCCGACCATCATGCAGACCTCGGTGACCGTCAGGTTGGTGGCGCGCAGCAGATCCTGGGCGCGCTCGATGCGGCGCTCGGCCAGGTACGCGGCCGGCGTCACGCCGTACACCGCGGCGAAGGCGCGCAAGAAGTGATATTTGGAAACGCCCGCGGCGGCGGCCAATTCGTCGAGATTCAGCGGGTCGGCGTAGTGCCGATCCGCGAGGTCACGCGCCTTGCGCAGGTGCGGGAGCAGGTAGAGCGCGGGCAATCCGCGGGGTTCGCCCATGTGCCCGCGCTCAGGTGAAGGGCGGCAGGTCGTCGTAGCGCATGGATGCCCGGCCCGCCAGACGCCAGGCGCGCGCGGTCATGTCCAGATCCTCGTCGGTGACGAGATTGCCCATCACGCGGACCGCGGTGCGCTGCAAATACTTCGAACGCATCACCGGCGGGCCGCCCGTTGGCACCATGCGCGGATGGGTGGCCAGGCCCGCGATCCGGCGCGCCACCGAGAAGGTGCGGCCGTAGCGGGCGCGCAGCAGATCCGGCCAGAGCCCGGTGAAATCGGGCGCGTCCAGCAGATCGGCGAGCATGTGCCCGCCCTCCAAGCCGTAGTCGATGCCCTCGCCGTTGAGCGGGTTCACGCAGCCTGCGGCGTCGCCGACCAGCACCCAGTTGCGGCCTGCCACGTTCGACACCGCGCCGCCCATCGGCAGCAGCGCCGAAGCCACCGCGCGCAGCTCGCCCTCGAACTGCCACTCCTGATAACGCTGCGAGGTGTAGTGGCGCAGCAGCGGTTTCAGCGCGATGTGGGAGGGCCGCTTCTCGGTGGCCAGCGAGCCGACGCCGATGTTGACCTCGCCGTTGCCCAGCGGGAACACCCAGCCGTAACCGGGCACCAACTGGCCGTCGGCATCGCGCAATTCGAGGTGCGAGGTGATCCACTGGTCGTCGCTGCGGCCGGACTTGATGTAGGCGCGCGCCGCGGTGCCGTAGGCGAAACGGCGATGCCAGGTGCGGCCCAGCAGTTTCCCGATGGGGGAGCGCACGCCGTCGGCGACGATCAGGATGTCGCAGGCGATCTCGCGCGCGCCCTCCGCCGTCTGCACCGTCACACCGGCGACCCGGTCGCCCGCCCTGGTGACATCCACCACTTTCGTGCCGTCCAGCATCCTTACACCGGACTTCACCGCCGTCTCGCGCAGCTTGTCGTCGAGTTCGGTTCGCGCGACAGCGCTTCCGTAGCTCGGAAACGAGCCGCCGGGCCAGGTGAGCAGGGCTTCCCTACCGAAGCCGGTCATGCGAAGGCCGTGGTGGACGGTGTGCGCGCGCAGCCACTCGCCGAGCCCGAGGTGTTCCAGCTCTTTGGTTGCCCGCGGTGTCAAGCCGTCGCCGCAGGTCTTGTCCCTGGGGAAGACCGCGGCGTCGGTGAGCAGTACGTCGCGGCCCGCGCGCGCGGCCCAGGCGGCCGCGGCGGAACCGGCCGGACCAGCGCCGACGACCAGGACCTCGGCGCGATCGGGCAGCGGGTTCTCCGCGCGGTCGTCGGCTGTGACATCCGGTGCACCCATGCGCTCAATACTTGCAGGACAGCCGGATCGGTGTCGACGCCGGACCACTCGCCGGGCGGCGTATCCGGCCGAGCCGCCGTGTGGAAAAGTGTCTGATACACCGCATAGTGACGGTGTTCATGGGCCACGCGGGTCGGACACGCTAGGTTCTCTACCGTGGGGTCGGACGCGGCGCTGGGAGATGAGATGAGCACATCGGCTGTTAGTGATGAGAGCACGGTGGTCGCCGGGGTCGAACTCGGTGACCCCGAGCTCGCGGCGAGCGTGCGCAACGGCCTGGAAGAGGTCGAGAAACTCCTGATCGCCGAGCTCTCCGACGGCGAGGACTTCCTCCAGGACGCCGCACTACATCTGGCACGGGCGGGCGGCAAGCGGTTCCGGCCGCTGTTCACCATCCTCACGGGTCAGCTCGGTCCGCGCCCGACCGATCCCGATCTGATCACCGCGGGCACCGTGGTCGAACTCGTGCACCTGGCGACGCTGTACCACGACGACGTGATGGACGAGGCTCCGATGCGCCGCGGCGCGCCGAGCGTGAACTCGCGCTGGGGCAACAACGTCGCGATCCTGGCGGGCGACTACCTGTTCGCGCACGCGTCCAGGCTCACCTCGACGCTCGGCCCCGACGCGGTCCGCATCATCGCCGAGACCTTCGCCGAACTGGTCACCGGCCAGATGCGCGAGACCGTCGGCGCGCGCGAATCGCAGGACCCGGTCGAGCACTACCTGCGGGTCGTGTGGGAGAAGACCGGCTCGCTGATCGCCGCGGCCGGACGCTTCGGCGGCACCTTCTCCGGCGCGGGCCCCGAGCACATCGAGCGGCTGGCCCGGCTCGGCGACGCGGTCGGCACCGCCTTCCAGATCTCCGACGACATCATCGACATCTCCTCGGCTTCCGAGCAATCCGGCAAGACCCCTGGCACCGACCTGCGCGAAGGCGTGCACACCCTGCCGGTGCTGTACGCGCTGCGCGACGAAGGCGCCGAGGGCGACCGGCTGCGCACGCTGCTGGCGCGTCCGCTGGAGACCGACGACGAGGTCGACGAGGCGCTGGCGCTGCTCGCCCGCTCGCGCGGCATGGTGCTCGCCAAGGAGAAGTTGCAGGGCTACGCCGACCTGGCGCACGCCGAGCTGTCCGCGCTGCCCGCCGGCCCGGCCAACGACGCGCTCGAACAGCTCGTCCGCTACACCATCGAACGCGTCGGGTGAATGGACGCGCCGTCGCGGCGCCTCCGACTCGTTCAGGAACTTTGGCCCCGGCGCCGATCGTTGATCAGGCGTAACGCACTCGACGGACGGGGGAGTGGGCAAGGAGACGTATGCACGGGCACGGGTATGCGAACGGGTTCAAGACTTTCGGTCTGATGGTCGGGCTCTCGGCCATCATCGTGTTCGCCGGGGCTATGTTCCGCAGCCCGACGATCCTGGTCATTTCCATCCTGCTGGCCGTAGGCATGAACGCCTGGGCCTACTTCAACAGCGACAAGCTCGCGCTGAAGGCGATGCACGCGCAGCCGGTCAGTGAGCTGGAAGCGCCGGTCATCTACCGGATCGTGCGGGAACTGGCGACGGCGGCGCGGCAGCCGATGCCGCGGCTCTACATCAGTCCGACCAACGCGCCGAACGCCTTCGCCACCGGCCGCAACCCGCGGCACGCCGCGGTCTGCTGTACCAGCGGCATCCTGCAGATCCTCGACGAGCGCGAACTGCGCGCGGTGCTCGGTCACGAGCTCTCGCACGTCTACAACCGCGACATCCTCATCTCGTCCATCGCGGGCGCGCTGGCCGCGGTCATCTCCGGCCTGGCCAACCTGGCCTTCTTCGCGTCGGCCTTCGGCGGCCGCGGCAACGGCGGCCCCAACATCCTCGGTGTGTTGTTGGTCTCGCTGCTCGGCCCGATCGCGGCCACCCTGATCAAGCTCGCCGTCTCCCGTTCCCGTGAGTACCAGGCCGATCAGTCCGGCGCCGAACTCACCGGCGACCCGCTGGCGCTCGCCTCGGCCCTGCGGAAACTGGAACGCGGCGTACAGGCCGCTCCGCTGCCCCCTGAGCCGCAGTTGACGGCCCAGTCGCACCTGATGATCGCCAACCCGTTCCGTGCCGGTGAGCGGGCCGCGCGGTGGTTCTCCACGCACCCGCCGATGGCCGATCGGATAGCCCGGCTCGAGGAGATGGCGGGCGGTCCGCGCAACTACTGAGCGAGCGAGCCCGCCGGCCGGATGACTGGCGGGCTCGGTTCGTATCGCGCCGAGTCGGCGTTGGGCTGTGTGGCAACGAAAGGCGTTGCGGCGCAACCGCTATCGGTAGTTGACGAACTGAAGCGCGATCTCGAAATCCTCGCCCTTCAGCAGTGCGATCACGGCCTGCAGATCGTCGCGCTTCTTGCTGCTCACCCGTAGCTCGTCGCCCTGAATCTGCGCCTTCACGCCCTTCGGGCCCTCGTCGCGGATCTTCTTCGAGATCTTCTTCGCCTTCTCGGCATCGATGCCCTGCACCAGACTGCCGGTGATCTTGTAGGTCTTGCCGGACGCCACCGGCTCGCCCGCGTCGAACGCCTTCAGCGAGATGTCCCGCCGGATCAGCTTCTCCTTGAACACCTCGAGCGCGGCCTTCACGCGCTCCTCGGCCTCCGCCGTCAGCACGATCTTGTCCTCGCCGGACCACTCGATCTTCGCGCCGGTGCCACGGAAGTCGTAGCGGGTGTTCAGCTCCTTCTCCGCCTGATGCAGAGCGTTGTCGACCTCCTGCCGGTCGACCTTGCTGACGACATCGAAAGACGAATCGGCCACACTGCGCTCCTGTTCCTGACGGTCCGACGGGCTCACGTACACCGGGTGCAACCGGCATCGTAGTTCTACCCGGAAGACCGACCGTAGTCTCGCCGCAGGGCCGTTGGCCAGCCGGTTTGCATTACACACCGGGGTTCGTTGTATTCTGCTCTGCGCGCCGAGAAAGCGCACGTAAGGCAGGTTGCCCGAGCGGCCAATGGGAGCAGACTGTAAATCTGTCGGTGAAAGCCTACGTAGGTTCGAATCCTACACCTGCCACTCCGCTCACAAGCGAGCCTCACATGCAGAAAGCGCATGTGGGGCTCGCTTCGTATTTCCTTGTGGGGGTGCAACCCCCACGCCCCGCCCGGCGGGGGTTCGCCCCCCCGAACCCCCTTTCAGTGGTTTTGGTT
>NZ_JBYISM010000035.1:0-112134 GCF_057708605.1 Nocardia sp. bgisy118 | reverse complement strand
AACCAAGGTACCCGGCCCCGGATACAGCACCGACAGGGAAGTCCCCTTCGCAGCAATCTTCACAACGAGACCTAGCAGGCTTGCGAAGTTGCGTTCATCCCTGCGTCACATCTCACCGCCGCCGTGCCCCGTCGGTGCGCGGCGGGCCGGGGGGTGCGTCCGGAATACCCCGGCTCCCGTTTATGCTGGACAACGCAGCTGGTTCTCCAGTGCGCCCGACGAGATGGAGCCCCGACGTCGCGCGCCGGAGTCGAAACCCGTTCCCGGTCCCCCGGGCGGCGGGCGAGAGGGAACCCGGTGGGAATCCGGGACTGTCCCGCAGCGGTATGCAGGAACGAACACCGTCATCACGCACTGGGCCAAGACCTGGGAAGCGGCGGCAAGTAGGTCGGCGGGAGCGTAGCTCCGCAGCCGGTGCCCGCGAGTCCGAAGACCTGCCAGCCGTGCCGGATACGCCGTATCCGGCGGCCACCGCCTCGTGGATTGGGCGCGCGGACCACCAGTGCTGATCTTCCCGGGCTCCGTCTCCACTCGGCTGCCCGCGACGTCGGCCGGTCGCCGCGTGCTCGCATGGCGATGGCTCACGACCTGAAAAGCACTGGAGCACACCGTGACTGTTTCTCAGCACACACCCTTCACCGCAACCGTTCTCGGGCTACCGCGCGTGGGACCGCGCAGGGAATTGAAGCGCGCCACCGAGGCGTACTGGGCCGGGCGCATCGACGCCGAGCAGCTGCGCGCCGTCGCCCGCGACCTGCGACGCGCCCAGTTCGCCGAACTGCGGGCGGCCGGGCTCGACTCGATCCCGGTCGGCACCTTCTCCTACTACGACCAGGTGCTCGACACCGCCGTGCTGCTCGGCGCGCTGCCCGCCCGGGTGGCGGGGATCGTCGATCCGCTCGACCGGTACTTCGCGGCGGCCCGCGGCACCGACACCGTGGAACCGCTGGAGATGACCAAGTGGTTCGACACCAACTACCACTACCTCGTTCCCGAGATCGGCGCCGAGACGACGTTCGCGCTGCACCCGGACAAGCTGCTCGACGAGCTGCGCGAAGCGCAGGAGCTCGGCGTGCCTGCGCGTCCGGTAGTGGTCGGGCCGATCACCTTCCTGAAGCTGGCCAAGAGCACCGGCGGCGCGGCGCTCGACCGGCTCGGCGAGCTGGTGCCGCTCTACCGCGACCTGCTGCGGCAGCTGGCCGCCGCGGGTGCGGCATGGGTGCAGATCGACGAGCCGGTGCTGGTCACCGATCTCACCGGTGCCGAGATCGAGCTGGTGCGGCGCACCTACGCCGAGCTGGCCGAGGCGAGCGAGCGGCCCGCGATCCTGGTCGCCACCTACTTCGGCGCTCCGGGGACTGCACTGCCCGCGCTCGCGGCGACCGCCGTCGAGGGCATCGCGCTCGACTTCACCGCCGCGTGGGATCTGTCCGCGGTGGCCGCGCTGCCGTCGCTGGCAGGCAAGCTGCTGGTGGCGGGCGTGGTCGACGGACGCAATGTGTGGCGCACCGACCTGGATCGCGCCCTGTCCACCCTCGGCACGCTGCTGGGCAGCGCGGCGTCGGTGGCGGTGTCGAGTTCCTGCTCGTTGCTGCACGTGCCGTACTCGCTCGGCCCGGAGACCGGCCTGGACGAGCGGCTGCGCTCCTGGCTGGCCTTCGGCGCGGAGAAGGTGACCGAAGTGCGCCTGCTGGCAACGGCTTTGGCGGAGGGCACCGAGGCCATCGCGGACGAGCTCGCCGCCGCGCGGGCCGCCGCGGCGACGCGCAAGGCCGACCCTCGGCTCTCCGACGCGCAGGTGCGGGCCAGGCTGGACGCGCTCGGTCCGGACGCCACCCGGCGCGCGCCCGCCGACGAACGTCGCGCGCTCCAGGCGCAGCGGCTCGATCTGCCCGCACTGCCCACCACCACGATCGGCTCCTACCCGCAGACCTCCGAGATCCGGCTGGCCAGGGCGGCGCTGCGCAAGGGCGAGATCGATCAGACCGAGTACGTGCGTCGGATGCGCGCCGAGATCGCCGATGTCGTCGCGCTCCAGGAGAAGCTGGGCCTGGACGTGCTCGTGCACGGCGAGCCCGAGCGCAACGACATGGTGCAGTACTTCGCCGAGCAGCTCGACGGTTTCGCCGCCACCGACAACGGCTGGGTGCAGTCCTACGGCACCCGCTGCGTGCGGCCGCCGATCCTGTTCGGCGACGTCACCCGCCGCGCGCCGATGACCGTGGACTGGATCACCTACGCCCAGTCGCTGACCGACAAGCCGGTCAAGGGCATGCTGACCGGACCGGTCACCATCCTCGCCTGGTCGTTCGTGCGCGACGACCAGCCGCCGGCCGACTCGGCGCGCCAGGTGGCGCTGGCGATCCGGGACGAGACGGTCGATCTCCAGTCCGCGGGCATTCGCATCGTCCAGGTCGACGAACCCGCGCTGCGCGAGCTGCTCCCGTTGCGCGCCGCCGATCAGGCCGCGTACCTGGACTGGTCGGTGGGCTCGTTCCGGCTGGCGACCTCGGGCGTCTCCGATGCCACGCAGATCCACACCCACCTGTGCTATTCGGAGTTCGGTGAGGTGATCGACGCGATCGCGGGGCTGGACGCCGACGTCACCTCCATCGAGGCGGCTCGCTCGCACATGGAGGTGCTCGACGACCTCAATGCCGCGGGCTTCGACCTGGGCGTGGGTCCGGGGGTCTACGACATCCACTCCCCGCGGGTGCCGAGCGTCGAGGAAATCACCACTTCGCTGCGCGCGGCACTGAAAGCCGTTCCCGCCGAGCGGCTCTGGGTGAATCCGGACTGCGGGCTGAAGACCCGCGGCCCGGTCGAGGTGGAGGCCTCGCTGCGCAACATGGTGGCCGCCGCCAAGGCGGTGCGCTAGCACGAAGGCCGGGCCGCGCTTCCCGCGCGGCCCGGCCGCTGCGCACCGAATCTCACCCGCCCTCCGGCGGACTCAACCTCCCCTGCCCCGGCTGACACCGATCACCCCTCCGCCAGAGGCGATCTCACTCCCCCTCCGCCGGACGTCCTTGCTGCCGCCGCTTTCTCGGCGTGTAACTCTCGCAAGCCTCCCCCGCCTCCCGCACCGGACGCACCCGCGCCTTGGGACTCACCCCTTGCCGCCACGACGGCACACACCTCGACCGTTCCATGTCACCCCTCCTCACACGTCGACGAAACATTGCTCCCCACTTGCTTTGTTCGACGTGCGCCGCGTCCGTGCGGTTCCCCCGCGGGCGATATCACTTCTCAGCCATGCAGGCCGAACGCACACCGATCGAACTGACCGAGCACGATGCCTACACCTGGACCAGCCTGGCTGAGGAACCTACGGCGCACGCCGAACGCTGCCGGAGTCGGATGAGTGCCGGCTGCGATGATGTGCGTATGCGCGTTCTCATGCCGGTTCCGGACCACGACTTCGACGTTACCGAGGTCGCCGTGCCTTGGCGGATCCTGACCAACGCCGGACACGAGGTCGTATTCACCACCGAGCGAGCGGGTACGGTGCCCGTGGCGGATCCGCGGCTGCTGACCGGAGTCATCTTCGGTCAACTCGGTGCCGAAGCCGAGCCCCGGACCTTCTACCAGCAGCTCACCGGCACACCGGAGTTCACCGCCACGGTCTCCTGGTCGGAGGTCGACGTGGACGACTTCGACGGACTGCTTCTACCCGGCGGACATGCACCCGGCATGCGGCAGTACCTGGGCTCGGAGACACTGCAGCGGCAGGTCGCAAGGTTCTGGACCCTGGGCCGGCCGGTGGGCGCCATCTGCCACGGTGTCCTCGTCCTCGCCCGGTCCGAAGATCCCGCTACCGGCCGTAGCGTGCTCGCCCAGCGCCGCACCACCTGCCTGCCCAAATACATGGAGCGCATCGCGTATTTCAGCACCGCATGGCGACTCGGCCGCTACTACCGCACGTATCCGGCCTACGTCGAGGACGAGGTCCGCGCGGCTCTTGACAATTCGGACACCCAATTCCAGCGCGGCCCACTCGAACTCACCAGACGCGGCACCGCCACCGACGACACCCCCGCCTTCATCGTCGAAGATCGCAACTATCTCTCCGCACGCTGGCCAGGAGACGCCTATCTGTTCGGACGCCGGTATCTTGCACTACTGGAAGGCACCGAGCGCTGAGATCGTCAATGTAGTGACTGCGCATGGGGGAGCATGCCCTGCATATCTGGGCGCCGAGTCCCGCCACTGCCGAGCCGGAAGTCGGCGCCCTCAGCTCGCGGTGTGGCCGGCGGATGGCTTGTGGCGACGGAGCCCGGGCATCGCCGAGGCGGTGCGAGAAGGCGACGCAGTCTCAGCCGGGCACGCCGAAGGCGCGGTCGACGGCCGCCATGTCGAAGTAGTCGCGCCACGCGGTGATGGCGCCGTCGTGCACCTCGAAGACGCCCATGACGGGGAGCGGGGTGTCGCGACCGTTACCGCGCAAGGTGTCGGTGCGTTCGTTCATCACGATGTCGCCGGACGTCACCTGGTGGTGGATGTCGAAATCGATGGCGTCGAAGGAGCTGAGGAATCCGGCGATGAAATCGCGGATGGCGGCGCGGCCGACGATCGGCTCCATCGGAATGTTGTGGTACACGGCGTCTTCGGCGAAGTACGAGCTGATCCGATCGGGGTCGGGATCGAGATCGGACCAGCTCTGGCACATCGCGCGGACGAGTTCGTCCGGACTTGTCATGGCAACGCTCGCTTCCTTGGCGCCGGGCGGGGCATCGGGTCGATCCACCGATTCAACCAAATAGTCGCTTGGTTCAATAGGGGTTCGCCCGACCCCGCCCGGCACTTCGGCTGAGCGAGCGTCCGCGCCGACCCCGACCGCGCGGGCCCACGGCACGCGCGGGCTGTCGGCGGTCGAGGTCCGACCGTGTCGCCTACCGCCGCGCCGCCCCGCCCGCGGCCAGCAGCTCCCGCTGCGCCACCCCCGCGTACTCCGACAGCGGCCGGATGAGCGCGTTGGCCGCCGACTGCTCGGCGATGTGCGCGGTCCAGCCGGTGATACGGCTCAGCACGAAGATGGGGGTGAACATCTCTATGTCGAAGCCCATCAGGTAATACGCGGGCCCGGCCGGAAAATCGAGGTTCGGGCGGATGCCGGTGGCCTCGGCCATGGCGCGTTCCAGCTCGTCGTACATGCGCAACCAGCGCTGCCCGCCGGTCACCGCCGCCACGTCGTCCAGCGCGGCCTTCATGGTGGGCACCCGGGAGTCGCCGTTCTTGTAGACGCGGTGCCCGAAGCCCATCACCTTCTGCTTCGCGGCGAGCTTGCCGCGCAACCAGTCCGCCGCACGCTCCGGCTCGCCGATCTCCAGCATCGCGTGCATCACCGCTTCGTTCGCGCCACCGTGCAACGGGCCCTTGAGCGCGCCGATGGCGGCGGTGACCGCGCTGTAGAGATCGGAGCGAGTGGAGGTGACCACGCGCGCGGCGAAGGTGGAGGCGTTGAAGCCGTGCTCGGCGTACAGGATCAGCGATGCCTCGAAGGCGCGGACGATCCGCTGGTCGGGCACTTCGCCGAAGCACATGGTCAGGAAGTTCTCCGCGAAGCCCAGGTGCGAGTGCGGCGCGATGGGATCGAGGCCGCGGCGGCGGCGCATATCGGCCGCCACCACCGTCGGCAACACGGCGGTGAGCCGTAATGCCCTGGCCAGCAGGTCTTTCGGCGCGGCAATGCCGTCCGGGTCCGTGCCCGGGTCTTCCGCACCCAGGTAGCTGACCACCGTGCGCACGACATCCATCGGGTGACAACTGGCGGGCATCTTCTCGATCAGCGACAGGATCGACCGGTCGACCCGCCGCTGCGCGCGCTCCCGCTGGCACAGCAGCTCGAGCTGCGCGACATCGGGCAGCTCGCCGAACCAGAGCAGGTAGGCGACCTCCTCGAAGCTACAGTGCGCCGCCAGATCCTGGACCGCGTAGCCGCGGTAGGTCAGCGAATTGGTCTCGGGCACGACCTTGGAGACGGTGGTGGTGTCGACCACCACTCCGGCCAGCCCCTTTCTGATCTCGGTCATGGTTCACTCGCTCAGCGTGAAGGTGAATATTCCGGAGTCGAAGTCGTTGTATCGCTCGTAGTCGAGAAGTTCGTAGAGCCGTGCGCGGTGCTGCATCCGGTCGAGCAGACCGGATTGCGTTCCGGTGCCCGCGATCTCGGCCAACCCCTGTTCCACCGCGTGCATAGCGAGCCGCAGCGTGGTCACCGGATAGATGACCGCGTTGTAGCCGAGTTCCTCCAGCGTCCGCGCAGACAGCAGCTCGGACTTGCCGAACTCGGTCATGTTGGCGAGCAGCGGAACGTCAACGGCAGCACGGAACTTCGCGAACTCCGCCGGGTCGGCCAGCGCCTCGGTGAAGATCAGATCCGCGCCCGCGTCGGCGTAGGCCTTGACGCGATCGATCGCCGCGTCCAGTCCCTCGGTGCCGCGCGCGTCGGTCCTGGCGCAGATCACGAAGCCGGGATCGCGGCGCGCCGAGACGGCCGCCCGCAGCCTGCGCACCATGTCGTCCACCGGCACCACGGCCTTGCCGTCGAGATGGCCGCAGCGCTTGGGGTTCACCTGGTCCTCGATGTGGCAGCCCGCCAGTCCCGCGTCCTCGAGCAGGGTCACCGTGCGCGCGGCGTTCATCGGTTCGCCGAAGCCGGTGTCGGCGTCGATCAGCACGGGCAGGTCGGTCACCCTGGCGATCTGCCGACCGCGCTCGACCACCTCGGTGAGCGTGGTCAAACCGATGTCGGGCAGCGCCAATTCGGCCGACACCACCGCGCCGGAGACGTAGACGCCCTCGAATCCGAGCCGCTGGATCAGCGTGGCCACCAGCGGGTTGAACGCGCCGGGCAGGCGCTGGATGCGCCCGGAGGCCAGTCCAGTGCGGAAGGCGGCCCGCTTGGCGGCGGCGGTGGTCGTGGCGGCCATCAGGCCGGAACGGAGTTGGTCGGGCATCAGAAGATCCCCTCACGAACCTCCGGTGCCCGGCCGAGGACCTCGGGCGCCACGGTGAACGTCAGCTGATCGAGTTCTCCCGCACCGAGTTTCGTGGTGCGTTGCGCCGCGTCGAGGAAACGGTCCTGCTCCGCAGGATCTACTACCCCGTCGGCCAGCGTCCGAAACTTCTCGATGTACTGGGCGCGGGCGAACGGCCGCGCACCGAGCGGATGCGCGTCGGCGACAGCCAGCTCGTCGACGAGGGTCTCGCCGCCCTGCAGTGTCACCACCGCGCGTGCGCCGAACGCCTTCTCGTTCGGGTCGGTCGAGTGGTAGCGGCGGGTCCATTCCGGATCCTCGACCGTGGAGATCTTGTGCCACAGCGCGACGGTGTCCGGTCGTTGCGCGCGTTCCGGGGCGTAGGAGCGCTCGTGGTGCCAGCCGCCGTCCTGCAGCGCCACCGCGAAGATATAGGGAACGGAGTGGTCGAGGGTTTCGCGACTGGCGTGCGGGTCGAACTTCTGCGGATCGCCGGAGCCGGTGCCGATCACCACGTGCGTGTGATGGCTGGTGTGCAGCACGATCGACTCGATCCGGTCGAGATCGTCGATGCGCGAACGCATCCGGCGGGCCAGGTCGATCGGGGCCTGGCTCTGGTATTCCGCCGAGTGCTCCTTGGTGTAGCTGTCCAGGATGGCGCGCTTGGCCTCGCCGGGGGCGGGCAGCGGCACGCGGTACTCGACGTCGGTTCCGCCGAGCAGCCACGCGATGACGCCGTCGGCGCCCTCCCAGATCGGTGCGGGCGCGCCCTCGCCGCGCATGGCCCGGTCCACCGCCTCCACCGCCATCTTGCCCGCGAACGCCGGGGCGTAGGCCTTCCAGCTGGAGATCTCGCCCTTGCGTGACTGCCTGGTCGCGGTGGTGGTGTGCAGCGCCTGACCGATCGCCTGGTAGATGGTCTCGGTGTCCAGCCCGAGCAGCGTGCCGATGCCCGCCGCGGCCGACGGCCCCAGATGCGCGACGTGGTCGATCTTGTGCTGGTGCAGGCAGATTCCGCGCACCAGGTCGATCTGGATCTCGTAACCGGTGGCCAGGCCGCGGATCAGCTCGGCGCCGGTGCGCCCGGTGTGCTGGGCGACGGCGAGGATCGGCGGGATGTTGTCGCCGGGGTGCGAGTACTCCGCGGCGAGGAAGGTGTCGTGGAAGTCCAGTTCCCGCACCGCGACCCCGTTGGCCCACGCGGCCCACTCGGGGGAGACCCTGGTCTGCGTGGACAAGCCGAAGACGGTGCCACCCGACCGCCCCTCACGCGGTCGATACGGCTGCGCCGTGGCCTGGGTGCGCGCGCTGGTGACCGGACGCCGCAGCACCGAGGCCGCGGCGACGGCCGCGTTGTCGATGATGCGGTTCACGATCATCTCGGCCACCTCGTCGGTCACCTCGACCGGATCCGCGGCCACCTCCGCGATCCTCGCGGCCAGATGTTCGCCGCGCGGAAACGCCTCGTCGGCGGCGCGAGCGCGTACGATATGGGTCTTCATGCATCCTCCGGTTCCAGACGGCCAGCTCAGCAGGCCCAAGGGCCTCTCTTCGCACGCTACGCAGCGAACTCCGAAGCAAAAACCCCTTGCACATGCCGATTTTTGTGGGCGAGAAGTGCCGAATCTGCGATGTTTGCGAAGACTCAGCGGCTAGGATTCGCCCGTGCGCAAGATGTATGCGGGCGCCCGGTTGCGGCGATTGCGCGAGGAACGGCGGATGACCCAGGCGGCACTGGCGAAATCCCTGGATCTCTCGCCCAGTTATCTCAACCAACTGGAACGCGACCAGCGACCGCTCACCATTCCGGTGCTGTTGAAGCTCAACTCCACCTTCGACCTCGATGTGCAGTTCTTCGCCGCCGACTCCGACGCCAGACTGGTCTCCGATCTGCACGAGGTGCTCGTCGACGCGGCGGGCGGCGACAGCGCCCCGCTGGCCGAGGTCGAGGAGCTGGCCACCAGGCAGCCGGAGGTGGCCCGCCTCCTGGTCGCCATGCACCGGCGATTGCGAGCCGCCACCGACCAATTGGATCTGCTCTCCTCCCGGGTGGCCGCGCCCACCGGCGGGCCCGGCGTCCCGATGCCCTACGAGGACGTCCGCGACTTCTTCTACGACCACCACAATCACATTCCGCACCTCGATCACCTCGCCGAACAGCTCTTCGAAGAGTCCGGACTGACCATCGGCTCGCTGGATCGCCAGCTGGCCAGGATCGCCGAGGAGCGGGCGGGGGTGACCGTGCTGGTGCGCGGCGACGGCGCCGATCCGTCGATCCCGAAGCGCCACTACGACCCCGAGAGCCGGACGCTGACCCTGGCCCGCAGGCTGCGGCCCGGGCAGCGCGCCTTCCAGATCGCGACCACGCTCGGCTTCCTGCTCTTCGGCGCCGAACTGGACGCGGTGCTCAGCGAGACCCCCTCGCTCACCGGGGAATCCCGCGCGCTGGCCCGGATCGGGCTGGCCAACTACTTCGCGGGCGCGCTGATCCTGCCCTACGGCCGGTTCCTGCGCTCGGCCGAGGAACTGCGCTACGACATCGACCTGCTGAGCCTGCGTTTCGAGGTCGGCTTCGAGACCATCTGCCACCGCCTGAGCACCCTGCAGCGGCAGGGCCAGCGCGGCGTGCCGTTCTTCCTGGTCCGCACCGACCGCGCGGGCAACATCTCGAAACGCCAGTCCGCCACGGCCTTCCACTTCTCCCGCGTCGGCGGCAGCTGCCCGCTGTGGGTGGTGCACGAGGCGTTCGCGAATCCCGGCCGCATCCTCACCCAGATCGCCGCCATGCCCGACGGACGGCGCTACCTGTGGATCGCCCGCACCTCGTTCATCGCCCCGCACGGATTCGGTACGGCCACCAAGAATTTCGCCATCGGACTCGGCTGCGACATCGAATACGCCGACCGCCTGGTGTATTCCACCGGCCTGCACCTGGACGACCCGGCCGCCGCGGTGCCGATCGGCGCGGGCTGCAAGGTGTGCGAGCGGCCCGCCTGCCCGCAGCGGGCATTTCCGCAGATCGGCAGCCCGCTCGCGGTCGCCGAGAACACCAGCACCGATCTGCCGTATCCCCGAATGCTGCGCTGAACCTCACCCGCGCAGGTGGCGGAGCTTCTCCGGGTTGCGAATCGCGTAGACGCCGCGCACCTTTCCGGTGTCCGCGTCGATGTCCAGCACCACGACGGCTTGCAGCTCGCCGCCGGAGTACACGATCGCGGACGGATCGCCGTTGGTCCGCCCGACCCGGACGGTCATGTCCGGCACGGAAGCGATCACCATCCGGCTGGTGAGCAGACGCGCGACCTTGTCCGCCCCGTGGATCGGCCGCAGCGCCGCCCGCGCCCGGCCGCCCGCGTCGGACAGGAACGTGACGTCCGGCGCGAGCATCTCCAGCAGGCCCGTCACGTCCCCGCTGAGCTGGGCGGCGAGGAAGCGCTCGGTCACCGCGCGCTGGGTTCGCGGATCGGCCTGGTAGCGCGGGCGCTTCGCCCGCACGTGATCCCGCGCCCGGTGCGCGAGTTGACGGATCGCCGGGGTCTCCCGGCCCAGGATCGCGCCGATCTCGGCGTGCGGATAGCCGAACACCTCGTGCAGCACGAACACCGCGCGTTCCAGCGGGGTCAGCGTCTCCAGGATCACGAGCACGGCCAGCGAGACCGACTCGCCCCGCAGCGCGATCTCGGCGGCATCCGCGCTGTCTCGGATCTCGGGGGTGTCGGCGACCAGCGGCTCGGGCAGCCACGGCCCGACGTAGGTCTCGCGCCTGCGGACGATGCTCTCCCGGCGCGAGAGCGCGGCGTTCACCGCGATCCGCACCAGGTACGCGCGCGGGCTGGTGATCTCGCCGAGATCGGAGCGATGGCGCGACACCCAGGCCAGCCAGGTGTCCTGCAGGACGTCCTCGGTGTCGGTGACGGTGCCGAGCATGTTGTACACGATCGAGAACAGCAGTTCGCGGTGCTCGGCGAAGATTCGCGTCGGCTGTTCGTCCATGGTCTCGATCATCGTTCCTCCTGTGCCGGAAAGCTCGCGCGGCTGTCGTTGTCCGAGAGTGTTTCCGCGCCTCGGATGTGACATCGCGAGCCGCGAGGTGTGATCCGAATCTCGCGGGCGGCCGCCGATGTCACCTCCCTCGGCTCCGCGCGCTCTGGGTTGGTGACCGGACGACAACCGTCCGACCACAGAGAAGGACCAGGCCAGTGCTCGCACCGACCGAAACACCCTCGTATCTGGCGACTCGCCGCGGCAAGCTCACGCTGGCGCTGCTGTGCACAGTCGCGTTCCTCGACTTCGTCGACGGCTCGATCGTCAATGTCGCGCTGCCGACCATCCAGCGCGAACTCGGCATGGACGTGTCGACGCTGCAATGGGTCACCAGCGGCTACCTGCTCACCTACGGCGGACTCATGCTGCTCGGCGGCCGTCTCGCCGACCTGCTCGGACGCCGCCGCGTGCTCATCGCGGGCACGCTGACCATAGCGGTCGCCTCGGCGATCGGCGGGCTGGCCGACGCGAGCGGGCTGCTGATCGGCGCGAGCGGGCTGCTGATCGGCGCGCGCCTCGCGCAGGGCGTCGGCGCGGCGCTGATGCTGCCCGCCGCGCTGTCGATCCTCACCACCAGTTTCCGCGAGGGCCCTGACCGCACCGCCGCGCTCAGCGTGTGGGGCGGGGCCGCGGGCCTGGCGTCGGCGGCGGGCGTCTTCCTCGGCGGCGTGCTGGCGGAGGGCCCCGGCTGGCGCTGGATCTTCTACGTCAACACCCCGGTCTGCCTGCTGGTGCTGGCGGCCGTCCCTGCGCTCGTTCCCAACGATCGTCGCAACGAGATCCGCGGCGGCTTCGACCTGCTCGGCACCGCGCTGGGCACCGGCGGGCTGATGCTGCTCGTCTACGGACTCGTGAAGGCGCCCGAGCACGGGTGGGGCGACGCGACGACGCTCGCGCTGCTCGGCGGCGCGGCCGCGCTGCTGATCGCCTTCGTGGCGAACGAGCGCTACTCGGCGGATCCGCTGATGCCGCTGTCGATCTTCCGCATCCGCGGCCTGGCGGCGGCGAACCTGACCCATCTCACCCTGGCCGCGGGCATGCTCGCGATGTTCTTCTTCGTGACGCTCTACATGCAGTCGGTCCTCGGGTACGGCGAGTTCGAGGCGGGCGTGGCCTATCTGCCGGTGAGCCTTACCATCGGTGCGGCGGCTGGCCTTTCGGCGAAACTGTTCGCCCGGGTCGGCACCCGGCCGGTCATCATCGGCGGCGCCGCGATCACCGGGCTCGGCGTGGTGTGGCTGTCGTTCATCCCGACCGACGGGTCCTACCTGACGAACGTGCTGCCCGGCATGCTCGTCATGTCGGTGGGGGCGGGCGCCGTGTTCGTCGCGAACACCACCGCGGCCAACGCCGGCGTCCCCGCCGAACAGGCCGGACTTGCCGCCGCGCTGCTCAACACGGCCCAGCAGATCGGCGGCGCGCTCGGGATCGCCGTGCTGACCGCGATCGCCACCTCCCGCACCACCGCGCAGCTGGCGGCGGGCGAGCCGCAGCTCGACGCGATGACCGACGGTTTCCAGCGCGCGCTGCTCGTCGGCGGCCTGATCGCGATCTCGGCGGCGGTCATCGGGTTGTGGACCGCGGACTCGCGCGGCGCGAATGCCGCCGACGCGACGGCGGAGCAGCCGAAAGCCGTTGTGGCGTAGCACCATTCGCCGAGGAGCGGATCGCGGCCGCGGTCCGTCCCCGGCGCGCGTCATGATTTGGCCAGATACTCCAGCCGCTCACCGTCGACGGCGGCGTGCATCATGCCCGCCAAGCCGGGGTGCTCGCGCAGACCGGGATCGGCCTCGACCAGCTGCCTGGCCAGATCCTGCGCCGCGGTGATGACTTCCAGGTCGTCGAGCAGGGAGAGCAGCTTGAGCGAGCTGGCGGTGCCGGACTGCGCCGCCCCGAGCACGTCGCCCTCGCGGCGCTGGCGCAGATCGAGCACGGCGAGCTCGAAACCGTCGGTGGTGGCGGCCACGGCTTCGAGCCGGTTCATCGCCGAACCGCCGGGCGCGGCGTCGGTGATCAGCAGGCACAGCCCCGCGTGCTTGCCGCGGCCGATCCGCCCGCGCAGCTGGTGTAGCTGGCTGACGCCGAACCGGTCGGCGTCCACGATCACCATCACCGTCGCGTTCGGCACGTCGACGCCGACCTCGACCACGGTGGTGCAGATCAGCACATCGATCTCCGCGTCGTTGAAGGCGCGCATGACCTGGTCCTTCTCGTCCGAGGGCAGCCTGCCGTGCAACAGGCCGACCCGGACGCCCGCGAGCGGTCCGGCGCGCAGCATGTCGAAGACGTCGACCACGGCCTGGGTGGCCGGGGCCTCTTTCTCCTCCGCCGCCTTGCCGCGGCCGCGCCCCTTGCCGGAGCCGCCGTTCTCCTCGTCGTCGCCGATGCGCGAGCACACCACGTAAGCCTGGCGGCCGACTTTCACCTCTTCGAGGATGCGTTCCCAGGCCCGGTCCACCCAGTTCGGATGCAGCTTGCGCGGAACGACTTTCGACGTGATGGGCGAACGGCCGCGGGGCAGCTCGGTGAGCGTGGAGGTCTCCAGATCGCCGAGCGTGGTCATGGCGATGGTGCGCGGAATCGGGGTCGCGGTCATCACGAGCAGATGCGGGCTGCTTCCAGCTTTCGCCTTGGCGCGCAACGCGTCCCGCTGTTCGACGCCGAAGCGGTGCTGTTCGTCGACCACCACCATGCCCAGGTCGAAGAACTCCACGTTGTCCTGGATCAGCGCGTGCGTGCCGATGACGATGCCCGCCTCGCCGGTGACGGCCTCGAGCAGCGCGGCCTTCTTCGCCGACGCCGACATCGAACCGGTCACCAGCACCACCCGGGTGGACTGTTCGGCGGCGCCGAGCTCGCCCGCCGTGCCGAGTTCGCCGAGCATCCCGCGCAGCGACCGATAGTGCTGAGCGGCGAGAACTTCCGTCGGCGCGAGCAGCGCGCACTGCTGACCTGCGTCGACCACCTGGAGCATGGCGTGCAGCGCGACGATCGTCTTGCCGGAGCCGACCTCACCCTGTAGCAGCCGGTGCATCGGCTGGGTGCGGCCGAGATCGGCGGAGATCTCCGAGATCACCTGCCGCTGACCGGCGGTGAGCTCGAACGGCAGCTGCCGGTCGAAGGCCGCCGCGATGCCGTCGGTGCGCGGCGGGCACGGTCGCGCGGTCCGGCCCGCGACCTCGTGCCGACGCTCGGCGAGCACCAGTTGCAGCGCCAGCGCCTCGTCGAAGCGCAGCCGCTCCTTGGCCCGGTCGATATCGGTCTTGCGTTCCGGCAGATGGATCAACCGCAGCGCGTCGGAGACCGGCATCAGAGCGCGGTCGTCGCGAACGTCCTCCGGCAGCGGATCGTCGATCGGGTCGAGCTGTTCGAGCACCTGGCGCACGCAGGCGAGCAGATCCCAGCTCTGCACCTTCGCGGTGGCCGGATACACCGGGATGAATTCCCGCTCCATGAACGAGACATCCACGCCGCCAGCGCCTTTCGCGCTCTCTGCCAGGCCGCGCAGATCGCCGCCGCCGCGCACCTTGGTGAAAGTGCCGACCGAATCGTCCTCGGTCTCGGGCAGGATCAGGTAGCCGGGATGGCTGAGATTCCAGCTGCCGGGCCGCCAGTAGCTCACGGTGCCCGACATCATCGCCCGAAGTCCCTCTTTGACGACGTACTTCACCTTGTCACCGTTGAAGAACGTGACGTCGACCGGGCGTCCGGAACCGGTGTCCAGCAACACCTTCAGCAGCGAGCCGCGCCGGTTGCGCATCGGCTTCAGCTCGGTCTTGGTGATCCGGCCGATGACGGTGATGTGCGAACCGTCCTCCGGCGCCTCCTCGGTGAGCGGCTGGCCCTGGGTGGCGTAGCGCAGCGGGTAGTGCCGCAGCAGGTCCTCGACGGTGTTCATATCGAAGGCGTCGGCCAGCGAATCCGCGGCCTTCGCGCCAAGGATGTGGTCCAGCCGATCGCTCAGTGTCGCCATGTCTCCGCCCTCGTGCTCATGCCTCCACCTCGCTGACGCTCGGCTCCGCCATGCGCAACGCGCGCTGGCACATGATTCGCTCACTACGTTCGCTCATTCCACCCCGATCTGCGCCAGATCCCCTTGCTGCCCACCGGAATACACCGTGACCTCGACGCCGGGGAAGCTCCGCGCGATGTGCGCGCTCAATTCCTCGGCCAGACCGGCGGGCGCGTCCGCACCCATCAACAGGGTGACCAATTCGCCGCCGAGGCCGAGCATCCGGTCGAGCAGCGTCAGCGCCGCGCCGCGCACGTCGCGGTCGATCACCACCACGTCGTGGCCGACCAGGCCGAGTCCGTCGCCCGGCTCGCAGGTCCCGACCATGGTCAGTGCGCGGTGCGAGGCCGCCCGCAGCGCACCCCATCGGGTGGCCGCGGCCGCCTCCGACATCGCGAACGCGTCGTCCACGGCGATCCGGCCGCGATCGTGCACCGCGAGCGCCGCCAAGCCCTGCACCATGGAACCGCTCGGCAGCAGCAGCACGTCGCGGTGCGCGTCGCGAGCGGCGACACCGACGGCCACCAGTTCGTGCGCGGGCAGCGCGCCGTTGGGCAGCACGAGCACTTCGCGATGCGGCATCTGCCGGATCGCGGTGAGCAGCGCGGCCGAGGTGACCGGATGCGCGCCGAGCACCGCCGCGCCCGCCGCCTCGAACAGCGCCGCGGCGCCCGAGCCCGCGGCGACGGCCAGCACACCGCGATCGGCGGGGCCCGCGTCGCGCGGGCGCGGCGGCTCCAGATGATCGCGGCCGACCGGGGCCGTGATGGCGAAGCTCTCGATCCGGATGTCGCGCAGGGCGCCCGCCGCCAGCCCCGCCTCCACGGCGGCGCCCGCGTCGGCACAGTGCACGTGCGCGGACCAGTTCCCGCTGCCGTCGCCGACCACGACCACGGAATCGCCGAGCTCGGCGAGGCGCTCGCGCAGACGCGTGATGCGCGCCAGGTCGGTGTCGGACAGCTGGTACATCACCTCGAAATGCGGCTCGTCGCCCGCGCTGTCCACGACTTCCGCGGCCTCCGCGACCGCGGCGAATTCACCAGGCAGGTACTCGGGCCTGGTCGGCGTCTCGCCGAGGACGACCGCGACCAGCGCGTCCAGCAGCACCACCAGACCGCGCGCGCCCGCGTCGACCACGCCCGCCGCCCGCAAGACACCGAGCTGGGACGGGGTCTCGCCGAGCGCCTTCGCCGCGCCGTCGGCGGCGGCCACGGCGACCTCGGCGAGCGTGTCCTCGGCGCAGGCCGACGCGCAGTCGGCCGCGCACTCCAGCACGGTGAGGATGGTGCCCTCGACCGGGACGCTCAACGCCTCGCGGACCAGGGCCGCGGCGCGGTGCAAGGCGGCGCGCAGGGTCGTCGCGGTGAGCGGTCCCTCCGTAGTCGCCTCCGCGATGCCGCGCAGCACCTGCGAGAGGATGATGCCGGAATTCCCCCGCGCGCCCGCGGTGGCGCCGCGCGCCAGTGCCGCGGCGACCTGATTCGCGCTCGCCGCGGCCTGCGCGGCGTCGGCCGCCTGCACGGCCGCGCGCATGGTGGCCAGCAGATTGGTCCCGGTGTCGGCGTCGGCGACGGGGAAGACATTGAGCGCGTTGATCTCCGCGCGGCGCTGTTCGAGGTCGTCCAGACAGAGGCGGCTCCAGAGCCTCAGCGCCGCGCCGTCCATCTCTTCCCGCTGCCCCGGCACCGTCACCTCGCTCCCTTCTCGCCCACCGGCGTCACCACCGTTCGCCAGGTTAGCTGGCGATACCGACAGCGGGCGCGTGACACCGAATCGGTATGCTCGACGGGTGTTCGACGGCCGGGACGGCCCGTCCGACCGGGTCCCGGTTTGGCGGATCGGCACGGCATTGGCTACCCTTGCTGGGTTGCTCGTGCGGCCTGAAGCTGGCCTGCGCTGGCCGACGTCAGTCGGCAGGGCACATCACGACATTGTTTCCGGACATGCCGCATCATTGTGCGGCGGTCCCCACATGACATGAAGGAGTTCGCGACTATGGCTGCCGTCTGCGACGTCTGCGCCAAGGGCCCCGGCTTCGGGAAGTCGGTCTCGCACTCGCACCGGCGCACCAACCGTCGCTGGAACCCGAACATCCAGACCGTGCGCGCGCAGGTTGCCCCGGGCAACACCCGCCGCATGAACGTGTGCACCTCCTGCCTGAAGGCGGGCAAGGTCGCTCGCGGCTGATTCGGCCGCCGGTCGATCAGCACCAAGACACACGCCCCGGCGCCCGACAAGGGTGGTCCGGGGCGTCGTCGTCGGTAGGTATTCCAGTACGCCGACCACAGCGGGGACATCGGATGGCCGAGGCGCCCTCGCGAGCATGGCGGATCACGCCGCTCGCCGCCGAACACGTGCACAGCTTGGCCGAATGCCACATCGCCTGCTGGCGTGAGGCCTACCGCGGCCTGGTCCCCGCTCACGTGCTCGACGCCTTCGACGTGGATCGGCGGGCCGAGGCGTGGGACCGCGTCCGCACCGCCCATCCCGACAGCACGCACGTCGCGGTCGTCGGCGACTCCGTCATCGGGTTCGCGAGTTCGGGCCTGTCCCGGGACCGTGCCCCGGTCGCTCCGATCGAACTCAACGCGCTGTACGTGCGCGCCGGCTGGTACGGCACGGGCCTGGCCGACCAACTGCTGGCCGCCGCCGTCGACCCGGATCGGCCGTGCTCGCTATGGGTGTTCGAGGACAATCCGCGCGCCCAGGCCTTCTACCGCAAGCACGGTTTCGCGCTGGAGGGTGCGCGCAAGGTGGAGGACTTCACCGTCGCGATGCAGGTGCGGATGATTCGCCCGGCCCGCGCGACCCGGTAGCCCGAAGCCGGAACGGGCGTCGAGATCCCGCCCGAGCGAACGATAGTGTTCCCTCATGACTTCCACCGCGCAGACCGACTACGTCACGACCGTCGACGACGTCCTCCAGATCACGATCGCCACCGCCGCCAACGGCACCTCGATGGATTTCGCCGGGATCACCGCGGGCACCGCGGCGCTCGCCGACCTCGGCCCCGAGATCGGCGCGGTCGTGCTCGTCGGATCGGGCGCGAACTTCTGCGCGGGCGGCGACGTGCGCGGCTTCGCCGCCGCCGAGGATCGCGCCGCCCACATCCACGGCCTGGCGACCGACCTGCACGCGTTCGTCCGCGCACTGGACGAGACCCGCGTGCCGGTGCTCGCCGCGGTCCAGGGCTGGGCGGCGGGCGCGGGCATGAGCCTGGTCTGCGCCGCGGATATCGCGCTGGGCGGCCCGTCCACCAAGCTGCGCCCCGCCTACCCCGGCATCGGCCTGAGCCCCGACGGCGGCATGTCGTGGACGCTGCCCCGCATCGTCGGCGCGGGACGGGCCAGCGAGATCCTGCTCACCGACGCCGTCCTCGACGCCGAGGAGGGCGTGCGGCTGGGCATCCTCAGCCGCCTCGTCGCGGACGACGAAGTGCGCAGCGCGACACTCGCGCTCGCGCAGGAGCTGGCGCGCGGGCCGCGCTCCACCCATGCCAGCATCAAATCGCTTCTGGCACAGTCGGATTCGACGACGCTGAGCGAACAGCTGGACCTGGAGCGCGATTTCATCGCCACGGCGGCGAACAGCCGCACCGGCCGGGAAGGGGTGGACGCCTTCGTGGCCAAGCGCAAGCCCGACTACCGGAACCCGGCCTGAGCTACGTCAGGTTCTCCACCACGAACTTCGCGACCGCGTCGGTGAAGGCGTCGTTGTCGTCACCGGCCGCGGTGTGCGCCGCGCCGCCGATCTCGACCAGTTCGGCGTGCGGCACCAGCGCCTGGAACGCCGCCGCGCCCTCGGCGCTCACCACATCGGACTGCATGCCGCGCACCAGCAGCACCGGGATGCGCAGCCGCGCGGCGGCCGCCTCCATCTGCTCGGTCATCGCGCTCGGATCCTCGACGCGGTCGCGCAGCATGTCCGGGTCCCAGTGCCAGTACCAGCGGCCGTCGCGCTCGCGCAGATTGCGGCGCAGGCCGTCGGTGTTCTTCGGCCGCGGCCGGTGCGGCAGATACTCCGCGACCGCGTCGGCAGCCTGTTCGAGGGTGTCGAAGCCGTCGCGATGTTTGCTGAGGAAGTCGATCACCCGGGCGACGCCCTCGGGCTCGGGGCGGGTGACGATGTCGACGAGCACCAGCGCGCGGATCGCCGCGCCGCCCGGCCTGGCCGAGGTCAGCAGTCCGGTGATGCCGCCCATGCTGGCGCCGACCACGACCGCACCCCCGCCCGGTGCGGCCGCGGCATCGAGCTGTTCGAGCACGAGCGTCAGATCCGCGACCATCGTCTCGCGCGTGTAGTCGCGGTCCGGCGACCACTGGCTGTCGCCGTGGCCGCGGGCGTCCAGGGTGATCACCCGCATCCCGGCCGCGGCCAGTTTCGCGCCGGTCTGCTTCCACGAGTGCCTGGTCTGTCCGCCGCCGTGCAGAAAGACGACGAGCGGGCCGCCGACCGGGCCGAACTGGTCGGCGGCCAGCTCGATGCCACCCGAACCGCGCAGCCGCAGCCGGGTGGGCTCGAGAAGATTGTTCGCATTACTCACGATCTGAGGATCGCACAGTACGTGCACGGCTCGTCGTGAGCCTCGGTGAACTCGGTGCTCAGCAGTCCAGGCGCATGGCGCTGAAGGTGCGCTGGAACAGGCACGCGACCTTCGCGTTCACCGACGCGGAGATGGTGGAGGAGCCGGTCGAGGTGAACTCCTCGGCCACCGGCGCCGCAGGCGCGGTCTCGCTGGTCTCCACGGCGGGTTCCAGTTTCAGCGGCGCGGCGGTGGCCGCCGACGTGGCGCCCGCGATAGCGGCGGCCATGGCCAGCGTGGCGGTGGTGCCGCGCAGGGCGCCGCGAACGGTGTTGTGCTGCATTGCAGTGCTCCTCGATATCGTGTTCGTGCGGTGATGCGGGTGGTGCTGATTCCCGGCGGGCCGGAAGGCGAGCGGGATCAGGGCAGGCGCCAGTCGACCGGTTCGGCGCCCAGTTCATCGAGCAGTTCGTTGACCCGCGAGAACGGGCGCGAGCCGAAGAACCCGCGGGACGCGGACAGCGGCGAGGGATGCGCGGACTCGATGTAGGGCACCTCGGCCTGGCTCAGCAGCGGCTTCAGCGTCGAGGCGTCGCGACCCCACAGGATCGCCACCAGCGGCTCGTCGCGCGCGACGAGCGCGCGGATGGCCTGCTCGGTGACCGCCTCCCAGCCCTTGCCGCGGTGCGAGGCGGGCTGGCCGGGCGAGACGGTGAGCACGCGGTTGAGCAGCAGCACGCCCTGGTCCGACCACGGGCTCAGATCGCCGCAGGAGGGCGTCGGGTGGCCGAGGTCCTTGTGCAGCTCGGAGAAGATGTTGGCCAGGCTGCGCGGTACGGGCGAAACATCTGGCGCCACAGAGAAACTCAGTCCCATGGCGTGGCCGGGCGTCGGGTACGGATCCTGGCCGACGATCAGCACGCGCACCTTGTCGAACGGCCGCTGGAAAGCGCGTAGCACGTTCTCCCCCGCGGGCAGGTAGCCGCGGCCCGCGGTGTTCTCGGTTCGCAGGAATTCACCCATCTCCGCGATCCGGTCCTCGACCGGCTGCAAGGCCTGTGCCCAGCCCGAATCCATGATTTCCGACAGTGGTTTCGCACCCATGACCGCACAACCTATCGTGGCTCGGGCCCGGACGCCGAGTCCGCCCCACGGAACGATTCCCAGCCGCTGCCGCCCCGGTGCGGCGCACCGTCGACGGTGACCCCCGACCCAGCCGTCACGCGGCCGATCGCACGCCATCCTTCCGGCAGCTCAGCGCCCTCCGGCCAGGTCCCGGCGAAGGCGTGATCCTCGCCCCCGGCCAGAACCCATTGCGCCGCATCGGCATCCAGCCTGCGCGCGAGCGCGTCCAGCGCGGGGTCGCGCAGCGCGGCCGCGTCGAGATCGATCGCGACACCCGAGGCGTCGGCGATATGACCGAGATCGGCGAGCAGTCCGTCGGAGATATCGGTGAGCGAGTGTCCCGCTCGCCACGTCGAACCGAGTACCGCCTCGTAGGGCGGCTGCGGAACCCGGTGGGCGGCAAACGCTTCGGCGAACTCCTCGGCGTCGACGCCCCGCGTGAGCGCGGCCAGTCCCGCGGCCGACCAGCCGAGCCTGCCCGCCACGGCGACCGTGTCCCCCACGCGCGCACCGGCTCTGGTGACCGGCGTGCCGCCGCGCAGATCGCCGAACGCGGTGACCGAGAGGACCAACTCGGGGCTGCGGACCAGATCGCCGCCCGCGATCGAGCCGCCCGCGCGCGTCGCCTCGGCCCACAGGCCGTCGGCCAGTTCGTCGATCACCGCGACGGGAGTCTCGGCGGGGCAGCCGAGCGCCACCACGAAGGCCGTCGGCGCCGCGCCCATGGCGACCACGTCGGCGGCGTTCTGCGCGATCGCCTTGCGGCCGATCTCCCTTGGGCTCGACCAGTCACGCCGGAAGTGGCGTCCCTCGACCAGCATGTCGGTGGTCACCACGAACCGGCCGTCGGGCGCGGCGACCAGCGCCGCGTCGTCACCGGGGCCGAGCAGCACGGCGGGCGCCTGCACCCGGCGGGCGTTGATGCGCTCGATCAACGCGAACTCTCCCAGCTCACGCACCGTCCGCGGCGCCGCGCTCTCGCTGATGACCGGTCCCCTTCCGAGGTAATGCCAGCTGAAATCGGCTCGACGGTACCCTGTCCTGGGCAATCGAGACCACCGAGTCGATGCGCGCGCCCGCCGCGACGCAGGCAGCGCGACCCGCGCCGACCGGCTCCAGCGAGCGCGAAGAGGAAGGACCGGTACGCATGGCGGCGGACTCGTCGGACAGCGACTCGTCGAAGGGCCATGACCCCACCGACGACGACAAGCCGACCGGCCTCGGCAAGGGGGCGGCCGCGGATCGGTCCGCCGACCGGTCGGACACCGTCGAGCAGCCCGAAGCCTCGGACGAGCCGCGTCCCGACGGCTCCGACGCTGCCGGGGACTCGCGCGCCGACGAGGAATCCGAGGCCACCGGCGAGAAGCCCGTCACCGGCGAGGCCGACGAAAGTACCAGCACCACAGGAGATTCCGACGCCGACGACGCGAACGAGGAATCCCGCCCGTACCCGCCCGCCTTGATCGCGACGGCGGTAGCACTGCCGGTGGTTCTGGTGGTCGCCGTCCTGGTCGCCGCCGTGCTGGCCCGCCGCATGCCGGTGGAGCGGGAGCCGCTGGCGCTCGGCCCGGTGCCCGCGCCCGCCGCGGAGGGCGAAGCCTGCACCAAGCTGCTGCCCGCGTTGCCCGCCGAGCTGGGCGAGTTCACCAAGTCGACCCTGGTGGAACCCGCTCCGCCCGCCACCCGCGCCTGGCAGCGCCCGGACGGCGGGAACGCCATCGTGCTGCGCTGCGGGCTGGATCGACCGCTGGAATTCCATCGCGCCTCGCCGTTGCAGATCGTCAACGACGTGCAGTGGTTCGAGGTGCGCGACGACGCGGCCGAGGCGAGCACCTGGTTCGCCGTCGACCGCGGCACCTACATCGCGCTGACGGTGCCCGACGGTTCGGGGCCGACTCCGCTCCAGGAGGTCTCCGACACCATCACGGCGAACCTGCCCGCCACGGAGCTCGATCCGGGCCCGCTGCCGAACTGATCCGCGCGGCAGCCTTCGCAGCGGTCAGCGCAGGCCGGTGCCGCGCACCAGCGCGGTGTCGATCAAGGTCGAGATCAGGACGTTGTAGTCGATCCCGGTCGCCTCCCACATGCGGGGATACATGGAGATCGCGGTGAAGCCGGGCATGGTGTTGATCTCGTTGATCACCGGCCCCTGCTCGGTGACGAAGAAGTCCACGCGGGCCAGCCCCTGGCAGTCGAGGGCGCGGAAGGCGCGCACCGCCAGCTCCCTGATCTGCTCGGCCACCTCGTCGTCGAGCTTCGCTGGCACGTCGAACTCGCAGACGTCGTCGAGGTATTTGGTGTCGAAGTCGTAGAACTCGGGAGCGTCGTTGTCGGGCATCCTGATCTCGGCGATCACGCTGGCCTCCACCCGGCCGTCCGGGAATTCCAGCACGCCGCATTCCACCTCGCGACCGACGATGCCCGCCTCCACGATCACCTTCGGATCGTGTGCGCGCGCCGTCGCGATGGCGGTGTCCAGCTCGCTCCAGTCGTCCACCTTCGTGATGCCGAGCGAGGAACCGGCGCGGGCGGGTTTGACGAACACCGGAAGCCCGAGCCGTTCCCGCTCGGCCGCCGACAGCGTCGCGACGCCGGGTCGCAGCACCACCTGCGTGCCGATCGGCAGGCCATCGGCCGCGAGCAGCTTCTTGGTGAATTCCTTGTCCATGCCAGCGGCGCTGGCCAGCACGCCGGGTCCCACGTACGGGACGCCCGCGAGCTCGAGCATGCCCTGCAAGGTGCCGTCCTCGCCGAACGGGCCGTGCAGGATCGGGAACACCACGTCGACCGAGCCGAGCGCGGCGCCCGGGTCGTCCAGCGCCACCAGCGACCCCGAACGCTGCGGGTCGGGGGTCAGCGTCAGTGCGGTGCCGGAGGCGTCGACGGAGGGCAGCGCGTCGTCCTTGCGGCGCAGCGCGGCGACGTCGGCGCCGCCGAGCACCCAGCCGCCCTCGGTGGTGATGCCGATCGGGACGGCCTCGTACTTCTCCGGATCCAGGTTCCGCAGCACGCTGCCGGCCGACAGACACGAGACGGCGTGCTCATTGCTGCGCCCGCCGAACACCACAGCCACCCTGATCCGGTTCGTCATGCTCCGAACCGTACCCGCCCGCGGCGGCGCGGCGATCGCGGACCGGGCCGGTGGGCGGCGGTCATAGCGACCGCTACCCTGCGGCGATCACTCGGGCTTGACGCGCCGCCCCAGCAGATTCTCGACGGCTTCGCGCATCGAGAGGCCCTCGTGGCACACCTGGTGCACCGCGTTGGTGAGCGGCATTTCCACCTCGTGCGCGGCGGCCAGTGCGCGCACCGATGTGCACGACTTCACACCCTCGGCCACCTGTCCATGGGTGGCCTCCTGGGCTGCCTCCATCGATCCGCCCGCGCCGAGCACTTGCCCGAAGGACCGATTGCGCGACAGCGGCGAGGTACAAGTCGCGACCAGGTCGCCGACCCCGGCGAGGCCCGCGAGCGTCACAGGCTCGGCGCCGAGCGCGACGCCGAGCCGGATGATCTCGGCGAGGCCGCGGGTGATCAGGCTGGCGATGGAGTTGTCACCGAGACCCATGCCGGAGGCGATGCCGCAGGCCAGCGCGATGACGTTCTTGCACGCGCCGCCGATCTCGCAGCCGATCACGTCGGTGTTGGTGTACGGCCGGAAATAGCCGGTGTTGCTGGCCTGCTGCACCGCCTCCGCGCGGGCGGTGTCGGCGCACGCGATCACGGTGGCCGCGGGCTGACCGGCCGCGATCTCCTTGGCCAGATTGGGCCCGGACAGCACCGCGATGCGGCTCGGCTCGGTGCCGGTCACCTCGGCGATGACCTGGCTCATCCGCAGCAGCGTGCCCGTTTCGATGCCCTTGGCGAGGCTCAGCAGCGTGGCGTCGTGCTCGGTGATCGCGCCGTGCAGCGCGGGTTTCCACGCCTCGAGATTCGCGCGCAGAGATTGGGACGGCACGGCGAGCACCACCAGCTGCGCACCGTCCAGCGCCCGCTCGTGATCGTCGGTGGCGGCCACCGGCGGCAGCTGCACACCGGGCAGGTAGAAGGGATTGCGATGCTCGGAGGCCAACGCCTCGGCCACCTCGGCGCGCCGGGCCCAGATGGTGACCTCGGTTCCGGCGTCTGCCAACACCTTCGCGAACGCGGTGCCCCACGATCCCGCGCCAAGTACTGCCGCCCTCGTCATCTGCCCAATATGCCATGGAAGGATTGGGACCATGCGCCCGCACGCCGTGCACGCCGTGATCGCGGTCAAGAGCCTCGATCTGGCCAAGAGCCGACTGGCCGACCGGCTGCGCCCGGAGCACCGGGCGCGGCTGGTGCTCGCCATGCTCGCCGACACCGTGTCGGCCGCCGCGGCGGTCTCGCAGGTCCGGTCGGTCACCGTCGTCACCCCGGATCCCGCAGTCGCCGAGCTGGCGGGCGGGCTCGGCGCGCACGTGCACCCGGAACCGCGCATCGCCGACTCCGACGGACTGAACACCGCGCTGTCCGACGCCGCGACCGCGTTGCGCAGGCGCCACGGCGCGGTCGAACTGCTCGCACTGCAAGCGGATCTGCCTGCGCTGCGCCCCGAGGAACTGGCGGACATGCTGGCGGTCGCGCCGGTCGGCAGGCGCGCGGTGGTCGTCGACCACGCCGGGACCGGCACGGCCGCGCTCGTCGTCCGGGACGGCGTCGCGCCGCTGGATCCGCGGTTCGGCGCCGACTCCGCCCGACAGCACATCGCGGCGGGCGCAGCGGATCTGACCGGACACTGGCCGGGACTGCGCCTCGATGTCGACACCGCCGCGGATCTCGACCTGGCGGTCGAACTCGGGGCGGGCGACGCCACCCGCGCTGTGCTGCGTGACATCGGCTGGTCCTGTCGTGTTCACGAACCCTTTCGTCACGTGTGCTAGGGGATCGCCGAAACGGCGTGATCCGGCCTGCAATCCCGATGTGGACCTGCACACCGCGCGGTTCGTAGGGGATGATCGTTGACGTGAGCGATACGGAAACCGTCAAGCAACAGCAGCTGCTGCCCACGCCTCCACCGGCCGTCACCCCGGTGCAGTCGGACCAGGCTCCGCAGCGGTTGCCACGTGATCGCTACCTGAACAGGGAACTGAGCTGGCTCGACTTCAACGCCAGGGTGCTCGCCCTCGCGGAGGACGCCTCGCTGCCGTTGCTCGAACGCGCCAAATTCCTCGCGATCTTCGCGTCCAATCTCGACGAGTTCTACATGGTCCGGGTCGCCGGGCTGAAGCGTCGCGCCGAGACCGGGCTGTCGGTGCGTTCGGCCGACGGCCGCTCGCCGAGCGAGCAACTGGAGCTGATCGCGGCCCGCGCGCAGGAGATCGCGGACCGGCACGCGCGGGCCTTCCTCGATTCGGTGCTGCCCGCGCTCACCGCCGAGGGCATCGCCATCATCGTGTGGCGCGACCTGAACGACGATGAGCGCCAGCGGCTCTCGGCCTACTTCCAGGATCAGGTCTTTCCGGTGCTGACCCCGCTGGCCGTCGATCCGGCACACCCGTTCCCCTACATCAGCGGACTGAGCCTCAACCTCGCCGTGACGGTGAAGGACTCCGCCACCGGCGGCGAGCACTTCGCCAGGGTGAAGGTCCCCGACAACGTGGACCGCTTCGTGCGCGTGCGGCGCAACTCGTCCGGTTCCTCGGTCGCCGCCTTCCTGCCGATGGAAGAACTCATCGCCGCGCACCTGGATCAGCTCTTCCCCGGCATGGACGTGGTGGAGCACCACTCCTTCCGGATCACCCGCAACGCCGACTTCGAGGTCGACGAGGACCGCGACGAGGACCTACTACAGGCGCTGGAGCGCGAGCTGGCCCGCCGCCGCTTCGGATCGCCGGTGCGGCTCGAAGTCTCCGACGACATGACCGAGCACATGCTCGATCTGCTGTTGCGCGAACTCGACGTGCATCCCGGGGACGTGATCCAGGTGCCCGGCCTGCTCGACCTGTCCTGCCTGTGGCAGGTGTACGGCGTGGACCGGCCGAACCTGAAGGACGCGCCCTACGTTCCGGCCACCCCGCCCGCCTTCGGCGAGCGCGAGACCCCGCGCAACGTCTTCCAGGCGCTGCGCGAGGGCGATGTCCTGGTGCACCACCCGTACGACTCGTTCTCCACCAGCGTGCAGCGCTTCATCGAGCAGGCGGCCGCCGACCCGCAGGTGCTCGCGATCAAGCAGACCCTCTACCGCACCTCCGGCGACTCCCCCATCGTCAACGCGCTCATCGACGCGGCCGAGGCGGGCAAGCAAGTGGTCGCCCTGGTGGAGATCAAGGCCCGCTTCGACGAGCAGGCCAACATCAAATGGGCACGGGCGCTGGAGCATGCGGGCGTGCACGTCGTGTACGGCCTGATCGGTCTCAAGACGCACTGCAAGACCTGCCTGGTGGTACGGCGCGAGGGTTCGACCATCCGCCGCTACTGCCACATCGGCACCGGCAACTACAACCCGAAGACGGCCCGCCTCTACGAGGACGTCGGATTGCTCACCGCCGCACCGGAAATCGGCGCCGACCTCACCGACCTGTTCAACTCGCTGACCGGCTACTCCCGAAAAGCCAACTACCACAACCTGCTTGTCGCTCCGCAGGGCGTGCGCGCCGGCATCATCGACCGCATCCAGCGCGAGACCGAGCTCGCGCTGGAGGGCGTCGACGCGCGAATCCGCCTGAAGGCCAACGCGATCGTGGACGAGCAGGTGATCGACGCACTGTACCGCGCCTCGCAAGCGGGGGTGCCGGTGCAGATCGTGGTGCGCGGCATCTGCGGGCTGCGTCCCGGCGTGCCCGGCATGAGCGACAACATCGAGGTGCGCTCCATCCTCGGCCGCTTCCTCGAGCATTCGCGGATCATGCACTTCCAAGCGCAGGACGAGTACTGGATCGGCAGCGCCGACATGATGCACCGCAACCTGGACCGCCGGGTCGAGGTGATGGCGCAGGTGAAGGATCCCAAGTTGCGCGAGCAGTTGGGCGCCGTCTTCGACTCCGCCCTGTATCCCACCACCCGCTGCTGGGTACTCCAACCGGATGGCAGCTGGCAGGCCTCGCCGGAGCACGCCGGCGAGGACGGTGAGCAAGTGCGCGACCATCAAGAATTCCTCATGCGACTGCGGAGACCGGAACGACCGTGAATGCCACGACGGGATACGAAATGGACGGGGGCCCATTCTGGGATCCCCGAGTGACGGCCAATATTCACGCCGCTGGCGCCGTGCTGTGGCGCCGCGCCCCCGCGGCGCCCGGCAGCGTCGAGATCGCGGTCGTCCACCGGCCCAAATACCAGGATTGGTCGCTGCCCAAGGGCAAGCTCGACCCGGGTGAGACCCCAGTGCTGGCCGCCGTGCGCGAAGTGCGCGAGGAGACCGGCCTCGACTCCCGTCTCGGCCGCTACCTCGGGCACGTCACCTACCCCGTTCCCGGCCATCGCAAACTCAAACGCGTCGATTACTGGGCGGCGGAAGTGGCGGGCGGCGAATTCACCGCCAATTCCGAAGTGGACGTGCTGACCTGGTATCCGCTCGATCGGGTGATGGACGCGCTGTCCTATCCGATGGATCGCCAGGTCGTGCGGGCATTCAGCAGACTGCCCGCCGCCACCGACACCCTGTTGCTGGTGCGGCACGCGAAAGCGGGCCACCGCGACCGATTCGACGGTCCCGACGACGAACGTCCGCTGGAGCGCGCCGGACGCGACCAGGCCCAGGCATTGGTGCCGCATCTGCTGGCTTTCGGCGCGAGCGAGATCTATTCGGCCGATCCCGCGCGGTGCGTGCAGTCGGTGGAGCCGCTGGCCGAGAAACTCGGTGTGGAGATCAATCTGGAGCCGCTGCTGTCCGAAAGCGGTTACGCGGCAGCGCGGGACGAGGCCAGGGAACGCGCCGTCGAGCTGGAGCCGCGCGGCCCCGTGCGGGTTGTGTGCAGCCAGGGCAAGGTGATTCCCGATCTGCTGTCCTGGTGGGCGGGCCGGTCCGGGCTCACCCTTCCGCCCGCGCGCAACCGCAAGGGCAGCGTATGGGTGCTGTCTTTCGCGGGCGGGCGGATGGTGGCCGCCGATCACCTCGACCGGTCGCTGTCGACGGGCTTGGTGAAGCCGTAGGGCCATCGAGCCCGCCGTAGGCGCGCTAGGAGATCCCCGCCCCGAAACCGGGTGCGGACAGACCGAAACGGCCCCGGGGCGATCCCCGGGGCCGTTTCCGGTCCGTATGGCTGGTCAGTCGGCCGGGCCGCCGACCGATCCTCAGCGTGCGCGGCGGGCCGGAGCCTTCTTGGCCGCGGTCTTCTTCGCAGGGGCCTTCTTCGCCGCTGTGGTCTTCTTGGCGGCGGTGGCCTTGGTAACCGTCTTCTTGGCCGCGGTCTTCTTGGCCGCGGTGGCCTTGGCGGCCGTCTTCTTGGCGGGAGCCTTCTTCGCGACGGTCTTGGCGGCGGTCTTCCTGGCGGTGGTCTTCGCAGGAGCCTTGGCCGCAGCCTTCTTGGCCGTCGTCTTGGCGGGCGCCTTGGTGGCGGTCGCCTTCTTGGCGGCGGCCTTCTTCGCCGCCGTCTTCTTGGCGGCCGCCTTCTTCGCGGCCACAGGGGCATTCACGCCGCGCTTGACCGCAGGGCCGGTCGCCGCGAGCTTCTGCTTGCCCGCGATGACCGCCTTGAACTGGGCGCCGGGACGGAACGCGGGCACCGAAGTCGGCTTGACCTTGACGGTTTCGCCGGTGCGCGGGTTCCGAGCCACACGGGCAGCACGCTTACGCTGTTCGAACACACCGAATCCGGTGATCGTGACGCTCTGGCCTTTGTGCACCGCGCGCACGATGGTGTCCACAACATGCTCGACTGCCGCGGTAGCCGTGCGCCTGTCCGTACCCAACTTTTCGGTCAGAACGTCGATCAGTTCCGCCTTGTTCATTGAATCCTCCGCAGACTAATGGCCCGTCGTCGGACCGACTAGGTACCACGGTAAACCCACTTTGAGCAAGAGTCTATGTGCCACGCCAAAATTCATGGTGGTTTAGCACACGTCTAGCTACCGCCCACCATGACGTCCAGCTATCGTCCCTGATTGATTACGCCTGCGAAATATGCGCGGGCAGGGTGGTGGGCTTCCAAGCCGGCCTTGCCTTTTCGAACTCGGTGATGACGTCGCTACGCCGCAGCGTCAGACCGATGTCGTCCAAACCCTCGAGCAGACGCCACCGGGTGTAGTCATCAATATCGAACGGCAACACGACGGTTCCCGCCGTCACGGTGCGCGCCTGGAGATCCACTACCAATTCGAGACCGGGCTGTTCCTCGATCATCTTCCAGAGCAATTCGACATCGTTCTGTGACATCTGGGCCGCCAACAGGCCACCCTTGCCCGCATTGCCACGGAAGATGTCGGCGAATCGGGGCGAGATGACCACCCGAAAGCCGTAGTCCGACAGAGCCCATACGGCATGCTCGCGTGAGGAACCGGTACCGAAATCCGGACCCGCAACCAGCACACTACCCCGGTTGAAGGGCTCGGTGTTCAAAATGAAGTCCGGGTCCGTTCGCCAGCCCGCGAACAGTCCGTCCTCGAATCCGGTTCGAGTGACCCGCTTCAGATAGACCGCCGGGATGATCTGGTCGGTGTCGACGTTGGAGCGGCGCAGCGGTACACCGATCCCCTTGTGCACGGTGAAGGCTTCCATCGGATTCTCCTGGGTAGATAGGGGGTGTCGTGCGGCGTCAGTTCAGATCGGCGGGCGAGGACAGAGTTCCGCGGACGGCCGTCGCGGCGGCCACCAGCGGAGAAACCAAGTGGGTACGCCCGCCTTTGCCCTGCCTGCCTTCGAAGTTGCGGTTGGAGGTCGAGGCGCAGCGCTGGCCCGGCGAAAGCTGATCCGGGTTCATTCCCAGGCACATCGAACAACCCGCCTGCCGCCATTCGGCGCCTGCCGCGGTGAAAATCTCGCCCAATCCTTCTTTTTCCGCCTGAGCGCGAACCCGCATCGAGCCCGGTACAACCAGCATTCGCACGCCGTCCGCGACGCGCCGTCCCTTCAAAATCCCGGCCACAGCGCGCAAATCCTCGATGCGCCCGTTGGTGCACGATCCGACGAATACGGTGTCGATCGGGATCTGCCGAAGCGGAGTTCCCGGCTCCAAATCCATGTACCGCAGCGCTTTCTCCGCGGCCTCACGCGCCGTCTCGTCGGCAATCTCGGCGGGGTCGGGTACCGCGGCGCCCAGGGGCAAACCCTGACCGGGGTTGGTGCCCCAGGTGACGAACGGCGTCAGCGCGCTCGCGTCGATGTGCACCTCGGCGTCGAAAACGGCACCCTCCTCCGTCTTCAGCGCGTCCCAGGCCGCCACGGCGGCATCCCAGTCGGCGCCCTCGGGGGCGTGCGGACGGCCCTTCAGGAATTCGTAGGTGACCTCGTCCGGCGCGATCATGCCCGCGCGGGCGCCCGCCTCGATGGACATGTTGCACATCGTCATCCGCGCCTCCATGGACATGGCGCGCACGGCCTCGCCGCGGTACTCCAGGACGTAGCCCTGACCGCCGCCGGTGCCGATCTGGGCGATCACGGCGAGGATCACGTCTTTACTGGTGACGCCGTGCGGCAGCTGACCGTCGATGTTGACGGCCATCGTCTTGAACGGGCGCAGCGACAAAGTCTGTGTCGCCAGCACGTGTTCGACCTCGCTGGTGCCGATGCCCATCGCCAGCGCGCCGAACGCGCCGTGCGTGGAGGTGTGGCTGTCGCCGCACACCACCGTCGTACCCGGCTGGGTCAGGCCGAGCTGCGGACCGACCACGTGCACGATGCCCTGGTCCAGATCGCCCATCGGGTGCAGCCGGACACCGAATTCCGCGCAGTTGTGCCGCAGCGTCTCGACCTGGGTCCGCGAAACGGGATCGGCGATCGGCTTATCGATATCTGTGGTGGGGACGTTGTGGTCCTCGGTCGCGATGGTCAGGTCAGGGCGGCGCACCCTCCTGCCGGCGGCCCGCAGTCCGTCGAAGGCCTGCGGACTCGTCACTTCGTGCACCAGATGCAGATCGATGTAGATCAGATCGGGCTCGCGCGAGGAGCCTTCGCCCTCGCCGCGCGCGACGACATGCTGATCCCACACCTTCTCGGCCAGGGTGCGTGGGCGGTCGGCCATTCTCGATCACCTTTCGGACGAGCAGCGGTCCCCCGCGATTCGGGCTGAGTGCGCGGGAACTGCTGCACAGAATTGTGGATTCGGGTCGCCGGACATCTCGACCGCGTCGCCCCGCCCGGCCGCTCGTCTCGACGGCGACTTTCCCGGCGGAGTTTGACTATCTCAATATCCGAGACGCTAATATCGTTCTATGAGACAGCATAGCGGTATCGGCGTCCTCGACAAAGCAGTGGCGGTCCTCTACGCCGTCGCGGAGCATCCGTGCGGTCTCAACGAGCTGTGCACCCGCACCGGCCTGCCCAGGGCCACCGCGCACCGGCTGGCCGTCGGCCTCGAGGTGCACCGTCTGCTCGCCCGCGACAACAACGGAACCTGGCGGCCGGGACCGGCCCTCGCCGAGCTGGCCGCGGGCGCCACCGACCCGCTCCAGGAGGCCGCCGCCGCTATTCTGCCCCGGCTGCGCGAGATCACCGGCGAGAGCGTCCAGCTCTATTGCCGGGACGGCGGCGCCAGGGTCTGCATCGCCGCCATGGAACCCCCCGTCGGACTGCGCGACACCGTCCCGATCGGGGCCAGGCTGCCGCTCACCGCGGGCTCGGCCGCCAAGGTGCTGCTCGCCTGGGCGGATCCGGAGTTGCAGCGCACCATTCTGGCCGACGCGGTCTTCGGCGAGCGCGCGCTGGCCGAGGTGCGCAAGCGCGGCTGGGCGCAGAGCGCGGCCGAGCGAGCGGCGGGCGTGGCCAGCGTCTCGGCGCCGGTCCGCGACACCGCGGGCAACGTGATCGCCGCTGTCTCGGTCTCCGGCCCGATCGATCGGATGGGCCGCAGGCCGGGCGCGCGGTGGGCGGCGGATCTGGTCGCGGCCGCGGACGCGCTGCACAAGCGCCTGTAACACGTTTCAGAAATTGTTCTCTAGAGTTGGCCCATGGGAGTCAACCAACGGGCGCAGATCGTCATGTCCGACGCCGAGATCGCCGAGTTCCTGGAGCGCAGCCGTATCGCGACGCTGGCCACCCTCGGTCCGCAGGGCAGGCCGCACCTGACCGCGATGTGGTACGCGCTGATCGATGGCGAGATCTGGTTCGAGACCAAGGCCAAATCGCAGAAGGCGGTGAATCTGCGCCGCGATCCGCGCATCACGTGCATGGTCGAGGCCGGACAGACCTACGACCAGCTGCGCGGGGTGTCGATCGAGGGTCGCGCCGAGATCATCGATGACCCGGAGCGGCTGTTCGCGGTCGGCGTGAGCGTCTGGGAACGCTACACCGGCCCCTACAGCGAAGAGGTTCGCCCGCTGGTGGAGAACATGCTCAACAAGCGGGTCGCGGTGCGCGTGGTGCCCGAGCGGGTGCGCAGCTGGGATCACCGCAAACTCGGCCTGCCCGCGCTGCCGCTCGGCGGCACGACCGCCAACGCTCTGGACTGATCGCTGGCGCGCCGCACTGATCGGGGCCGCGCCGCGCCGCACCGGAAATCGAGCTGACAGCGGCGCTCCGGCGCGTTAGCGTCGAGTCGTTCGACACGATTCGGCCGGGCAGCGCCGCCCCGCGGGTAGCGCCTGCGCGCGGCCGCGACGACGAGGAGCAGGCGATGACGAGGAGCAGGCGATGACGGAATCGGGAAGTCCCAACGGCAGTGCCGAAGAAGTGAAGCGCAAGTTCCGCGAGGCGCTGGAGCGCAAGAACGCCCAGCACGGCAAGGCAGCCGACCACATGGACGGCCACTCCAAGGCGACCGCCACCCACGGCACCGCCAGCCACAAGCGAGAGTTCCGCCGCAAGAGCGGATAACGACGACCCGGCACGGGGCGCCCGCGGATCACGAGGCTCACCACCCGCGATCCCATCGAAGGCGCCCCGTTCCCCTTCTTCCTCGCGCCGAAGATCACCCCCGAACCGCCCGCACGCAATTCGCCGCCCGCGGCAGCACGTCGCGCCGAACACGTCACCCACCGCGCACGTCACCGATTCCGATCGAGTTCGCCCCGAAGACGAACCTTCGATTGCCAACACCTCCGGCAACACAGTTCGTGGATCGTCGCTCAGTTGGCCTGGTCGCCGAATTCGACCGGCTCTTCCGTCATCCGTCCGCTCGCACTCGCTGCGCGACTCAGGGGCATGCCTGCCGACCCATCGAGGAGCCCGGCCCCGACTGCGCCGTTGCCCCGGCATGTGCACCGCGACCCCATCCGCGCTGACGGTGCGCACAGCGTCTCGCGCAGATCCGGCAGCAGCCACCACACCACCGCTGCCACCACACAGGCTCGACGCCGGTGTGCACTCGACCTCACGGAGCTCCCGCCCGGAACTCAGCAGCCGAATCTCCGCCGCGCGACGCCGATCAGCAAGCCCCGCGGCGCATTGCAGGGGCCCACGCTGCCCGATTCCTGAGCGTCCACCTGATCGACAACCCCAACAGCACCTAATCCCCCGATCCCGGCAGCCATCGCAGACTTCATCGACCACCGGATGCCCGCCGACATGCGCGATTCCGCGCAGCGTTCAACGCGTGCCGCACTTGTCCATGCCACAAGCCGCTTCGAGCGCCCCCCGGTCCCGACACTCCGCTGACGCTGCCCTCGCAGAGGTTTCACGCCCCTCGCAAAGGCTGCCTCCCCTGCGAGGCGTGCAAACGGTCTGTGTGGTCGGACGTAGATGGCGCTGCGATGGGGCTGTGAGGTTCGTGGCGGCTCGATCCACCCTTGATGCCGGGCCAACCAGCCGCGAACGGCAGCCGCGAAGTGAGCCGCGCGATCACGGCGACCGCGTACACCAGGACCGCCTGGTGAAGGTGACGCGGCAAAGGCCCCCAAAGGCCAATCAGGGTTACTCAGCGGTCAACGGCGACATCCGATGACCCGCCTCGATTGCCGGAGCGCCTCCGCCCACCGAGCCTGCACCGCCCGAAGGCCATGCCTACCGCAGACTTCAAAGGCCCGTTCGCCAACGATCCCAAAGACTCAAAGTGACGACCCCCACAAAACGGGACCACCCACCAAGGGGGTCCGGGGGGCAACGCCCCTCCGGGCGGGTTGTGGGGGTCGCACCCCCACAAAACACTTGCGAAGCAAGAAAGGCCCATGCTCTCCATGAGCATGGGCCTCCCACTTGCGTAGCCCCGACGGGATTCGAACCCGCGCTACCGCCTTGAGAGGGCGGCGTCCTAGGCCGCTAGACGACGGGGCCAGGACTGATCACTCACGTTCTCAGTGATCTCCGGTTGATCTTTCGATCTTTGGAAGCTCGGTTAGTTTAGCTGACCGAAGCTCGGCGACCAAATCGCCGGATGCTGAACTACTTTCGGCCGCGAACCGAGAGACGTACAACATTCTCCGCTGGGGTACCAGGACTCGAACCTAGAATGGCTGAACCAGAATCAGCTGTGTTGCCAATTACACCATACCCCAGTGACCAGGTCCTTCGACCCCGCTGCCTGGCTGACCTCGGGGCCGCGTTCCGGCCGAGAAAGAGATTACCAAACCTCTACCGGTAAACTACAAATCGCCTGGTCAAAGCCATGTTTTCGGCCGAAAAATGCCGCTTGCCACAGCCGGTCCGCGTACGGCGAGCGAACCGGCCTCGATGCCCCCGGCCCCGGCCGGCGCGCGCCACCGGACGACATCCGTGGCGGCCCGTGCCGACCGGAGCGAGGGCGGGCAGACCTACTCCGCGGCGGGCGACCACGCCTGCGCGGCACGCAGCCGCGCCATCGTCACCTCCCTGCCGAGCAATTCCAGCGACTCGTACAGCGGCGGGCTGATGTGCGATCCGGTCACCGCGACCCGCACCGGCGCGAACGCCTTGCGCGGTTTGAGCCCCAGATCATCGATCAGCGCGACTTTCAGCGCTTCCTCGATAGCGGAGGTGGTCCAGGACGCCAAGGGCTCCAGCGCGGCAATTGCGGCGTCGAGCACCGGTACCGCGTCCGCGCCCAGATTCTTGCCGCCCGCCGCGGGATCGATGACGAACTCTTCGGCGGGTGCGAACAAGAATCGCAGAAGATCCCAGGCATCGGACAGCACCACGATTCTGGTCTGCACCAATTCCGCCGCCACCGCGAACACCTTCTCGTCCACTTCGGCGCCGATGTGACCGTGTTCGGTGAGGAACTCGCGCAGTCGGCTCGCGAAATCACCGGGTGCCAGCAATCGGATGTGCTCGGCGTTCAGCGCGTCGGCCTTCTTCTGGTCGAAACGCGCCGGGTTCGAATTCACTGTCGCAATATCGAAGGCCGCCACCATCTCGGTCATCGAGAACACATCGTGATCGTCGGCGATGCTCCAACCGAGTAGCGCCAGGTAATTCAGCAAACCCTCGGGGATGAATCCGCGGTCACGGTGGGCGAACAGATTCGACTCCGGATCACGCTTGGACAACTTCTTGTTGCCCTGCCCCATGACGAACGGCAGGTGGCCGAACTCCGGGGTGAAGTCCGCCACTCCGATCCGCTTCAGCGCGGCGTACAGCGCGAGCTGGCGCGGCGTCGAGGAGAGCAGATCCTCGCCGCGCAGCACGTGGGTGATCTTCATCAGCGCGTCGTCGATCGGGTTGACCAGCGTGTAGAGCGGATCGCCGTTACCGCGGGTGAGCGCGAAATCGGGTACTGTGCCCGCCTTGAAGGTGGTCTCGCCGCGCACCAGATCGTGCCAGGTGAGGTCCTCGTCGGGCATGCGCAGCCGGATCACCGGGGGCCTGCCCTCTTCGCGGTAGGCCGCGATGGCCTCGGGGGTCAGATCGCGGTCGAAGTTGTCGTAGCCGAGCTTGGGGTCCCGGCCCGCCGCGCGGTGGCGCGCCTCGACTTCGTCGGGCGTGGAGAAGGATTCGTACGCCTCGCCCGCCTCCAGCAGCTTGCGCACCACATCGAGATGCAGCTCCCGCCGCTCCGACTGGCGGTAGGGCCCGTAGGGGCCGCCGACCTCGGGACCCTCGTCCCAGGTCAGCCCGAGCCAGCGCAGCGCGTCGAGGATCGCGCGGTAGGACTCCTCGGAATCGCGTGCCGCGTCGGTGTCTTCGATGCGGAAGACGAAGGTGCCGCCGGTGTGGCGGGCGTACGCCCAGTTGAACAGCGCCGTCCGGATCAGGCCGACGTGCGGTGTACCGGTGGGTGACGGGCAGAAACGGACCCGTACTTCAGTCATGGCTCTCTTTCGATCAGCGTTTGGCGGCAACGGGATTGGTGAGGGTTCCGAGGCCCTCGACGGTGACGGACACCTGCTGGCCGTTCTGCATGGGCCCGACGCCCTCCGGCGTTCCGGTCAGGATGACGTCGCCGGGAAGCAGCGTCATGACCGTGCTCACCCATTCGATCAGCTTCGGAATGTCGTGCAGCAGTAGCGAAGTGCGGCTGCGCTGACGAACCTCGCCGTCGAGTTCGGTGACGATCTCCAGATCCGAAGGGTCCAGCGAGGTTTCGATCCAGGGGCCGAGCGGGCAGAAGGTGTCGTAGCCTTTGCCGCGCGTCCACTGGCCGTCCTGACGCTGCTGATCGCGGGCGGTGACGTCGTTGGCGACGGTGTAGCCGAGGATCACGTCCTTGGCCCGGGCGGCGGGCACGTCCTTGCACGGGCGGCCGATGACGACGGCGAGCTCGCCCTCGTAATCGACCTGAGAGGAGCTGGGCGGCAAGATGATCGGGGCGTTCGGCCCGACGATGGCGGTGCTCGGCTTGATGAAGATCACCGGCTCCTCCGGCGCGGGACCGCCCATCTCCGCGGCGTGCGCGGCGTAGTTCTTGCCGACACACACCACCTTGCTGGCCAGGATCGGCGCGAGCAGGCGTACGTCGGCCAGCGGCCAGCTCCGTCCGGTGAACGTCGGCGTACCGAACGGGTGTTCCGCGATCTCTTTCGCGGTCCACGATCCCGCCCTACTCCCGCCCGTGATGTCGCTTCCCTCCCCCTCGATGCTGACGAACGCGACCCCATCGGGACTGGCAACTCGACCTAGACGCATGCCCCGAAGTCTATCGACCGGCGTCGACCTGCTCGAACGCACCCGACCGAGCGGTCCGATCGGCCCGCGCGGCCGACCGATTCGGCAGGAAGCCGCGACAGACCTCACTGTCGGCCGGGCGCACATCGAGTGTGAGTTTCGACTCGATCCGCGGCGCGTTCGCGCCGGTCACCCGGGACCCGACGCGGGCGTGACCGCTCCCGAATCGAGAAATCCAGTCGCCCCCGGGTGTAACGTAACGCCCGATGTTCATTCCGTGAGACTTGCGTTCCATATTCTGAGATTCGAGGTGTGGCCCATGGCGACCGTGACAGAGATTCGCGCGGGACGACGGTGGTCCATGCTCGCCCTCGGCGTCTTCGCGCAGGCATCGAGCGCGGTGTTCATCCACGGAACGCCCTTCCTGCTGCCCGCGCTGACGGCGCGCGGAATGTCCTTGCCCACAGCGGGTCTGCTGGTGGCGATGCCCACCGTCGGACTGGTCTGCACGCTCATCGCGTGGGGCTACGTGGTGGACCGCATCGGCGAGCGGAAGGTGTTGGTCGGCGGGCCGCTGGTGATGTTCTTCGCGGGCGCCGCGGCGGCCACCACCACCCACGACATCGCGCTGGGCGCGTTGCTGTTCCTCGGCGGCGCGGGCGCGGCAAGCACCAACGGCGCCAGCGGCCGCGTCATCGTCGGCTGGTTCCCGCCGGAGCGGCGCGGGCTGGCCATGGGCATCAGGCAGACCGCCCAACCGCTCGGTGTCGGCGTCGGCGCGCTGGCGGTGCCCGCCGTCGCTGCGGCCCACGGCATTTCGGCCGCCGTTCTGGTGCCCGCCGTCATGGCCGGCATCGCGGCGGCGGCCTGCTACCTGGGCATCATCGATCCGCCGCGGCCGGAGGGCAAGGGCGTCGACCGGGTCAATCCGTATCGCGGCGATGCCACGCTGTGGCGCATCCACGCCGTGTCCGTGCTGCTGTGCGTGCCGCAGGGCGTGGTGTGGACCTTCGCGCTGCTGTGGCTGCACCGCGACATCGGCTGGTCGCTGGCCGCCGCGGGCGCGCTGGTGACGGCGACCCAAATCCTCGGCGCGTTCGGCCGCATCGGCGCGGGCGCCTGGTCCGACCGGGTCGGCAGCAGACTGGGCCCGCTGCGAACGGTGGCCATCGGGGCCGTCCTGTCCATGGCGGCCTTGGGCCTGACGGCATGGACGCAGTGGTGGTGGGCCGCCATCCCGCTGCTGATCGCCGCCTCGGTGATCACGGTGTCGGACAACGGACTCGCCTTCACGGCGGTCGCCGAGATCGCCGGTCCGTACTGGAGCGGGCGCGGTCTCGGCATTCAGAACACCGGCCAGAACCTCGCGATGGCCGCCATCCCACCGGTTTTCGGCGCGCTGATCACGATCGGCGGTTTCCCCGCCGCCTACCTGGCTGCCGCGGCACTGGCCACGGCAGCCATCCCACTGGTTCCCGCCGACCGCCACATCCCGAGCTGATTACACTGCGGCCCACAGGGTCGCCCCGCATCGAACGAACGGGGCGACCCTACCGCGCGGCGCGGCCAACACTCGAACGGGCGACGCGAAAACGAACGCCTGGGCGCCGAATTCGTTGCGGTGCACCGCGTCGACCACACAACCCACCGAAAGCGATCTCCAGCGCACGTCCACGCCCGCCGTCGTCCCAGCCGTAATGCTCAGCGGCGGCACACAAGGCTCTTCTTCACCGCCTCTATTGCTGCCACCGGAATGGCCTGAGCAGGACCCGTTGCGCCGGTGGTGGACTCACACTTCGAGCAGGGCGGCCGGATCGACGCTGACGCGAAAGTGGTTGCGGTGACCGATGTTCGCGCTCAGGATCGACCCCGGTCCGACGGGCGGTTCGGCGCGATAGACGTCCCCGTCGAGGACGAGCGGATAGATGCGCACGTGCGGGTGGTGTTCGACGATCCAATACTGCGGTATGCCTGCGGCCGCGTACTCACGGACCTTTCGCACCCGGTCGGTGCGCTCGCTGCCGGTCCCCGGCGCGATGACCTCCACGGCGAGTTGCACTTCGGACCCGGGCAGCAGCCGGGGCGGATCGGCGACGAGCGCCGTGCGCACCACCTCGCGGGGCACCACGACGATGTCGGGTTTACGAATGCCGTTGGGCGTGCTCACTTCCCAGCCGCCGCCGAGGCAGACGTGCACCGCCGCGTCGGCGGCGACATCGAGGAAACGCGCCAGCCGCCGGGCCACGTGATTGTGCCGGGCGCCGCGCGCGACTTCGATCAACCAGCCGTCCTCGAGCTCGAATCCCTTGCCGTCCTCCGGCAGCGCGTGCAGGTCCCGGATCGTGTAGGGACCCGGCCCCGGCCGTTTGCTCGCTCGTCGCTCGGTCACCCGACCTCCCTGGTTCGCACTCGCCCCGAGGATAACCAGGAGGTACGACGAGGCCCCGCACCCGAGACGGATGCGGGGCCTCGCCGACGATGGTCAGACCGAGGCGGCGATGCGGTCGCCGACCTCCACCGTGGAGGAAGCGCCGGACCGCTCGGCCAGGTCCTTGGCGACGGCGGCCTCGATCCGGGCGGCGGCCTCGGTGTTGCCGAGGTGGTTGAGCAGCAGCGAGACCGACAGGATGGCGGCGGTCGGGTCGGCCTTCGACTGGCCCGCGATGTCGGGGGCGCTGCCGTGCACCGGCTCGAACATGCTCGGGTTGGCGCCGGAGGCATCGATGTTGCCGCTGGCGGCCAGACCGATGCCGCCGCTGACCGCGGCAGCGAGGTCGGTGATGATGTCGCCGAACAGGTTGTCGGTGACGATCACGTCGAAGCGGCCGGGATCGTTGACCATGTGGATGGTCGCCGCGTCGATGTGCTGGTAGGCGGTGGTGACCTCGGGGAACTCCGCGGCGACCTCGTCGACGGTGCGCTGCCACAGCGATCCGGCGAAGGTCAGCACGTTGTTCTTGTGCACGAGGGTGAGGTGCTTGCGGCGGGCCTGCGCCTTGGCGAAGGCGTAGCGCACCACGCGCTCGATGCCGAAGCGGGTGTTGGTGCTCACCTCGGTGGCGACCTCGTGCGGGGTCTCGACGCGGATCGCGCCGCCGGTGCCGGTGTAGGGGCCCTCGGTGCCTTCGCGCACCACGACGAAGTCGATGTCGGGGTTGCCGGCCAGCGGGCTGGTCACGCCGGGGAACAGTTTCGAGGGGCGCAGGTTCACGTGGTGGTCGAGCGCGAACCGGGTGCGCAGCAGCAGACCGCGCTCGAGCACGCCGCTCGGCACCGACGGGTCGCCGATCGCGCCGAGCAGGATGGCGTCGTGCTGCTTCAGTTCCGGCAGCACCGAGTCGGGCAGGATCTCGCCGGTCGCGTGGTAACGCTTGGCGCCCAGGTCGTACTCGGTCTTCTCGACTCCGGGCACGACGACGTCCAGCACCTTGAGCGCCTCGGCGATGACCTCGGGCCCGATACCGTCACCGGGGATGACAGCAAGCTTCATGACAACTCCGTTCAGTGTTCGACCGGACCTGGCCGGACGCTCGGCGAGCAACGACACGGTACTAGGCGCCCCGCCGTGTCCGGCCATCCGGGCGGGGCCGCTCCCGACCTCCCGGCGCCGCGCCGGGAACATGCGGCACGCCGCCACCCTGCGGTGACGGCGCGCACACGGTCTGATGTCACGCCCGAGGGCGTGAGTGGATCAGAACAGGTCGACCAGCGCGATCTTGGCGGCGCCGACCGCCTCGGCGATGGCGTTCTGCACATCGGCGGGCACTTCCTTGTTGACGCGCAGGATGACGGTGGCGCCTTCCTTGTTCACGTCCTGGCTCAGCTGCGCGGCCAGGATGTCCACGTCGGCCTCGCCAAGCTTGGTGCCGATCTTGCCCAGCGCGCCCGGCCGGTCCTCGTAGTTCAGCACGGCCAGGTTCAGGCCCTCGGCGCGCATGTCGTAGTTGCGGCCGTTGATGTTGACGATCTTCTGCACCAGCTGCGGCTCGGTGAGGGTGCCCGCGACGTTCAGCGTGCGGCCGTCGCCGAACACGGCGCGCACGTCGACGACGCTGCGGTGGCTCGGGCTCTCCGAAGCGGTGGTGACCGTGGCGGTGATGCCGCGGTCCTTGGCGAGCGCGGGGGCGTTGACGAAGGTCACCGCCGGGCCCTGCCCGTCGCCCTCGGACAGCGCCGAGAAGATGCCGCGCAGCGCCGCGAGCTCCAGCACCGCGACGTCCTCGGAGGCGAGCTCGCCGCGCACCTGGACTTCGATGCTGACGGGCAGCACGTCGGACAGCGCGCCGATCAGCGCGCCCTGCTTGCGCACGATCTCGAGCCACGGGGCGACCTCTTCGCCCACGGTGCCGCCGGTGACGTTCACCGCGCCCGGCACGAACTCGCCGGCCAGGGCGAGCAGCACCGACTTGGCGACATCGGTGCCCGCGCGGTCCTGCGCCTCGGAGGTGGACGCGCCGAGGTGCGGGGTGACGACGACCTGCGGGAGGTCGAACAGCGGGCTGTCGGTGCAGGGCTCGGTGTCGAACACGTCGAGGCCCGCGGCGCGCACGTGGCCGGACTTGATCGCGTCGGCCAGCGCGGCCTCGTCGATCAGGCCGCCGCGCGCGGCGTTGACGATGATGACGCCCGGCTTGGTGAGGGCGAGCTTCTCCTTGCTCAGCAGGCCCTTGGTCTCGGGGGTCTTGGGCAGGTGCACCGAGATCAGGTCGGCGCGCTGCAGCAGCTCGTCCAGGGTGACCAGCTCGATGCCGAGCTGGGCGGCGCGGGCCGGGGAGACGTAGGGGTCGTACGCGATGATCTTGGTCTCGAACGCGGCGAGGCGCGCGGCGAACAGCTGGCCGATCCGGCCGAGGCCGACGACGCCGACGGTCTTGTCGAAGATCTCGACGCCGTTGAACTTGCTGCGCTGCCAGGTGCGCTCGCGCAGGGTCGCGTCGGCGGCGGGAACCTGGCGAGCCGCGGCGAGCAGCAGGGTGACCGCGTGCTCGGCGGCGGTGTGGATGTTGGAGGTCGGCGCGTTGACGACCATGACGCCGCGCTCGGTGGCCGCGGGCACGTCGACGTTGTCGAGGCCGACGCCGGCGCGGGCGACGATCTTCAGGTTCTTGCCCGCCTCGAGCACCTCGGCGTCGACGGTGGTGGCGGAACGCACGAGCAGCGCGTCGGCCGTCGGGACCGCGGCGAGCAGGGCCGGGCGGTCGGGGCCGTCGACCCAGCGAACCTCGACACCGTCACCGAGCGCGTCGACGGTCGACTGGGCGAGCTTGTCGGCGATCAGAACAACAGGACGGCCTGCTTGGCTCACTGTGGGGTACTCCTGGGGAAAGGGGGTCGGCAGTTACCGCCGACCAGCTTAGTAGTCGGCATTTCGTTCGGCCGTACCACCCGGTAGGCGGCTGCCGTCAGTGTGCGAGCGGCGCGGTGAGGTGCGGCGAAACCGAGAACGAATGCCGGTCTGTCGCAACGCCACCGGATCCGCGTCGGCCCTGTCGTGTGTCCGCGCACGCCCCGAACGGGCGCGTTGCCCGAAACCCTTGGAAAGACGGGAAGACCCCGCACCGAGGGGATGCGGGGTCTTCCATCGGTCGTGCCGATCGAACGGCACGGCTGCGATCGAGTTACTCGATCGCGGAGTCGAATCAGCGGCCGCCGAAGGATCCCGTCCACAGGGTGTTCAGCACACCGTGCAGCGCGGCACCGAGAGTGTCGAACAGGCCGTTGATGGCAGCACTACCGGTGTCGATGATAACGGGGATCATAAGAATTCCTCTTCGTTGAAATTATCCAGTCGAACTGGCTGACACACGGCACATCGGCGGCTTCGCGAATGCGGTTACGAAATTCCGAGGAATTGTGACGCAGACTACATTCGTTTATCGAATGCGACCCGCGTCACTGGACGTCAGGCGAGTCGACCCTCAAAAATGGCCTCCTGCCTGCACATTTGCCGCCCTGGAACACTGGTCGTGCGTCCAGATAAGGTGGCCGATCACAATTCCAAAATCTCTGAGAGAACTCTGAGGAATCGCCGGAGAAACTCTGAGAATATCCACTAGAGCGCTCTCATCGAATTCGGATGCAGAGCCTCTCGGAGCGCGAACAGGACCGGGAATCAGCAGCATCGCTCGATGTCGGTATTTCCCGAGGCGCAAGCACACGAGTTATTGCTCGGCAATTCACCGAATTTTCGGTGGAGACAGCCGAAAGCACCGTCTCCGCCACGGACTCGGACGGAGGCAACCACTCACAGCAACCTCGGCAGGCCGGTCGCACGACATCACGCGAGCCCAGGCGGGCGCCCGACGATCGGCATCCCCGTCCAAGGCGAACGCCCGCGAGAACGCACATCGCGGGTTCTCCGCCGCGCGAGTGCCACACCACCTCCCACCGAGCTTCCGGCAGCCCACACGCACGAACAGCACCGAAGGCCGTGCCCTGGGTACACCGCGGTCGGACGGCACAGCAGCATCGCGCCACGCCCAACCCGACCCGCCCCCGCCAACGTTCAACCGGCGGCCCCGCGGCCCAGCGCGAGCATTCCGGCGAAGGCCGGGTGGATTTCGGACGCCTCGGCGTGCGCACTCGCCGAGAGGCGCAGCAGCGCGGCGCGCGGCGCACTGCTCATACAGGATGGGCACGGCGGGCTCGAACATCGCGATGACGGCCACCGGAGCTCGTTGTCTGCCGCGATCGCGGCAGGCTCGCCACCGGGCAGGCTCGCCACCGGGCAGGCTCGCAACCGATCACCCGGCGGCTGTGCCGCCATGGCGCTCGGCCCAACGCTGTCGCTCGCCACGCTGACGAACATCACGATCGGACCCGATCCGGCTCGACAGTGATTCGCGCGGACCATGTTTCGTCCCGAAAAATGAGCTGAACGCACACACCGGCCCGCATACCATCGGCCCATGTCGTTGCGCGCTGTTCCCGAGTCGATGGATCCGACGGTGGTCGGGTCCGTCGACGCCGAGCTGGACCGGATCGAGCGCGAGTGCCGGGTGGGTGTGCGGCTGGCCATCGAAAGCGGCAGCCGCGCTTGGGGCTTCCCGTCGCCGGACTCCGACTACGACTGCCGGTTCGTGTACGTGGCGGCGCTGGACACCTACCTGTCGCCGTGGCGCACGCGCGATGTGATCGAGACGCCGCTGGTCGGCTTGCTCGATGTGAGCGGCTGGGATCTCGGCAAGGCGCTGCGGTTGCTCGTCAAGGGCAACGCGGTGCTGATCGAATGGCTGATGTCGCCGATCGTGTACCGCGGCGACGCGCGATTCCGTGCCGAGCTGCGGGAGCTGGCCGAGCAGGTCGCCACTCGCGACAAGGTGGCGCGGCACTACTTGCACCTGGGCGCGCGGCAATGGGAACTGTTCGACCACAACCGATCCCTGAAGAAGGTCTTCTACGCACTGCGCCCGGCGATGGCGCTGCGGTGGCTGCGCGAGCATCCCGAAGCCGCGGTGGCCCCGATGCATCTGCCGACGCTGATCGCGCAGTGCGAGCTGCCCGCCGACCTGGTCGCGGCCGTGACCGAGCTCACCGAACTCAAGTCGCGGACAAGGGAAATGGGCAGCGGAGTGGTGCCCGCACCGATCGCCGCCTTCATCGCGGGCGAATTCGACGGCGCCGCCGATGCTTTCCCGCGAACGACAGACCGGGATCCGGGACGCGCAAGGGAGCTGACCGCGGAGTTCTTCCGCGCGCAGGCCCTGTCGGTCAGCCGATGACGCGCACGCCGATCGCCTCCGGACCGGACTTGCTCTGGCGCAGCTCGAACTCGACCCGCTGCCCGGCCGCCAAAGACCGGAACCCCGAACCCTCCAGGTCCAGATAGTCCACGAACACGTCCTTGCCGCCATCGTCTTGGGCGATGAAACCGAAACCTTTTTCGGTGTCGAACCACATCACTGTGCCCTGAGCCATACGCCGTACCTTCTCCCGCGCAGAACCGGGGAAGGGTACACCGACCGAGGCCGATCGGTCCATCAGGTGGCGGCCTCAGGGGCCCGACCTGGCCTGAAAAGACGAGAGGCCCCGCACCGAACCGGTGCGGAGCCTCGAAGTGCGTGTCGAATCAGGCGACGACGCGGACGTCCTGGGCCTGCGGACCCTTCTGTCCCTGGCCGATCTCGAACTCCACGCGCTGCCCCTCATCGAGGGACCTGAAACCCGAGCCGCTCACAGCCGAGTAGTGCACGAAGACGTCGGGACCGCCGCCGTCCTGTGCAATGAAGCCGAAGCCCTTCTCGCTGTTGAACCACTTAACAATGCCTTGAGCCATTTCATACTTTCTGTTGACGAGCCAGGGACTTGCATGGACACCCCGGTCTCGTAGATCCACAATGCCATCATCGGACGAATTTCTCCACATTCGGCACCGTCGACTGTGAGCTATTCAACGAATCTCGGGGTCGGTGTCTCACACAGCGCGTCCGGGCCCGCCATCGACCGCCCAGCGAACAGGCCCGCATTTCGACGGGTGCGGGCGATCGCCAGCAGTTGTCATCGCCCGCGCGCGTAGCGCAGCTGAGCGGGCTTGTTCGCCTCGTAGTCGCCGCGACCGGAAAGGTATTGCGGTACACCGACTTCCCACCACGCACCCGCATCGGTCCAGTCGGACGCCCGCGTGCGCACCACCACGACCGCGGGACGCGACGCCGCGACCGCGGCCGCCCTGGCTTGGGCGTAGGCGGTTCGAAACTGGTCGGTATTGCTTGCAGCGAATATCGAGCAACCGAGCGCCGCCGCGTGCGCCGCGAAATCGACGCGCGGTGGGTCGGCGAGGGTGGTCCGGCAGTCCGCGTACTGATTGTTGAACGCCGCGCCGCCCTGTCCCTCCTGGAGCCGCGCGATCACCGCGTAGCCGTCGTTGTCGCACACCACAGCGACGAATGGATGCCCGGCGAAGGCCGCCGAGAACAGCTCCGAATTCAGCATCAGATAGGAGCCGTCGCCGAGCAGCGTGGTGACCAGACCTGGCCGGTGCGCCATGGCGGCGCCCCACGCGCCCGCGAGCTCGTAGCCCATACAGGAGAATCCGTACTCGACGTCCATGCTCGGCGTTCCTCCGGCGGCGCGCCAGCCGCCGATCAGCTCGCCGGGCAGCCCGCCGGAAGCGGTCATGACGTAGTCCTCCGGCGCCGAGAGCTCGTTGACGATGCCGACCACCTGGGCGTAGCTGGGCGTCCCCGGCGTCGGCGCGCGCAGCTTGTCGATCCGGGCGTCCCAGGTCTCGCGCAGCACCGCCGCGCGCCCGGACCAGTCCGCGGGCGCCGTCCACCCCGACAGCTCCTGGCCCAGCTCGGTGAGGGTGGCCGCCGCGTCGCCGACGATCGCCAGCGCACCGTGCTTCACCGCGTCGAAGCGGGCCGCGTTGACGGTGACCAGGCGGACGTCGGGCGCGAAGACCGTCCACGAGGCGGTGGTGAAGTCCTGGAGCCGGGTCCCGACGGCGAGCACCAGATCGGCGTCGGCGGCGAGAGCGTTCGCCGACGCCGAGCCGGTGATGCCGAGCGGTCCCGCGTGCAAGGGGTGATCGTGGGGCACCAGGGTCCGTCCCGCGGTGGTCTCGGTGATCGGAATACCGCGCCGCTCGGCGAATTCCACCGCCTGCGGGCCCGCGCCCGAATAGCGCACCCCGCCGCCGACGATCAGCAGCGGCCGCCGCGCGGCGCGCAGGACGGCGGCGGCCTCGCCCAGTGCGCGCAGGTCGGGACGCGGCCGCGGTACGCGATGCAGGAGCGGAGCGAACAGCGCGTCCGGGAAGTCGAAGGTCTCGGCCTGCACGTCCTGCGGCAGCGCCACGGTGACCGGTCCGGCGTCGGCTGGATCGGTCAGCACGCGCGCCACCTGCGGCAACGTCGCGATCAGCTGTTCTGGTCTGGTGATCCGGTCGAAGTATCGGCTGACCGCGCGGAAGGCGTCGTTCACCGTCGCGGTCGCGTCCCCGAAATGCTCCACCTGTTGCAGCACCGGGTCGGGGGCGCGTCCGGTGAAGGTGTCGCCGGGGAGCAGCAGGAGCGGCAGCCGGTTCGCGTGCGCGACCCCGGCCGCCGTGACCATGTTCAGCGCGCCGGGACCGATCGAAGACGTGGCGACGCCGACCTGACGCCGGTGGGTGGCCTTGGCGTACCCGAGCGCCGCCAGCGCCATCCCCTGCTCGGTGTGGCCCCGCCAGACGGGCAGTTCGTCGCGGCGCTCGTGCAGCGCCGTACCGAGGCCGAGCACATTGCCGTGCCCGAAGATCGCGAAGGCCGCCGGGAAGAGCGGCACATCCGCCCCGTCCAGCGTCTCCGAACGCTGTGCGACGATCCAGGCCACCAGGGCCTGGGCGGTGGTCAGTTCCATGGCGACCGTCCTTCCGGGCTGGTGACCGGGCAGCGCGGGTCGGTCGGCTCGCTGATCCAGCCATCTCGGACCCAGGCGTGCGCCGGATCGTCGCAGAAGGCCATCGACCGTTCGGGCGCCGGACCGGCCAGCACATTGAGGTAGTACATCGGGTAGCCGGGCGCGGCGACGCAGGGACCGTGGTAGCCGCGCGGTATGAGGAAGACGTCGCCGTCGCGCACCGCCACGTTCTCGTCCAGCGCGCCGTCGGCGGTGTAAATGCGATGCAGGCCGAAACCCTCGCGGGACGGGGTGACGCCGTCACGGCCCGCGATGCGGAAGTAATAGATCTCCTCGTTGACCACCTCGCACTCGCTCGCCTCGTCGTGCTTGTGCGGCGGGTACGACGACCAGTTGCCGTCCGGCGTGATCAGCTCACAGGCGTTGAGCTTGTCCGCGTGCTCCCATACTCCTGGCACGCCGAAGTTGGTGACCTGTCGGGTGGCTCGGCCCGCGCCCCTGACCTCGATCGGAATATCCTCGGCTGCACCGTATTTCGGCGAGAGCCGCCGCGCGCACTTGGCCATGGGCAGGGCGAGCAGCGCGCCGTCGGCGCTGGAGATCCGCGCTTCGGCGTCGCGCGGCACGTACGCGAAGTCCGTCACGCGGTGGAAAACCGAAGCGCGCCCGGCCAGTTCGAGGACGATCCCGTCGACGCGAACGACGCACGAGCCGGAGAGCGGCAGGACGAACGCCTCGTACTCGCCGGTGGACAGCGTTCTGGTCTCGCCCGGCTCGACCGTCACCACGCGTAGACCGGTGTAGCGCCACCCGGCGTCCTCGGCGGTCAACCGGATCGGATCTCGGCCGTCTGCCAGTGTCCCGGCCGGACGATGCGATGTCATCGGGACTCCTCCGTCATCGGGACGCCTTCAGCATGCGGGCCGCCGCGTCGACGGCGACGGCGACATCGCCGTCCGGCGGATACAGCAGAGCGCGCCCGACCACCAGGCCGCGCACCACGTCGTGGTGCAGCGCGCCGCCCCAGGCGGCCAGGTCGGCCGCGGGGTCTCCGGAGGGCGAGCCGCCGAGCACCACCACCGGCAGCGTCGTGGCGTCCAACACCGAACTGTCCTCGGGTGCGGGAATTTTCAGCCAGGTGTAGGCGGAGGTGACGCCGAGGCCGGAGGCGACCGTGATCGCCCGCGCCAGCGACGGCGCGTCCTTGCTCATCACCAGCGCGCCGGAGTGGTCGCGGTGATACGGCAGCGGTTCCACCATCGCCATCAGACCGTGCGCCGCCAGCTCGGAGACCGCCTGCGCGCAGGCGTGCAGGGTGGACGCCGTACCGGGATCGGAATCGACGAGGCGCAGCAGCATCTTGCCGCCGTCGAGGCGGCAGCGGACAAGGGCGTCGGCGTCGTAGCCGGTGAACCGGTCGTCGATCTCCCACTCCGCGCCCGCCAAGCCGCCGCGGTTCATGGAGCCGATCACCACCTTGTCGTCGAGCGCGTCGAGCAACAGCAGTTCCTCGACCACGTCGGGCGAGCCGAGCACGCCGTCCACGGCGGGATTCGCCAACGCGATCAGCAGCCGCTCCAGGAGCGCGCGGCGGTCGGCCATCGCGGTGCGATCCGATCCGACGCCGAGCGCGCCGCGGGCGGGGTGGTCGGCGGCCACCAGGAACAGCGTCTCGCGGTCCGACAGCACGCTCGCGCGCCGAATCCGCTTGGCGTAGGCCCGCTCCACGGCCGCGGGGTCCTTGGCGCGCATCCGCAGCAGCTCGGCCCAACGATCGTCGGTCAGGTACGGGACGGCGTTCATCGGCACAGCAGCTCCTCGATCTCCGCCGCCGTCGGCATGGCGTCCGCGCAGGCCAGCCGGGCCGCGACCAGCGCGCCCGCCGCGTTGGCGTACGTGGCGATCCGGTGCGGGTCCCAGCCGGCGAGCAGCCCGTGGACCAGCGCGCCGCCGAAAGCGTCGCCCGCGCCGAGACCGCACACCACTGTCACCGGGCACGGCGGCACGGTCCGGCGCTCGTCGGCGGTGGCGACGAGTACACCGTCGGCCCCGCGTTTGATCACCGCGAGCCGGACCCCGCGCGCCAGCAGTCGATCGGCTGCCGCGTCGGGGTCGGCGGTGCCGACCGCGACGCCGACCTCGGTGCGGTTGCCGACGACGACGTTCACGTGGTCGATCAACCCGCCGATCTCGGCGCGCGCGGTCGCCTCGTCGGGCCAGAACATCGGCCGGTAGTCCAGGTCGAGCACCGTGTGCCCGCGCCGGGCGCGCCGCTCCAGGATCGCGCGCTGGGTGCCGCGGGCGGGTTCGGCGCTCACTCCGGTGCCCGTGACCCACAGCAGCGGGACGGCATCGATGAGATCCCACGGCACGTCGTCGGGTGTCAAGGTGAGGTCGGGCGCGATCGGGGCGCGGTAGAACAGCAGGGGCGGATCGGCGGGCGGATTCAGCTCGCAGAAGACCACGGGCGTCAGCAGATTCGGCGCGGTGCCGACGTGGTCCGCGGCGACGCCGAACTCGGTGAGCGCCGCGCGCACATAGGAACCGAAGCCATCCGGGCCGACCTTGGTGAGGACCGCCGTGCGACGGCCGAGGCGCGCGGCGGCCACCGCGACGTTGGTCGCGGTGCCGCCCAACGATTTCGCGAAGGAGCGAACCTCGGCCAGCGGCACGCCGCTTTGCTCCGGATACAGGTCGACGCCGACGCGGCCGATGGTCAGCGCCTCCGTCGTCCCCGCCCCGGCGGCCGCGGTCACGAGCGGACCACCCGCGCCAATTCGTGTCGCAGCGCGTCCCATGTGGCCCCGCCCGCCATCCGCGCCCTCCTACATTCGCGCCGACGTCGATGCGACGCCGAGATCGGCGAGATAGCGCAGACTGCGTTGCGCGTCACGGCTCGCCGACTCCACCGGGTCGGTCGGCCGCAACGCCATGTCCTGCTCGATGACGAACCAGCCGCGGTAACCGGCCTCGTGGACGGCGCACACGAGCGCGGCGATGTCGACGTCGCCCGCACCGAGCGGCACATAGAGTCCACGGCGCACCGCATCGCTGTATTCCACTGCGCCACCGCGCACTTCGCGTGCCAGATCGGCGCGCACATCCTTCAGGTGGACGTGGCCGATGCGGTGCGCATGCCGCCGGGCCAGGCCGACCGGATCGGTTCCCCCGACGAGCAGGTGGCCGGTGTCGAGACAGAGATCGAGATCGGAGTCCGCGAGGAATCGTTCGACTTCGTCCTCCGTCTGCACCTGGGTGCCGACGTGCGGATGCACCGCGGTGCGCAGACCGTGCGCGGCCGCGAGGTCACGAATGGCGGCCGCGGTGTCCAGGAGGGTCCGCCACCCGGCCGCGTCGAGCCGTGGGCGGAGGTTGTAGCCCGCCAACCCGGTGGCGGCGGCCAGCACCAGGACCTCGGCGCCGGTCGCCGCGAACAGTTCGGCCGCGCGCCGCGCCGCCGCCAGCGCCTGCTCCGGCGCACGGTGCAGCGGCAGCGCGAGGAATCCGCCCACGGCGCGGATGCCGAATCCGTCGAGCAGCGCGCGCAGCGCGGCCGGGTCGTCCGGGAGATAGCCGGGCGGACCCAGCTCGGTCGCGGTGATGCCGAGTCGAGTCATCTCGGCCAGCACGGTCTCCGCGTCGAGCACATGGCCCCAGCCGGGGACTTCGCACACGCCCCAGGAGATCGGCGCGGCCGCGATACGCAGCGGGTAGAGAGATTCGGTCATCGCACCCTCCGGCCTTCGAGGTGAACAGGCGCCCTCGCTTGGAGCGCTCCAACTATGTAACGCGGGCCACAGCGTGTCAAGGGTTGCGGCCCCTCCGCGTTTCCTTGTCTCTACCTCGTATTTCTTTGCCAGGCATGACAACAGGGCATGGTGCGAAAGGTGCTCGGCGCCGGATTGGAGCGCTCTATTGATCGGCCCGCTTCGCTGCGTGTAACGTCCGATCCGGCACCCGGTACAGCCCGTTCGACGGGCTGGGAGCCGGACACGGGACGGCCGGACGGAGGCGAGATGGCGCGACCGACGATGGAGGACGTCGCCGCCCGCGCCGGCGTCTCGCGGGCGCTGGTATCGCTGGTCATGCGGGATTCGCCGAAGGTCAGCGCACACCGTCGCCGCGCCGTGCTGGAGGCCGCGCGCGATCTCGGCTATCAGCCGCACATCATGGCCAGATCGCTGGCCAGTCGCACCTCCAATATCGTCGGAGTCCTCGTCTCGGATCTGCGCAACGCCTTCTTCGCCGACGTTGTGGAGGGCATGGACGCCGTCGCCCAGCGATCGGGGCTCGAATTGATTCTGAACACCGGCAGGCGTAGCGCGGCCCGTGAGCGCACCGCACTGGAGAGCTTGCTGTCGTTCCGCCCCGGCGGGATCATCCTGCTCTCCCCCGTGCTACCCGCCTCCGCGATTCGTCATGCGGCACAACAGGTTCCGATCGTCCTGGTATCCCGCGGCTCTACCATCGCCGGCGTCGACACCGTCAACGACGACGGCGAGATCGGCAGCGCGCTGGCTGTCGACCACCTGGTTTCCCTCGGCCACAGTCGAATCGTGCACCTGGACGGGGGCGCAGCTTTCACCGCCGCCGCCCGCCGCCGCGGCTACCGCACCGCCATGGCGCGGCACGGCCTGGAACCGATGGTCATCGCCAGCGAGCACACCGACTCGGCAGGCATGGAAGGCGTGCGCAAGCTGCTGAAGATCTTCTCCCCCAGCACTTTTCCCACCGCGCTGATGTGCGGCAACGATTTCAACGCCGTGGGCGCGATGTCGGCGCTCGAGGAAGCCGGGCTGCGAGTGCCGGACGACGTCTCCGTCGTCGGCTATGACAACACGTCGCTTGCCGCGCTGCGCCACATCTCGCTCACCACCATCGACCAGCCGCGCGTCCGGATGGGCGGGCTCGCCGTCGAAGCGCTCGCCGAACGTCTCCGCGACGGCCGCATCGACCCCGTCCGCCGCAGGCTGGAACCCAAGCTCGTCGTCCGAGGAACCACCGCCGCACCCGGCTGAATCACAGCGAAACACCAAGGCAGGCAATCGAATTCTTACCGAGCAGGAGGATCGATGAGCACCACCGTCACCATAGGCCTCGTGGGCACGGGCCGCATCGGCACCGCGCACGCCGAAACGCTGCACGAACTTCCGGGGGTCGACCGCGTCCTTGTCGCCGATATCGACACCACTCGCGCGCACGCCGCGGCGGCCAAGCTCGGCGTCGAAGCCGTCCCCGACATCCAGACGCTGCTCGCCGCCGGCCTCACCGGCCTCGTCGTCGCCACCGCCACCGACTCCCACCCCGCGCTGATCGCCGCCGCCGTCGACCGTGGCATCCCCGTCTTCTGCGAAAAGCCCGTCGCCGCCGACATCGACGGCACCCTGGCCGTGCTCGACCACCTGCGCGGCGCCACCGTCCCCGTGCAGATCGGCTTCCAACGCCGCTTCGACGCCGGCTACCGCGCCGCGCGCGCGGCCGTCGCGAGCGGCGAACTCGGCTGGCTGCACACCCTGCGGGCCACCACCCTCGACCCGGCGCCGCCGCCCGCCGACTACGTCCGTCGCTCGGGTGGACTGTTCCGCGACTGCGGCGTCCACGATTTCGACATCATCCGCTGGGTCAGCGGCCGCGAGGTCACCGAGGTCTACGCGCACGGCGCCAATCGCGGCGACCAATTCTTCACCGCCGCAGGCGATATCGACACCGCCGCCGCCCTCCTCACGCTCGACGACGGCACTCTCGCCACGGTGAACCTGGGGCGCTACAACGGCGCGGGCTACGACGTCCGCCTCGAGGTCCTCGGCTCACGCGGCAACGCCATCGTCGGCCTCGACGACCGCGCTCCACTGCGCTCCGTCGAACCCGACCACCACGCCTCGCCCTACCCCGCCTATCCCGGCTTCATGGAACGATTCCGCCGCGCCTACACCGAGGAACTCGCCACCTTCGTCGCCGTCGCCACCGGCTCCACCCCCACCCCCTGCACCGTGGCCGACGCGCTCGAAGCCGCCTACATCGCCGAAGCCTGCACACGCTCCCGCGCCGAGCGCCGCCCAGTCGCGCTCACCGAAGTGCGCCGCTGAGTCCCCCCACCACACCAGTCCTGCTCACACATCACGGAGACACCCACCACCCTGGCACAACGATCGAGATACGGAACCGAAACCTGTCGGACCCCACCGCCAAACTGTTGGTACTCAGCACAACAGCCGTCGCTCACCAGCGACACGCATCACCCGGGGGTCCCATGTTCCAGGTCGCACTCACCGCTGTCTCCCTCACCTGCATCGCCACCGCCGTCCTCGCCCTCACCGCAGGCGGCATCGCCGACTCCCTCGCCGCCCGCGCCATCAAAGCCTCCGAATCCTGCTTCATCGGCGACACAGTGCCTACCGACAAGTTCTTCGAGAACCGGCAGAGGTACGAGAGGCTGCACCGGATTACGGTGCGGTTGATGATGGGTGGGTTGGGGACGTTGGTGGTGGGGATCGCGGTGCTGGGGGTGGCGGCGTGGCAGTTCAAACATGCGGGGCGGTAACACCCACCTATCACTTTGCGCCGACAGTGCTCCTCAGCTCGGGCAAGACCGCCTCCAACAACCCTGGTGTCTTGCTGCCGCCGTACACCAGCTGACGATCCAGCAAACGATTCCCTGATTCACAGGACGTCTCGCTCACCAACGTGCATCCGTGACATGCCGAAAGATTCAACAGGGATGTCCCCTGACGATCGCTTTCGATGCACACGGGGTCATTCGAGCAGACATCACCATCGTCGAGTGCGGCAAGCATCAGTGGGATCAGGCGACCGGGTTCGCCGAGACGGACCAGGCCTCCTAGTGTGCCCTGGGCATCCCCGGCAGCAGTGTAGATAAGAATGCCCGCGGTCCGATCGGGGCGGCTCGAGTTCGCGTAAATCCGTTCCTGCAGGGACGCGGACGAATATCCGCTAGCGAAGGCGAGCCGACGAATCAGCAGGTGGGCAATAGTATGCAGAGCAATGTATCGAGGTTCCGGCTCGTCCAAACGGTGCGCCCACTGTAGCTCGCGACGTCGCGTCAGTAGCAAACCTGCCCGCTGTTGCACTCGGGTGTCGGACTCCCATTCGGCGATCCGGTCTTCGTCGAATCTGATGAAGAATCCCTCCCCGAACAGCTCGAGCGCCGGGAAGATCGGCCGTCGCTTCCGGTCAGGTCCGAGATCGGCCGGTATTCGCTCCGCTTGCGCGTTGTACCGCCTGAAGCCTCTGAGCGCCCTGACCTCACGCACCCTCCGGACCTGACCGATTCCCGAGATACACGCAGCCAGTGCCTGATTGCCCGACATCGTTGAATCGACCGGCCAACCATCGACAACGAAATTGCTTTCGCTGCAGTCTCGACGGGTGCCGAGTTTTCCGAGGAACGCAGACCACTCGCCGTCCTTCAAGTCGAGCACTAACGACTCATCCTCTTCGGTCGTCTTCTGGTTTGCGAGCGCTAGTACCATTTCTTTGTCGATGCCGAGTTCCTCGGCAATCCAGCCTGCGACTAGGTCGGCTTGTGGTCCGCCGTTGTCGCCCTCGACCCTCTCGAACAGCACATGGCCGCGGACGCGGTCTTCCAATTCCTTCGATTGCGGCCGCGCTTCGGGGATATCCAACGCGGATACCCGTTCTGCGATGTAGTTGCCCGTGGCGCCGCGCTGAACGGCGAACAACGGGTGTTCACACGGCTGCTCGACAAAGTCCCTGTCCTGCCACGGCTGCCGCCCCTCGCATCTGATCCCGTCGCGACGAAGCGAACCAGCGCCTACCAATTCCGCGAGCGATCGTGCTCGGTTGCAGCCTCCACAAGTGACACGCAGCGACGCGAGACCTTCGCCATGTTTCCTCGACCGGACGAACAGCAGCTCCTTGTACGCACGGCAGAATCGGACCTCATCGGTCACCCCCTCATCATGACCACGATGCGCCCATTGAAACCAGTTGATGTCCTGCACATGACTGCCGCCTTCGCAGATGGCCACGTAACGCATCGGAACCAGCACTCCACCGCAGGCGCAGGAGTTGCTCCAGCGTCCCTTGTTCCGCTCCGAATATCTCGACAGCTTCGAACAACGCTCACAGAACCGCCAGGCCGGGAACCTCCAATATAGGAGTGCCGCAGTATCCTTGGCGCTTCTGCCAGCATGCGCGGGCGGCTGCCGGAGTTCGCCTGGCCCAAGGCGCGAAAGCAATCGCTCACAGCTGATCTCCGGCGCCGACCGCCGGTCCCACCACGACGTATCGGACGCGATTATCGACTCGCCGCGCACATCCGCGATCGCACCTACACCGAACGGCGTGATCGTCTCCGAGAGCCGAAGGTCATGCTTGATCCGTTCCATGTTGTCCCTCCTCATTCGGCTCCCGAACCTCGACAGCGACATTCGGCTCCACCGACCGCATAGAGTCACCGACCAGCCATCCTTCGCCAGCCTGTCCGAATCGCTTCAGCAGCGCCTGATCGGCCTGATTGCGCCGGTCGTAGCGAAGCGAACCGTTCTCCTCCCGCGCGGCGCGAGCGCGGCGATCCCACTCACGAAGAAGCATCCATATCTGCTTCCTCGTCTCCTCTTCCTCGATCGAATCGGATCGCTCGACATAGGTCATGAACTGTTCGACCAATTTCTCGACTCGCGGCCGGAGCATGTCATTGTCGAGATCGAAGAAAATCGCCGCGGCGTCGGACGCGAGCATCGGAATGGTCTGCCGGACCAGGGCAACGAGGGCACCCGCCAGCGAACGTTCCCGTGAGGCCATCGACCACGGAGTGACACTGGTCGGCTCGACACTTCGATACAACGCTTCGTGATAGCCACGGAAGGTCTCGAACTGAGAGCGGTCCCGGGCGCGGTTGGACCGGAACAACGTAACGATGATGCCGTTGTTCTTTCCGCGCCCCACGCGACTGGTCGCCTGAATGTACTCGGCAGTCGTCTTCGGCTGTCCGACCATCAGCATCAGCGCGAGCCGTGGGATGTCGATCCCCACCGACAGCATGTTCGACGACAGCACGACATCGATCGCCTCGTCCGTTCTGTCCGCGGTTGACCTCAGTTCACGCAGGTCATTCGGAAGCTCCTCTGGGCCCTTTCGGCTCGTCAATTCCAGCACGCGGCCTGCCCGGACGCGCCGCAGCGGAATCCCGAGTCGATCCGCGCGCGTTTCCAAGCGTCCATTGACGTCATCGACCACCAACGTCCCCGATCGTCCGAGCTCTCGGAGACTGTTGTGGTACATGACCAGCGTCCAGAAAGCGTCCCGTGACGGCCCATCCTCGGATTGGCCGGTCAGCACTTCCGGAATCTCGACCAAGGGCGCGGTCGTCGCTACCAGGGCGGACGCTTGCGACAGCGACTGGGGCATGAGTCCCACGTACAAGCGCCCTTCGCCGGACTTGACCGGCCGAGAGAAGAATGTGCTGTCGTCGTCCAGACCGGCTGGTGGATACAGCTGAACAGAACGACCATACAGACCTTGAATCTGCTCACCGGAAGCGCGGATCGTCGCCGTCGAGGCCACGATCTTGGGGCTCGTGCCGCCGCGCGAGAGAAGTAGCTGGATCACCGCATCGAAAACCGCCACCGTGGTCCCGAGCGGACCGGACAACAGGTGCAACTCGTCTTGAATGATCATGGACGGCTGCTCGTAGTTCGTGGACAGCCCGAGCAGGCTGCCCGCTTCGGGTTTGAACTGCAGCCTGGCGAACTTGTCGACGGTGGCGAGCAGAATCGTTGGCGGATTCTGGTATAGGACATCGTCGATCACCGACAGCGGTAGCTCATCGTGAAACTCACAGTTCATATCCGTGCAGTGCATGATGACGTCGTGGCCGACCAGCTTGACCCCATAACTGCTGCGGTCGGACGACCTCTCCGCGGGTACCAGCGGAGTAAAGCACCACGGGCAGCTCTCGACCTGAAAGCTGTTCGCCTCTTCAGGACGCGCCGCGCGGTGCATCCGCTCCAGGGCTTTCTTGGCCTCACCGAGTGTCGCCGGTGTTGCCTCGTTTCCGACCCATAGGCCGATGGAGAAACGTGCCAGGCCCTTGGCTCGAGGATCAGACTTCCGCAGAATCTCCATCGCACAAATCAGCGCGGCCGCCCGCTGGAACTGCTGAGCTGTCAGTAGGCGAAGCGTGTACCGTGTGATGACTGCGGTTCCGCCCCCTTCGATGCCATACGCAAGGCGACGTCGGAAGACCTCGATGGCGGCTAGGCCGAGGTATGCCTCGGTCTTGCCGCCGCCGGTGGGGAACCAGATCAGGTCTACCACTTCGCGATCCGGGTGGTGTGCGTCGACGGTGGAAGCCAGCGAAACCAGAAGGAAGCCGAGCTGGAATGGCCGCCACTTCGGCTCTTCCGGCTCGTCGTTTCGAGTCTTCAGGGTTTGCAACATCTGCAGACGCATCGCTGCCATCCCCATCGAAAAAGCCTGCCGCAGTGTGCCATTGCCAGGCACACGGAGTTGCTTGACACCTTCCTCCATGCGCCGAACCGCAGAACGTGCGCGGCCCACGACCGCCTTCGCGACGGCGGTGTGGTCGTCGAAGGTCCCGACTCGTGCCTCCTGTTCCGTGACCCAAACGGCGAAGGCCGAGACGAACGCGTCGAGTGACGCGAGCACTGGCTCCGGTTCGGTGTCCATTCGTGCCAGTTCGTCCAGGCGAAGCGCTCGCGCTTCCGGCGAGCCCGGGGCAAACCCGGTTGTCTCGATTTGGGGAACGACGAACGACGGGACCGGATCGAGAAACACTTTGGCACAGCGACCAGCCTCGAACTTCCAGTCTGCTGCCATACCGTGCCCGACGCCGTAGATCTTGCGATTCCGGTAACGCAGTCGCAGCTCGGTGGCTTCCTCGTCGATCTCGAACGCTCGCGACGAGAAGTACTCCTGGATCTGCCCGCCTGCAGCGGCCGTCACCTCCAGCTCCACCTGGAACAGCATCCGTGGAATGTCGAGCTTGTCGTCGCCGGTGGTACTCGTGTGGACCTTGATGTGCACCGTTACCAAGTGGGAGTCACCGAAAGGTCGCCACAACGATCCGACTTCGAACGGCACTTCACCCGTCACCCGAAACTGCGAGCGTCGACCGACTCCCAGTCTGATGTCGGAGAACTCGAAGGGCTGCCGCTGCCAGCGTGGCGGGCCGTCGTCGACGATCGGGGCATACGTCCCACCTGCTACCCGACAGACAACCTCGGTGCTGTCGGTGACGAACGACAGCGCAACCGATGTCGGTCGCCACTCCTCGGCAAGAGGCACCCCTGCGCCCGACTCCTCGATTTCGCCTGCAGGAACGGTCGCATCAAGTTCTGACTCGTCCTCCGCACGGTCCTCATGGGAGCCCGCCGAACTGAATTGGGCTGGGAACAGCATGCCCACCGAGTACTGGAGGTTGGGACGATTGAAAAGGACTTCGTCGTAGTCACTCTCCGGCCCTATGTAGGCCGCCCGCAGGTGTTCGAGTGCACTCTTTTGCGTCTTGGTGAGGGTCATCTGATACCTCCTCGCTGCTGCGCGAGTTCCTGAAGTCTGCGCTTGTCGTCCTGGGTTGCGACGATGTGGAGCGACACACGGGCTCGGGTGATCGACACGTAGAACGCAGCGACAGCCGTATCGTCGAAGTCGATAGGCAGATCGCACACGATCACATGCTCGACCTCAAGGCCTTTGGTCTGCTTGGGGTGCTTCACCATGAAGCTGTCGAGGGGCATCTGCTGCGTTCGACCGGATACGGAGATGATCCAGATGTCCTTGCGTGCAGCACCTTCCGACGCCAGCTCCCGCGCGATACGAGCCGCCTCGGTGACTCCAAAGGTCTGATCCGTCCAGTGCCATTGGATTTTCTCGCCGTGCACGATGCCCGGATCTCCAACATCGGCACCCAGGTAACCCTGAACGACGTCGACGATCGCTTTGGTGTTGCGCACGTTCCGACTCAGGTCGAAGGACGGCGCCTCATCCGCGATCAGATCGAAAGTATCCTGGTCGAATCGACCGTCCACGTGCGCCTGGTTGTTCGGATCCAGGAACATCCTCCATCGACCCTTGGCCCGACCACCCGCGATGACGGTATCCAATCGGTCCATCGCGTCCGCCGTCATCAAGTCCTGTGCCTCGTCGACGAGAACAGCCTCGTATCGTTTGTCACCGGTCAGTCTGTCGAACGGCAAGACGTCAATCGTTCGCCCCGCGACAAGTGGAGCGAACAGGTCGGCAAGGGCATGCGAATGGAAGGTGATCAGAACCGATCGCCCCGCATCGGCCTCGAGCTTGGCGGCCTCGGCCAACACCAGCGACTTTCCTGTCCCCGCACCGCCGAATACGAACATCCGCTGGTTGCGAGCGAGCGAAGCCAGCACTCTGGCCTGCTCCTCGGTCGCCTTGTTCTGCTCCTCCAGAATTGCTCCGCGCTGTGCGTCGACAACCGGCATCCGAGTGAACTCCCCGAACAACCGTTCCATGAGGCCCTTGGCGGAGGCTTTCTTGACATTGCCGGGTGCTGAGCGGGCGCCGGCCACGACGGCATCGAGCGCTGCCCTGAGACCCGCGACAGTCATCTCGTTCTTGGCGAACCAGTGCGTCGGCGACCACCCGATCGAATGCGGAGGCGCATCGATGTCCGGCGTGATGACTACGGCCTCGTGCGCGAACCACCCAAGCCCTTCCTCTCGAAGGATGTCGCGGAGGGCGAACATCGCCGATTGCGCCTGTGTCATAGGCGATTCTGACAGCTTGTGCCACTCGCCGTGCCGATCAACGGACCACCAGGCGCCACTGTGCTTCCTTATGCCTCCCCCCTTCACTTCGACGACCACGACGACACCGCGCCAGAGGATGACGAAATCGGCTTCCGCCTGCTGTTTGTGGGCATGCGAACGAAGATTTACCGAGTGGAAAGCGACACTGTACTCGGGCCCTTCAATCGCCTTGAGCAGTTTGGCGACTCGCCGCTCCGCATCGCTCCGCGCGCTACGAACGACCTCCGCAAGATCCGGAACGATGATCATAGACGGTGTTCCTCCCACAGATCGGCGTACTTGCGGAACCCGAGAAAGTCGTTGTTGTCACCGAAGTTGTCCTCCAGATCCACAATTCGACACAGGGCGCTGCCCTGGTTCGCCGGACCACGCAGGCCACGCCCAGCCATCTGGATGTAGGCATTCGGGCTGAACGTGGGGCGCGCGATGTAGAGAGTCCGAACTCCGGGTGCATCGAACCCCTGGACCAGAAGGTCACAGTTCGTCAGGACGTCGATCTTCCCTTCCTTGAACTGCTGAATGACTTCCCGACGCCGTTGCCGACCCGTATCGCCGCTGACCGATTCTGCCGTGATTCCGCGATACGACAGGATCGCCGCGAGAACCTGCGCAGAGAGCACGCTCGGCATGAACACCAGGACAGAACCATCGGCAACAGTGCCTTGCTTGTGCTCAGTGCCGAGGATGTGTTCGACGAGAATTGCCATCCGCTTATGGTCCTGGCCGATCTTATCCAGGACGCTGGGTCGGATTGCCTTGAACTTCGTGGCGTGCTTCTTCTCCGCGTCGTCCATCACCACGGTATGACCCGTAGGCAACACCTCGTGTTGCACACGTGCAAGGATGCCAATGTCGGCCAGCTTCCGATACGCATCGTAGTCGAACGCCCGTAGGATTCGGTTCCCAAACCGTGAGGCCAGTCGCGCTGACGCGTGATCGGAGTTGCCTTTGAACGGTGTTGCGGACAGACCGACCAGCGGTCGTGCGTATCCGTGGCCCGCGACACCCAACCAATCGAGAATGCGGGTGTACCGCTCGGAGTCACCGGCGCGGTGGCCTTCGTCGATGATCACCGCGGCGGGTTCGCTGAGCCACTGATATTCGGGCCTGGTGATCGCCTCGTCGAGCTGGGCGTCGGTGGCGACCACGACACTGAACTCGGTGTCCGGTTCATGTATCTCGTTGCTACCCCAAAGCCGACAGATCGTCAGCGGGCGTTCGTCTTTGAGCCCACGCCAGACCGTGCTCCATGTCTGGACAGCCTGTTCACACAGTTCTTGCGACTGCGCGATCCACAGGATGGTGCCTCGCATCTCGTCGTCCCGGAAGAGCTCGAGCACGGTTTGGGTCGCGACACGAGTCTTTCCAGACCCAGTCGGCAGCTCGACCATTGCCTTGTAGCAGCGGCCCTTCTCGTCCTTCCTGGTGAGAACGTCCCGGAGCTGCACCCTGATCGTTCGCTGGAATTCATGGAGCGACGTCAATCTGGTTGCTCCGGGAACGATGAACTCCGCTTCCTCCCTACGGTTGGGCCGACCGGCGAACTCGGGTCCGAATCCCATCTTGCGTAGCCACGAAATAGTGGGTCCGCGACCGGCCCATTCCGTCGGGACATCGGGGAATCCTTCCCGGCGAAAGGCACCTGCGAGCCTCTCGATCGTGTCGGACCCGTAGACCGTCAGACACAGTTTGGCGACCGAGGTCGCCTGGTCTACCAAGCCTTGCGCTTCCAGTGCCTTCCAGAGACCACTCGGCAACGCGTCCCGGAGATCATCTTCACCGATGTAAATGTCGATGCGTTCGACGTCACCGTCCGCCGCCTGCGCGCGCTGGCGCAACGATTCGAGCCGGTGGTCGATGCCTGCCTGCCGAACCCTTTCGAGGTCAGCGTTGTTCATACGAAGCTCGAACGCCTCGTTCAGCGTCTCGAGGAGTGCGCGTTCCTCGAACTCAGACTGTACGAACAAATCCGAGCCGGACAGGTGCCAGTCGAGCGACTGATCCTCGACTCCGTCGGCGGTGGTAACACGCTTGATGATCTGTATCGCCCTTGTCACCGTTGCCGCCGAGAGCTCTTCGGCAAAAGTACTGCGGAGTCCAGTGAACACATCCAGCACACGTTCTGTGGCCTGCTGGCCATCGCAGTGCATCGAGAATTCGAAGGTGTCCTCGAACCGCTGGCAACCCACGGTGTCGATCAACTGCTCCGCGAGTTCCTCATCGGCCATCAGATACGGGCGATGCCGCCCAGCCAAGAAGGATCGTTGTTCGCCGTTCACTGCGATAAAAACAGATTTCGGAGAACGTGATTCGAATCCGCGACCTACATGTGCTGGGACTGCGGGTGGGTACCCCTCGGGGTAAGCGATACTACTTGCCACCACAATGAATTCACCCAGCAATCTGTCGCTTATCGTGGGCGGCAGCAGTGATGTCGCAAGTCCTTCCGCCAGTATCGATTCCGGGACGCTCTCCAACTCGTCGGCAAGCTCCAGTTTGTCGACGAGGTCACGCGCCCCCTCGAATAGCGGCAAGATCGCCTTGTACTGCACAAGCGAAGGAGCAACAACGCCGCTCGGCCTCCGGTAGCCGAGCGACGAACGTACGAGACCAGCTCGGTCGGCCGCCCAGTGCACGGGCGAGGTCACCTCGTAGGTGACACCGGAGTCGATGTCTTCGCAGTCCCACACAGCGTCGCTGAGCGACAGGAGATCACAGGTCCATTTCGTGCGGACTGCCTCGGATACCTCGGCCTCCTCCAGCATCATCAGCATGGAGAAGGGTCCCGGCGAGTGACCGGATTTGGGATACAAACTCATGCGCTCCACTGGTCGCTCACCAGCGCCGAGGATCTGGTTGACGACCTCGAGAACCCACTTCTCGTACTCGTCCTTGAAGGGCTCATCATCGAACGAATACTTCTTGACGGGCGTCTGAACGACTCCCAGCGCATGTGCTACGTCAGGCATGCATCGGGAGCGATCGAGAGAGCACTCTGGATAATGGTGGGCCAGCAATTGGTCGATGTCGAAGGTCTGCAGCGGCCACGCCCAACCACCGTCACACGTAGGCACTTTGATGACGTGCCGACGATGTGCTGTCAGCACTCGGACCGCTACAGGTACCGAGACATTCAGCACGGCGTCCCACAACCGAGTCAACTCATCGTCGGATGCCGACTCCGACAGCTGCTCGACTCGGGCGGTGAGGATCGCTTCGGGATCGAGCTTTCGAAAGCCAGCCTCCTGCAATATCTTCTGGACACCTGGCTGCGCGAGAAAGGCTGGCGCGACAAACTCTGCGCCATCGATCTCGAGATCTTCCTCGCGCTCGAGAAACACCATCGACTTGTCATCGAGCGACTTCATTCCGTCGGTAGTCGGGATCACCTTGGCGTGGACGATCCCCGGGATGTTCCTATGCTCGACAATGAACTTGAACGCAGCGAGCGTCGACTTGATGTCGTCTCCCTCAGCCCACTCCCGCAACCAGGAGAGCAGACCACGCTTGGGCATGGCCTCCAACGCCCGCTTCGCATCGCGGGTGTCCTCGTCGAGGATCGCCTCACCGACGCCCCGTACAAGTAGCGACCGAAGACGCGCGACCCGCTGCGGGGAGGAGTAACAACGCCAGTGGGGAACGTCGGAGCCAGTATTCGGTGATTCACTCCACTGCTTGTGCCACAAGTCCTTCTGTGGAACCGTCAGATCCAGTGGACGCAGAGAGCCACAGTGCTGAAAAGCTCCGCAAGCGTCCGGAATCAGCGCCATGGATTCGGACAGACGAGGCACCGCCGAACACAGGACGGAGTCGCCGAAGGAACGTTCCTCGCGGCCACGGGCAGGAAGGTAGTCGAGGTGTGCCGCGGGATCCTCGGAGGTGGGGATTCGCGACAACAGCCCGATGAACACCTCGGCGAGCGTCCCGAGTATCTCGCGGTTGTATTCATTGCGCAGCAACGTAGTTCGGTCGTCGTTGACACTCCATGGGGCATTGAACAGTGCCGATGCCGAAGTCTCGTCCTGCAATGGGAAATACGACCAGAAGCGACCGACGCGGCGCTGCGAGTGCCGGACCGGCACTGCGACTGTCACTTTTACCTTGTTCCGTGACACCGCTTCGCCGACCAGCTGCCGCGCCGCCTTCGACGGCGCGTGCATCTTGTCCTCGATGATCCATTCCTCACCGCTGCCATCAGGCCTTTCGATCTTCAGCAGACCGTTTCCGAGATCCCTGGATACGTGACTTGTCTCGAATCCACCCGCACCGAGCACACGGAGCCGGATCTCACGCACCGACCTGACGAACAGCAGGAACTCGGAAGCAAAGGTCTCGATCTCCCTCCGCAATTGTTCCAGGTTCACCGCGTTCGGAAGTTTGACGATTGTGGCTGCCCACTGCGACAAGTCGGCGAGAACCGGATCGATCGCGAAATGCTCATCCGGATCGATCAAGGTTGCGGTTCGCAGGATCGGGTATCGCTTCGCCCCGGAACCCACATCCACGAGGGCCGCGGACGCCCGTGGTGAGTTGAATTCGAACGATACGGAACGACTGAAGACCTGCGGCGCACGAGTCACGGCGAGAACCGACTTGAATCCGAGACCGAAACGCCCGATCTCGTCGCCTCGCTTCGCGCTGAGGTGGGCGTGTTCGATCGCTGTCAACCCAGACTTCGAAAAGGGGCGTCCCGCGTTCGCGCAGTATAGAGTCGATCTCTCTGGATCGAGGACGATCTCGACTCGCCCCGAGCTGTCACCGCCGCCCGCCATAGCGTCGGCGGCGTTCTGCACCAACTCGAGCAGGGTGCGGTTCGCGTAACCGCCGGTGCGAATCGATTCCTCGTGGTTTGCATGCTCGATCACCAAGTTGGGGTTCGCACGATATGAAGCGATTGCCCGGCCGAACTGGTCTTCGACATCCCGCATCAGGTCCGGATCCGGCGTCCATGCGCCCCCTGCTGTGTGATTCACTGCCATCCTTCTCGATCTTGGTCCAATGAAATTGTGCTGCGGCGAACGCGATACCAGCAGCACGAGCCGACTAATCGTTCACTGGCGAAAGGAAGCTCGAAGACCTTGGGCACCAACTCGATCGAAGCGCTTCGCTGTGACGTCGCCGGGCTAGACGGTTTAGGAAGAGCTCACCTCAGGTGCTGAGCTACGTCGAGCAACTCTCTGCGCGATCCACAAAACTGGTTGCTCCGGAGTGGCGACAGGATCGCCAATCGTGGTGACGGTTTGGGATGCGGGCCGACACCGCGTCTGGCCGGTGGTCGTGATCCGCGGCCAGAATCTCTGTCGACGGCCTGTAGGGCTGCGCCAGGCGGGATGCAAACGACAACGAGACCGCTGCAGAGATTGCGGTGCACGAGCAGCTCGCGAGCACCTCGGTAGGCGCGGCTTCGTCGGGAAACGTGGGCCGTCGTTCGGACCATCTGTCAACCCCTTCACCCCTCAATCCCACTGTCGCACAACTGAGTCGACGACGGGAGCTTTACACCCCCATGCCGGATAACCCTATGCCCTTTGGCTAGAAGTTTGTCAACGACTGTGCGCCGATTCCACGACGCGCACAAGGCCCATCGTTCGGCGAGCTGCAACTGCTACAGCGGCGGGATCTCGCACTCCCCGAGACTCCAGGTAGACCTCGCTGCCACGTGAACACGAGGCGATGCCCGAGCGCTAGTGCCTCGTCCAAGTAGGTTGCCTCGGTAACCGGGTGTCGGGTTGATCGTGGGCCTGTGGCCGGTGATGCTGCCGGTGGAGGTGGTGCCGGTGGCCCGGAAGCCGGAAGTGTTTGTGCGAGAGGTGACCCCGGAGGAGGGGCGCCGGTTGCAGAAGATCACCAAGACGAGCAAACAGCCGATCAGGACGCGACGAGCGATCGTGGTGATGGCCTCGGCCCAGCGGCAGCCGGTTCCCGCGATCGCTCGGTTGATGCAGGTCAGCGAGGCGTATGTGCGGCAGGTGATCCACGAGTTCAACGAACGGGGGTTCGAGGCTTTGGACCCAAAATGGAGCGCGGGCAGGCCGAAGAAGGTAGATCGGGCGACGCGTGAACGCATCGCCTGCATCGCCCGGTGCTGCCCGCGGGACCTGGGCTGGCCGTTCTCGGTGTGGAGTCTGTCGAAACTGCGAGAAGTGTTGCTCAGCAACGGAATCGCCGATATCAGCCGCGAAACTCTGCGCAAGATCCTCAAAGCCGAGGGGGTGTCGTGGCAGGCGGTCAAAACCTGGAAAGCCGGGACCGACCCCGAGTTCACCGCGAAGATGAACCGCGTCCTGGACCTCTACGACCACCGGCCCACCGATGGACGGGTGGTCTGCGTGGACGAGTTCGGACCGCTGAATCTGCAACCCCGCGCTGGTCGTGGCTGGTTCCCACGACGAACCCCGAAACGGCTGCGGGCGACCTACCGGCGCACCCAGGGCGTGCGGCACCTACTCGGCGCTCTGGATCTGGCGAGCGGCAAGCTCCACTATCGGATCCGGGATCGTAAGCGATGGCAGGAGTTCCTGTCGTTGCTGAAGTCGCTGCGGGCGCGCTGGCCTGGCGAAAGGCTCTACGTCATCGTCGACAACTTCTCCCCGCACAAGCGAGCCGAGGTCCGCGCCTGGGCCGCGGTCAACGACGTGGAACTGGTGTTCCTGCCGACCTATTCATCGTGGTTGAACTGGATCGAAGCCGAATTCGCCGCTCTCCGCTATTTCGCGTTGAACGGAACCGACCACCGCAGCCACAACGAACAGGACGCCGCGATCGGCGCCTACATCCGCTGGTACAACCAGCACGCCCAACCCAAACGCGACTTCGCCGTCAACTCCAAGATCCGGCAACCTGATTACCTACCGAAGGTTGCTTGACGAGGCACTAGAACAGCGGCCTCTGCTCAGGAAGCGGATTGGCGACGATCGGCGGCTCTCCGGAAGATGCCCGCCGACAAACTTCGCTCCAGCTGGTGTCAACAGCCCGCCGAGCGTCTTCGGGGTCCACCTGTTTGCCCAACGCGGCCGATAGCACGTGCAGCGCAAACACCGGAGGCACCGCATTGCCGATTTGCTGGGCTATGTCGCCGCCTCTCCACGGATAGTCGAGCGGGAATGTCTGCAGTCGACCTGCCTCCTCCGGGCTGAACCGCCCTTCGGCACCCCCTTGTAGGACTCGATTTCGGGAGATCTTTCCGGTGACCGTCGCCGAGGGCTGATCCGAAGTGCGTCTTCCACGCAGTTTCGGATTCCCTCCGGTGCCGTAGTTCGAGATCACTTCGAATGGGTCGGCCCGGTGCGGCAGCGCCTCGCCCATCGTTTCCCAAGGCCGACGTGTCGAGTCACCGGCCGAGCGCAGGACACCCTTGCGATATGGGCGGTGCGTAGCTTTCGGAAGCTTGTACTCACCTTCCCGCGATGCGATCAGTACTGCCCGACGGCGGGTCTGTGGTACGCCGAACTCCTCGGTACGAAGTACACCGTGGTCGACGTGATAGTTCAGCTTGTCCTCGAGAACCTCACGCATCGCTGCCCACACCGGTTCTACAGCAGGAACCTGCTCCAGGACAATGGTTTTGAACGGCCTCCGATCGCGATGAGCTTCCAATACCCACCGTAACGGCTCCAACACCAACCCGGTTCGCTCATCGTCCAGTTTCGCAACCTCGTCGCGCACGTCCTCGCCTGCCCCCATTCTCTCGATGAACCCCAGCACGCGATCCAGCGCTCGGCGACCGCTTCCGGTGCCTGCGACGGTGAAAGTCTGGCAAGGGGGCCCACCCACGAGAATCGTCGCCCCGGGCACGGATCGCGGACCGTACTTCCGCACATCGTGGACACTGTCATTCAGCTGGGCGGCGCCGCGGGTCGCGCAGGCATCAGCATCCCACTCGAGTCCGTAGACAGACAAGCCCATCCAGCGGGCAGCCACATCGAGCCCTCCGGGTCCCGCGAACAGATCGACCATGTCGATCTTGTCCTGTCCGATCAGGACCTCGGGAAGTGCAGGCATGACAGTGGATAATAGTCATGTGGCGCCAGTGCAGAGTGAACGGTCACCCGCTCAGTGCCGCACGTAGCGCCAATCCGATTGCGTGCGCCGCTGGCGGAGGCGTCGCGTTTCCGATTTGCCGATACCTGGCAGTCTTTCGCCCACATACCTGCCAGTACGATGGAAATCCTTGAAGCAGCGCGACTTGATCGACAGTCAGCTTCACCAACTGATCCCGTTCGCCGACAGGGTTCCAGTGGAATCCGGCTTCAGGAGGAGCGTCTATCAGCGATGCGCCGTTCACGCCCAATTTGGCCCAGGCCTGTTGCGATCCGCGGGGACCCAGGTCTGCGCCGCCGCGATCCCAGGAACCACCCACGACAGTCGGGGCCAGATCGTCAGCGTACGCGGCCCATTCGGCTGCTTGTTCCCAACCCCGTGATGCCATCGAATCTCGCAGTACCGACCCGACCGTGAAGTGTCGTGACGGCGCTCGCCTGGCCAGACCTGCCATGAACAAGTCGACACCCCCGTCGCGGAATGCCACAAGAATCCCGAGGAGGCGGTGCTGTGGCACGGCAAACTCGGAGGCGTCGACCATCATCCAGGCGTACTCGTATCCTACTGCGTCTAGATACTTCTCGACGTACGAGCGACTGGCGGCATACTCGGCTCGACGGACCAGGTCAGGAACATTCTCTACCAACAACGCGCGGGGTCGCAACTCCGAGACGAGACGGCCAGTAGCTTCGAGCAATTCCAGCTCTTCGCTGTCGCCCCTTGCCCGAGATGCCGTCGCGGAGGACTTCACCCTTGGCAGACCCGCCGAGATCAAGTCGATCTCATACCCCGAATAGAGGTCACGGAGTGGGTCCACCGCGTGGATACTGCGATGGAGAACAGCCCATTTCGGACGATTCGTACTCAAGGTTGCACAAGCCTCCTTGCGATAGTCCACGAGGACAACCGGGTCAAACCCTGCCTGCTCGAGCCCGAGTGCCAGTCCGCCTGCGCCCGCACACAACTCGATGGATCGGAGACACTTGATCGTGCCGACCAGACCACTGTCGATCTTGCCACCCATCGACGCCCACCTCCAGCGCCCTACATGTCAGATTGGTCCAGGGTAGCGAAGGACGGTCGTGCAGTCCCCGCCGCCGTTTATTCCTCCGATTCGACGATTGGTCGAGCCTGGCCGCATGCCCTACGTCCCCGGTCCCCGGTCTCGCACCACCTGCACATAACACCCCGTCGCCGTCGAAGGCGCGACAAAGCCGAACGTGATTACCACTTGCTTGGATCGATGTCCCGTTCGGCCCGGACCCAGCCGCCCTCACGGCTCGAGGCGCGGCGTGGAGCGCGCCGAACGGCGCTGCCGCATATCGTCGCCGAGACCGAGCAACTCGCGCGGCCTGCCAACATCCTCCACGAATCATGGACGGACAGAAGAGATGGGTCGAGAAAGTGCTGTGGCAGCCCGCAATCACCTGTGCCGCAATGACGCTCACGCTGGCAGGAGGCGGCTGATTACTTCCGTCAGCTGATGCACATTGCGGCATTCGTGCATCGTCACGTGATCCGCGTAGGTCAACGCGGCGGAATCCCCCGTGGCCCACGACCGGGCCGGTTCCGGGTTCAACCAGTGGGCGTGTTTGGCTCGGTCGGTCATCGCCTCCAGGGCGGGGAGGTTGGGGTCGGTGCGGTTGGTGCGGGCGTCGCCGAGGATGAGGAGGGAGGTGCGGGGGCCGAGGGCTTCGAGGTGGGTGTCGGCGAAGGTGCGGAGGGCTTCGCCGTAGTTGCTGCTGCCGAAGCGAGAGACGTTCGCCTCGCGGATGATTCGGGTGGAGAGGCCGGGCTGGGGTGGTTCGCCGGGGGTGAAGAAGCCGGTGATCTCGTCGCAGGTGTCGATGAAGCCGAAGCTGCGGACTTTGCTGAATTGGTCTTGCAGCGCTTGGACGAGTTGGAGGGTGAATTCGGCGAAGCCGGTGACGGAACCGGAGAGGTCGGCGAGGACGACGAGGTCGGGGCGGCCGTGTTTGCGTGCGCGCAGCACCGGGTCGACGGGGACGCCGCCGGTGGCCATGGAGCGGCGTAGAGTGCGGCGCATGTCGATCTGGCCGCGGACGGCTTTGCGGCGGCGGGCGGCGAGGCGGGTGGCGAGTTTGCGCGCCAAGGGGTTGACGAGGCGGCGCATTTCGGCGAGGTCTTGTTCGCGGGCGCCGAGGAAATCGATCCGGTCGGTGGCGGTGTCGACGCCCCGGCGGGCGATGTAGTCGGTGCCGCGCAGGTCGGCCGAGCGCAGGCGCGCCTCGGTTTGTACGGCGCCGCGGAAGGCACGCAGCCGACGTTGCGCCTCGATGGTCTGGACGGCGGAGTCGAGTTCACCCGCGCCGCTCATGCCTGCGACGATCCGGTCCAGAAGTTCTTCCGGGCGAAGGGCTTTCATGGTCTGGTATGAGGACCAGCCCGCTCCGGAGGCGGTGGTGACCGGTCGGGAGGGTTGACCCGCACCGCCCACTCCGCCGTAACCGCCTAGCTCGGTGAGTGTTTGGCGGGCGAGTTCGGCGAGGGCGGCCTGATCATCGGCGGCCAATGCGGCGGTCAGACGCTCGCGCAGCGTGTCGATGGATTCGGGAACCGTTGCGGGCGTTGGCCGCTCGGCGGTCAGGAAGTAGAGGTCGAAGAGTTGGTCGAAGACGGCGCGCTGGCCGTTGCGGCGGAGCAGGCAGGCGGCCAGACCCGAACGCAGGCGGTCGCGGTTCTCGATGCCGAGCGCGACGATCGCCGCCGCGGCGTCGACGGTTTCGCTGGGTCCCGCGTGGATGCCGTGTTCGCGCAGCAGGCCGACGAAGTCGACGAGACGGTCTGTCAGCGTCTCGTCGGAACCGACCCGCACGTCACGGTGGGACGGCGCGCTCACCATAGAGCCCTTTCCCCGGACCACCCGAGGCGCGACCTACCGCTGCCGCACCGACGGTCTCGCAGCTGGACGACACGAAATCCCCCACCGACGAAGGCGATTCGACAATTGCCCAGCTGCGGGACAACGCATTCGAGGCCGGATCCCTTCATCGTCCGTCGCGCTCCGCGTCCGACAACGCCAGCTTCTCGACCGCGATGCGGTGGTCCGACTGATACTTCAACAGCACACCCAGTGTCGAGCGCACAACGCCGTTGGTCAGGTTCCGCGCCCCCAGCGCCACGAGCGTCTTCGCCCAATCGACGGTCTCGGCGATCGACGGCGATTTGCGCAGCGGCAGTTCGCGCAGCGCGCCGACCACCCGCACGATCGGCTCGCCGAGCGCCTCGTCCAGCTCGGGCACCTTCATCCGGACGATCGCTCGCTCGAGTTCCGCCGTCGGGTAGTCGATGTGCAGGTACAGGCAGCGCCGCTTCAGCGCCTCGGAGAGGTCGCGGTTGGCGTTGGAGGTGACGAGGACGAACGGCTTGCGCACCGCGGTGACGGTGCCGAACTCGGGGATGCTGACCTGGAAGTCGCCGAGCACCTCGAGCAGCAGTCCTTCGAGTTCGACGTCGGCCTTGTCGAGTTCGTCGATGAGCAGGACGGTGGGTTCGGGGTTGCGGATGGCGGCCAGCAGCGGGCGGTCGAGCAGGAACTCCTCGGTGAAGACGTGATCGCGCGTGCGGTTCCAGTCCTCGCCGTCGGCGGCGGTGATGCGCAGCAGCTGCTTGGCGTGGTTCCACTCGTAGAGGGCGCGCGCCTCGTCGATGCCCTCGTAGCACTGCAGGCGGATCAGTTCGGCCTGGGTCGCCGCGGCGACGGCCCTCGCCAGCTCGGTCTTGCCGACGCCTGCGGGACCCTCGATCAGCAACGGCTTGCCGAGGTGTCCGGCGAGGAACACGGCCGTGGCGATATCCAGGGACGGCAGGTAACCCGCCGCGGTCAGACGCCGGGTCACCTCGTCGACCGAATCGAAGAACTTACTCATCGGTAGCCAGTGTAGAAGGACTCTTCGACGCCGCACGCTCGACCGCCGAACCGCACACCCCGCGACGGGCTCGGCCCGGTCTCACGCCTCCGGTTCGGCGGCGACGACGCGCCCGGTCTCGATCGCCTCGAGCAGCGCCTGGTGATCGTCGAGGGTCTGGTCCGCATACGCGAGGGCGAACGCCGCCATCGCGCGATCGAACGCATCACCGGTCCCGAGATACGCGGCGATGGCGACGCGATCGCCAGAGCGGGCGTGGGCACGCGCCAGGCTGTATCCGCACAGCGTGGCGTACTCGGTCAGCGCCGCGAAGGGCATGTCCTCGATCACCGCGGAGCCCTTCATGTCTCGCAGCTGACGCCAGTAGTAGTGGCGACCCTCCGGCCCGGTGGCCCAGCCGAGGAAGATGTCGCTGGCGGCCTGCATGAGTCGCTGCCCGTGGACCACCCGGTGGCCTTGGTGCCGGAACTGACTCTTCGTCAGATGCGGGCTCAGCACCGACTCCTGGGCCTCTTTGACCTGGAGGAACAGCGGACCGGAGGTGTCGCGGTCGACGAGCAGGCCGATGAAGCATCTGGTGCCGACGCTGCCGACGCCTACCACCTTGCGGGCGACCTCGACCAACCGGTGCCGGTCCAGCAACACCCGGCGCTCCTCGGGCAGGCTGCGACGGTAAGCGGCGAATACCGACGAGACCGCCTCCTCTTCCGCCGGTTCGAGGGGCGTGAGCAACGGCGGACGGTGCCGGATCCGGACGCGACCGTCGGCGCCGGGCTCGGTGAGCTTCTCCAGCGCTTGCAGGCTGGTGCGGGCGCGCGCCGACGCCAGCGTCCGTTCGACGCCCTTGCGCCGCTTGGGATTGCGCACCACCGCCGCGACAGCGTCGGCGTTGACCTGCTGGTACCAGACCGTCATGCCGTCGAGCGCGGCGAACCGGAGCATCGCTTCGCGGTAGCCGCGGGCGGCGGCAAGCACGGCTTGCTCCGCGTCGACGTCGGGGCGGCCGTTGGCCCGCGCGGCGACCGCGATGCTGGCGGCCAAGCGCTTCACATCCCATTCGAACGGACCCGGCAAGGTCTCGTCGAAATCGTTCAGGTCGAACACCAGCGAGCGTTCCGGCGAGGCGAACAGGCCGAAGTTCGACAGGTGCGCGTCACCGCACAGTTGCACGGTCAACCCGGTGTTCGGGGACGCGGCCAGATCGGCGGCCATGATGGCGGGCGCGCCGCGCAGGAACGGGAACGGCGCGGCGGCCATCCGCGCATAGCGAATGGGAACGAGCTCGGGGACACGGGTGGCAGCCTGGCGCTCCAGCGTGGTAACCGGATCGATGCGGTCGGCCGCAGATTGCCAGGCGCCGAGCGCGGAACGCGAGATCCGTTTGCGCGCCGCGCGTCCGAGCTCGGCGGCGGCCGAATCGGGTGACACCACAGACAGGGTTGTCATTTGCCCAGTCTGGCGCGTTGCGACCGCCGTGGCAAGGCTCGAGAGGCATCGTGGCGAGTCGGAACCGATTCGCGGGGAACCTTACACGCCGGGTCCATTGCCAGATAGTTGCTATTCGCGGGGTACAGGCACTGAGACGAGGTGAGCGCTCCGAACGCACGGGACGACGCGGCCGGTCGGCGGATACGTCTGCGGCGCAACGAGTACGCCAGGGCGGTCCGGTACAACCCCGGCGTCACACTCAGGGGATCCCCCCATCGGGGTAGTACTTCGGACTGAAAGTCTTCTCGAATGCCGATCTCCCAGTGACGTTTCGGCCCGAGTGGTGCAGAGTGTAGGCGTGCGGTCGCCCGCACGGCGGTATGTCCAGGGGGTCGCATTCCGGCGACGACGACGGCACGTCATGTCCCGACCCGTTCGCCCAGCTCAGGCGGACGTATCTCCGCGAGGGGATGGCGAACGAGCAGTTCGCCGCAGCGTGAAAGGATTGATGTTGTCCACCACAAGCAAGTCCGCGACCGGACGGATGCTGGCCCGCGTGGCCGTCGCAGGCGCGGTCGCCGCAATACCTTTGGCCGCCTTGGCCGTACCCGCAACGGCCGAGCCGGGCGCCCCCACCCTCACCGAGGTCCGCCACCACCCCAAGGATTGCCACGGGGACTGGGGCTGGGATCTCTGGGACAACGACTGGAACCGGTGGAACCAGTGGGATCGTTGCGACGGCTGGCACGACAACGGCTGGCACGGCAACGGTCACTGGGGCTGGCCGCGCGGCGTCTTCTTCGGCAGCAGCTAGACGCACAGCACCTGATAACAGAACGGCCCGGCACCTCGAGGTGCCGGGCCGTTCTGTGCCGCAACGATTACGCGGTCTCGGTGATCGGCCGGTCGACCCAGCTCATCAGGCCGCGCAGCTTGGCGCCGGTGACCTCGATGGGGTGCTCGGCGTTCTTCTTGCGCAGACCCTCGAGCTCCTTGTTGCCGCCCTCGACGTTGGCGACCAGGCGCTTGACGAAGGTGCCGTCCTGGATGTCCTTGAGGATCGCCTTCATCCGCTCCTTGGTGTCGGCGTCGATGACGCGCGGACCCGACAGGTAGCCACCGAACTCGGCGGTGTCGGAGACGGAGTAGTTCATCCGCGCGATGCCGCCCTCGTACATCAGGTCGACGATCAGCTTCAGCTCGTGCAGCACCTCGAAGTAGGCCATCTCCGGCGCGTAACCGGCCTCGACCATGACCTCGAAACCGGTCTTCACCAGCTCCTCGGTACCACCGCACAGCACGGCCTGCTCACCGAACAGGTCGGTCTCGGTCTCTTCCTTGAAGGTGGTCTTGATGACGCCGGCGCGGGTGCCGCCGATGCCCTTGGCGTAGGACAGCGCCAGCGCCTGGCCCTCGCCCTTCGGGTCCTGGTCGATGGCGATCAGGGCGGGAACACCCTTGCCGTCGACGAACTGGCGACGCACCAGGTGGCCGGGGCCCTTCGGCGCGACCATGCCGATGGTCACCTCCGCCGGGGGCTTGATCAGGCCGAAGTGGATGTTCAGGCCGTGGCCGAAGAACAGCGCGTCGCCGTCCTTCAGGTTCGGCTCGATATCGTTGGTGAAGATGGACGCCTGCGCGGTGTCGGGCGCCAGCACCATGATCACGTCGGCCCACTCCGAAACCTCGGCCGGGGTACCGACGGTCAGGCCGGCTTCCTCGGCCTTCGGGCGCGACTTCGAACCCTCAGCGAGACCGACGCGGACGTCCACGCCGGAGTCGCGCAGGCTCAGCGAGTGCGCGTGGCCCTGGCTGCCGTAGCCGATGACAGCGACCTTGCGGCCCTGGATGATCGACAGGTCGGCGTCGTTGTCGTAGAACATCTCGACTGCCACTTGGTTGGTTCCCTTCTAGTGATTCTTGATAGGTCTGTTTGTCCAGCGCGTCGCGGTGCTAGCGCGTCGCGGTGATCGATTTCGGCCCGCGGCCGACAGCGACCACACCGGACTGCACGATCTCGCGGATACCGTACGGCTCGAGCATGCGCAGCAGCGCGTCCAGCTTCGACCGGGTTCCGGTCGCCTCGACGGTCAGCGCGTCGGGCGAGACGTCGATCACCTTGGCGCGGAACAACTGCACCGCCTCGATCACCTGGGTGCGCACGCTGGCGTCGGCGCGCACCTTCACCAGGATCAGCTCGCGCGCCACCGAGGCGTCGGCGTCCTGCTCGACGATCTTGATGACGTTCACCAGCTTGTTGAGCTGCTTGGTGACCTGCTCGAGCGGCAGGTCCTCGACCGTCACGACGATCGTCATGCGCGAGATCTCGGGGATCTCGGTGCCGCCGACCGCGAGCGACTCGATGTTGAACCCGCGGCGCGAGAACAGGCTCGCCACCCGCGCCAACACGCCCGGCTTGTCCTCGACGAGGACGCTCAGGGTGTGGGTGCTACTCATGCCTGCCCCTCGCTGACGCTCGGTGCCGGCATGCGTAGCGCACGCTGGCACATGATTCGTTCGCTGCGCTCACTCACGCCTCGGTCCCCTTGTTCTTCTCGTGCGACATCGCCTCGTGGATGACGGCGGGCTCGGCGGCCTGCTCGTCCTCGTCGAACAGCGGCCGGATGCCGCGCGCGGCCATGATCTCGTCGTTGCTGGTGCCCGCGGCGACCATCGGCCACACCTGCGCGTCCTTGCCGACGATGAAATCGATCACCACCGGACGGTCGTTGATGGACTGCGCCTCACGGATCGCGGCCTCGACGTCCTCTTCCTTCTCCACGCGAATGCCGTGGCAGCCCAGCGCCTCGGCCAGCTTGACGAAGTCGGGGATGCGCAGGGTGTGCGTGCCGAGGTCGGTGTTGGAGTAGCGCTCTTCGTAGAAGAGGGTCTGCCACTGCCGGACCATGCCCAGGTTGCCGTTGTTGATCAGCGCGACCTTGATCGGCACGCCCTCGACGGCGCAGGTGGCCAGCTCCTGATTGGTCATCTGGAAGCAGCCGTCGCCGTCGACCGCCCACACTTCCTTGTCCGGCGCGCCCATCTTGGCGCCCATGGCGGCCGGGACGGCGTAGCCCATGGTGCCGAGACCACCGGAGTTCAGCCAGGTGCGCGGCTTCTCGTACTTGATGAACTGAGCGGCCCACATCTGGTGCTGGCCGACGCCCGCGCAGTAGATCGCGTCCGGACCGGCCAGGCGGCCGAGCGCGTCGATGACGAACTCCGGCGACAGCGAGCCGTCCTTCGGCGGGGTCCAGCCGAGCGGGTACTGCTTGCGAATGCCGTCCAGGTAGGCCCACCACTCGGTGAGCTCGAGCAGCGGCGCCTCGCCCGCGGCCGGATCGGACTTCAGCGTCTCGATCAGCTCGGTGATGACCTCGCGGCAGTCGCCGACGATCGGGACGTCGGCGTGCCGGTTCTTGCCGATCTCGGCCGGGTCGATGTCGGCGTGGATCACCTTGGCGCCGGGCGCGAAGGAGTCCAGCTGGCCGGTGACGCGGTCGTCGAAGCGGGCGCCGAGGGTGATCAGCAGGTCGGACCTCTGCAGCGCCGCGACCGCGCCGACGGTGCCGTGCATGCCGGGCATGCCCATGTTCAGCTGGTGGCTGTCCGGGAACGCGCCGCGCGCCATCAGGGTGGTGACCACCGGGATGCCGGTCAGCTCGGCGAGCTCCAGCAGTTCGGCCGAGGCGTCGGCCTTGATCACGCCGCCGCCCACGTACAGCACGGGGGCCTTGGACTCGAGGATCATCCGCGCGGCCTCACGCACCTGCTTGCCGTGCGGTTTGGTGACCGGACGGTAGCCGGGCAGCCGCATCTCCGGCGGCCAGCTGAAGGTGGTCTGCGCCTGCAGCACGTCCTTCGGGATGTCGACGAGCACGGCGCCCGGCCTGCCCGAGGCGGCCAGGTAGAAAGCCTCGGCGATCATGCGCGGGATGTCGACGCCGTCGGTGATCAGGAAGTTGTGCTTGGTGATCGGCATGGTGATGCCGGAGATGTCGGCTTCCTGGAAGGCGTCGGTGCCGATCAGGCTGCGGCCGACCTGGCCGGTGATCGCGACGATCGGCACCGAGTCCATCTGGGCGTCGGCGATCGGCGTCACCAGGTTGGTCGCGCCGGGACCGGATGTGGCCATACACACACCGACCTTGCCGGTCGCTTGCGCGTAACCGGTGGCCGCGTGACCCGCGCCCTGCTCGTGGCGCACCAGCACGTGGCGGACCTTGGTGGAGTCGAAGAGCGGGTCGTACACCGGGAGAATCGCGCCGCCGGGAATGCCGAATACGGTGTCGACGCCGAGCTCCTCGAGCGAGCGGACGACGGACTGCGCGCCGGTGACCCGCTCGGGCGGGACCTGGCGGCGGTTCGCCGCGGTCGTCGAGTTGCCAGCGGGCGATGCCTGCTGAGTAGCCGAAGGCGCTGACCTGCGGGCCGAGGGCCCGGGCCGTGCGGTTGGTGCGCTCACCGTCTTCGTTTCCTAACTTGTCGTTCTTGACCCCGGACAACACTGCTGTGCTTGACACGACCGGTCTTCGCGACCCGCCGCGCCGGAAAATGCCCGAACACAAAAAAGCCCCCGACCAGCGCTAGCTGTTCGAGGGTGGCGCGTCGCAACGCGAGCTGACGTATTCGACCTAGGTAGTCAGGCTCAACGCTGGACGCGCCGGCCGAGTACGAGCAACTCGTTTCGATTCACGCGCACGACGTTAAGCGGGCGTGAAGCGATGAGTCAAACAGATGACCCAGTGCATCCCATTATGTGGGACTCCAGTGGTTGCTTGTGTCCGATTACCAGGATGCGAGGATGGTGGTGTGTCATCACCGCATCAGTCCGTGCCACCGGCTAAATCGTCCCATACCTCCGACTCGGGATCGGATACGGGTCGACCGGAGGTGAAGGTCATCCGCATCCAGCCGCTCGCCTACCTCGGCGTGGTCGTGCTCGCGCTGTGCGTGTTCCTGTTCTTCGTCGGGTGGCCCGCGGGCCTGTGGTGGTTGCTGCTGCTTCCCGTGGTGGTGGCCGCCTGGGTGGCGCGCACCCGGACCGTCGTGTCCGACTCCGGACTCGACCTGCGCAGCCTCGTGGGATCGCGGCACCTCGACTGGGAGCAGATCAAGGGCGTGAGCATTCCCAAGCGCGGGTTCGTACGCGCGCACCTGACCGACGATTCGGAGGTGAAGCTGCCCGCGGTGAGTTACGACCAGCTGCGCACGCTGATCACCGCGTCGAAGGGGCGGCTGCCCGATCTGTTCGGCGCGGCCGCCGCTGCCGAGGCCGAGCGGGACGCCGAGGAGCGCGCGAGCGAGAAGCCGACCGGCCAGGACGCTCCGGAGACGGACAGCAAGTCGGAAGACGACTAGCGCCCGCGACACGACACGCGCCCCGCTCGCTCGCGCGGGACGAAACCCGATCGCGCACTCGGGTCTTCGCCGCGACGGAATATCGACTGGACGCGCGGCGCTAGTCTTGGCGTAGCCGCGCCGACGACGGACACCCGCCGCGCGGCTGGACGGTTCGAGTACCGACACACACTCGACGACACCGTCCGCGCCGACGACCACCACCCGCGGCGACCACGCGACGCGCACCACCGCCGCGGCGGATCGACTACCGCGACCGGCGAAATCGGCCCGCCACCCCCGGGAGTACCGTGGAACAGCCGCCGAGCGAGTTCCGCGCACGCCGAGCGAACTCCGCGCAGTCGCACCACAGCCCCCGCGACCCCCTCGAGGACCATCCATGCCACCGCTTCGTTCACGCACCACCACCGCCGGACGCAACGCCGCAGGCGCACGCGCGCTCTGGCGGGCCACCGGCCTCACCGATTCCGACTTCGGCAAGCCGATCGTCGCCATCGCGAACTCCTACACCCAGTTCGTGCCCGGCCACGTGCATCTGAAGGACGTCGGCGAGATCGTGGCCGAGGCGGTCCGCGCCGCGGGCGGCGTGCCGCGCGAATTCCACACCATCGCCGTGGACGACGGCATCGCGATGGGCCACGGCGGCATGCTCTACTCGCTGCCCTCCCGCGAGATCATCGCCGACTCTGTGGAATACATGGCCAACGCGCACACCGCCGACGCCCTGGTGTGCATCTCCAACTGCGACAAGATCACTCCCGGCATGCTGAACGCCGCCATGCGGCTCAACATCCCGGCCGTGTTCGTCTCCGGCGGTCCGATGGAGGCCGGTAAGGCCGTCGTGGTCGGCGGCGTCGCCCAGGCTCCGACGGACCTGATCACCGCGATCTCGGCCAGCGCCAACAGCAATGTCACCGAGGAAGGGCTGGACGAGGTCGAGCGCAGCGCCTGTCCGACCTGCGGCTCCTGCTCGGGCATGTTCACCGCCAACTCGATGAACTGCCTCACCGAGGCGCTGGGTCTCGCGCTGCCCGGCAACGGATCCACGCTCGCCACGCACGCCGCACGCCGCGCGCTGTTCGAGAGGGCGGGCCGGGTGATCGTCGACATCGCCAACCGCTGGTACCGCGAGGACGACGCCTCGGTGCTGCCGCGAAACGTGGCCAACGCGAAGGCGTTCCGCAACGCGATGGCGCTCGACGTGGCGATGGGCGGTTCCACCAACACGGTGCTGCACACCCTCGCCGCCGCCCAGGAGGGCGAGATCGATTTCGATCTGGGCACCATCGACGAGATCAGCCGCAAGGTGCCCTGCCTGTCGAAGGTCTCGCCGAACTCGGACTACCACATGGAGGACGTGCACCGGGCCGGCGGCATCCCCGCCATCCTCGGCGAGCTGCGCCGCGCCGGGCTGCTCGACTCCGACGTGACCACCGTGCACACCGCGAGCTTCGACGAGTGGCTCGACACCTGGGACATCCGCTCCGGCAAGGCATCCGACGAGGCCGTCGAATTGTTCCACGCCGCGCCCGGCGGAGTCCGCACTACCGAGCCGTTCTCCACGGAGAACCGGTGGTCCTCGCTGGACACCGACGCCGCGAACGGCTGCATCCGCGACAAGGAGCACGCCTACACCGTCGAGGGTGGTCTGGTCGTGCTGCGCGGCAACATCGCGCCGGACGGCGCGATCCTCAAGACCGCGGGCATCGACGAGGACCTGTTCTCCTTCCAGGGCCCTGCCGTCGTCGTGGAATCGCAGGAGGAGGCCGTGTCGGTCATCCTCGCCAAGCAGATCAAGCCGGGCGACGTGATCGTCGTGCGCTACGAAGGCCCTTCGGGCGGCCCGGGCATGCAGGAAATGCTGCACCCCACCGCGTTCCTGAAGGGCTCGGGCCTCGGCAAGCAGTGCGCGCTGATCACCGACGGCCGCTTCTCCGGAGGCACCTCGGGTCTGTCGATCGGCCACATCTCCCCCGAGGCGGCCAGCGGCGGCGTGATCGGACTCGTCGAGAACGGCGACCAGATCCGCATCGACGTCGCCACCCGCACCCTCGAGGTGCTGGTCGACGACGCCGTCCTCGCCGAGCGTCGCGCCAAGATGGAAGCCTCCGAGCGCCCCTGGCAGCCCGCCGACCGCGACCGCCCCGTCACCACCGCCCTGCGCGCCTACGCCGCCCTGGCCACCTCGGCCGACAAGGGCGCCGTCCGCCGCGTGCCCTGATCGCCCGCATGCGTAGAGGCCCCGGCACTCGCCCGGGGCCTCTACGCTGCGCGGTTCGCGGACGGGATCCGCGAAAAGGGTTGCCGCCGTGCGACTCAGCGCTGCTCACTGATCTCGACACGCGAGCGAATCGCTCGACACGCGGGTATCGAGTGCGGTTCCGGTGGATTGCCGAACACACTTTCGATCGGTGCCCTACTGTGGCCGCCATGGTCGGTTCCCCGCACGAAGCGATGCACCGGATCTTCCAGCACGACCCAGGCGTTTTCACGCGCGCCGTCCGGGCCCTCGGACTACCGTTCCTCGACCCTCTCGAGGTCGCGCTGCTACCCACCGATCTGACCGAGACCCGCCCGGTGGAACGCCGGGTCGACACTCTGCTGCGGATACGCACGGTCGACGGGGCGTTCCTGTTGTTGGTCGAAGCACAGGGAAAGATCGACCACGCCAAACCCGCAGCCTGGGCCTACTACCTGTCGCATCTGCACGCCAAATACCGGCTCCCGCCGGTGCTGCTGATCGTGTGCCAAGATCAGCAGACGGCCCACTGGGCGCGCAGGCCGCCTGCGATCGGCATGCCGTTCCGGCGCAGTCTCATCCTCGCCCCCATCGTCCTCGGTCCGCACAACGTTCCCGCCGTGACCGACCCAGCTACCGCGGCGGCCGACATCCCGCTGGCCGCGTTGTCCGCTGTCACCCACGCCAACGAGCCCGATATCAATGCCATACTGAAGGCGCTGGCTGCCGCGCTGCACGGATTCGACGAAGATCAGTCCATCTTCGCCGAACTCACCGAAATGGGGCTCGGGACCAGCCCGGCCGCCAAAACCTGGAGGAAGCTGATGTCTTTGGATCTGACGTTCTTCCGCTCGGAGAGCTCGCAGCGCCTGCGTGCCGAAGGGCACGCCGAAGGGCACGCCGAAGGGCACGCCGAGGGTGTCTGCGGAAGCATCTTGCGTGTGCTCGAGCGCCGCGGTGTCGAGGTTCCGGCCGAGGCCCACGACCGGATCAATGCGTGCACCGATCAGGACACGCTGCACGCCTGGCTGGATCGGTCGCTGGTCGTCACCGACGTGCAAGACCTGTTTCACGACTGATCCTGGGAACGCGGAGCAGCGAACGTCCATAGTCCTGTCCTGACCGGGCTCGTCAGCAGGGGCGCGTCTGACCCGAACGAAGGAAAGGCCCCGGCTACCGGGGCCTTTCGCGTGTCCGCGTCTTCTCGGGCCGGTGTCAGTCGAAGGGGCCGATGCCGGTGAGGGGGTTGCCGCCGTGCAGGTACCAGTAGGTGCCTGCGGCGGCGGTGAGGGCGGCTGTCAGGGCGGCGAAGGAGCCGTAGGAGGGGCGGGTGGACCAGCCGCGGCCGCGGTCGAGGGACCAGCGGCCGGGGCCGGTGAGGATGATGACGGCGGCCGTGCCCGCGAGGATGGTCTCTAGTTCGACGCCGGTGGGGACCGAGCCCTTGTACTGGAAGCCGGGGATCATGCCCTGCTTCCACGCCCAGGCGTCGAGGATCACGGCGAGCACCGCGCCCGCGGCGAGCGGGGTGGCCAGGCCGAGGATCAGCAGTGCGCCGCCGCCGATCTCGCCCATGACGAGCAGGATCGTGGCGACGATCGAGTGGTCCCAACCGCCCTCGGCGATCATGTCGCGGGTGCCGTCCAGGCCCGCGCCGTGGAACCAGCCGGTGGCCTTCTGCAGGCCGTGGTAGACGAAGGTGGCTCCGACCATGAGCCGCAGCAGGAACAGGCCGAAATCGAGGGTGCCGCGCCGGTTTTCGGCCGCGCGGCGGAGCGCCGCCTTGCTCGGCTCACCTGGCGGGTTGGCCGCGGGCGGGATGCTGGCGTAGGAGTACGCGGACTCGCCGGATTCGGCCTGCTCGACACTCGGCACGTCGGGGTCGAGGCCGAGTTCGTCGTCGGTGCGTGGCACGTCGGCCGGGCGCGGCTTGGACATGTTCACCACGGGAAGCTGCTGGGTCGGCGAATCGAACGGGCTCGTGACCGTAGTCCCCGTGGCGGGCTGTTCTCCCGTGACAGGGGCGGTGGGAGTCTGTTTCGGCTTGTCGGTCACGGCCGGGCCTCGCTGCCCCTCGGCGCCGTGTTCGGTGAAAGCGCGGTGCCGATGCTTCGCTCGCTCATGCCTGCGCCTCGCTGACGCTCGGCTCCGGCGTGCGCGCAGCGCGCTGGCACACGATTCGCTCACTGCGTTCGCTCATGGGTGTACACCCTATGTCGCCCAGCGCGACGGCGGGAGTCGACGTGTTGTGGCGTGTCAACACGCACCCGGGAGCGGCGCGGGCGACGGTATTTCCGTAACGTCTGGGGCATGAGGTTGGTTGTCGTGGGGCGTCTCGCCTGGAGTGTGGCGCTCGCATCCGCTCTGCTGGCGGGGTGCGCACGGTTCGACGATTCCGCGTCGAGCCCGTTCACCCCCGAGCCGACGTTCAGTCCCGCGGATCCCAAGCCGCCGAAGCAGTCGCCGCCGTCGACGACCCGGCCGAGCGGGCCATGCATCGACCCCGACCCGGCGGTGGTCGCGACCTGCCTGGACACCACCGCCGGGATGGTCGGCGTCGCCGAGGGCGCACTGGTCGCCGAGCGGCGCACCGGCCGCATCCTGAAGGTGATCGATCCGGATCAGCCGCCGATCGAGATCGCGCGCCTCGACGTGGACGGCTCGGCCGACGGCGGGCTCAGCGATATCGCGCTCTCGCCCACCTACCGCGAGGACGGTCTGCTCTACGCCTACATCACCACGGCCAGCGACAACCGCGTCGTCCGCATCGCGGAAGGCGGCTCGCCCAAGGACATTCTCACCGGAATCCCCAAGGGCGCCAGCGGTAATCACGGTGCGATCGAATGGGCGAGCCCGGACCAGCTGCTGGTGCTGACCGGCGACGCGGGCAATCCGGGACTGGCCTCGACCCCGTCCTCTTTGGCGGGCAAGCTGCTGCGGGTGAACTCCCCCGCGCCGGGCAATGCGGCGCCGTCGGTCGCGGTCTCCGGCATCGGCATCGCGGGCGATCTGTGCCGCGACGGCAAGGACAGCGTCTGGTTCACCGACCGCACCCCCGTCGAGGACCGGCTGCAACGGCTCGGTCCGGACGGCTCGGTCAGCATCGCCTGGACGTGGCCGGACCGGCCGGGCGTCGCGGGCTGCGCCGCTGCCGCCGACGGTGTGGCGGTCTCGCTGACCAACGCCAAGGCGCTGGCCATCGCGGCGGCCGACGAGAACACCCGCGCCGTGACCACGGCCCCCAGCCTGCTCGCCCAGGACCGCTACGGCCAGCTCGGCGGCGCGACCATCGGACCCGACGGCAACGTCTGGGTCGGCACCGTGAACAAGACCGACGGCCAACCCGGTCCCAACGACGACCGCGTCGTCCGCATCCCACCGCAGAGCGGGGGCGGCACCGGACCGGACTAGGCCGCGGCGCGCGGCACCGTGCACGTGCCGCGCTCCGGCCCGGCCGGGATTTGTCGGACCTCGACGCTAACCTCGCCCGCACATCGGTCGAGGGAAGGAAAACCGTGGGCGCTTGGGGCGAGGGACCGTTCGACAACGACGGATCACACGACGCGTTGGCCGGTCTGCGCCACCGCGACCAGGCGGCGGCGGAGGCGCACATCCGCGAGATCTGCGACGGCGTGCTGGGCGAGGAGTACGTGGAGGTCTACGAGGCGCAAGCCGCCATCGGTATCGCCGCGCTCCTCACCCATCTGGTCGCCGAGGACTGCGGCGACCCCGAAACCGCCCGCCTCGCAACCGATATCGCGGTGACCCCGACACGCGAACTGCGCGAGTCGATCGCGCGCTGCGTCCGTCGCATCCAGGACCCGGCCGACAACGAATGGTTCGACCTGTGGGACGAAACGAAAGACGGATTCGGCGAAACGATGGCGCGTTCCCTCGACCGCTACCGCGATGCCCTCTAGCGCTTCCGCACTCGAAATCGCTTGATCGGTAAGGGATCCCAGGCTGGTCCACGTGCAGCGGACCGCATCGAATACCCGCTGGGACGCCCTCGAGATCAGGGAGCGGTGACCAACGCGCCGCCCGCGACCGGAGTCACGGGCGGCGCGACAAGCACGATCAGGAGCAGGCGGCGAGGACGAGTTCGCGCACACGCGCGGCGTCGGCCTGTCCCCGGGTCGCCTTCATGACGTCACCGACGATCTTGCCCGCGGCCTGCACCTTGCCCGAGCGGATCTTCTCGGCGATGTCGGGGTTGGCGGCGAGGGCCTTCTCGACCTCGGACTGCAGGGCGCTGTCGTCGCTGACCATGCCGAGGCCCTTGGCCTCGACGATCGCGGCGGGCTCGCCCTCGCCCGCGAGGACGAAGTCGACGACCTGCTTGGCGACCTTGCTGTTGACGGTCTTGGCCTCGACCAGCTTGGTCACCTCGGCCACTTGCGCCGGGGTGATGGGCAGGTCCTCGAGCCCGACCTCGCGTTCCTTGGCCTTCTCGGTGAGGTAGTTGACCCACCAGGAGCGCGCCTCGTTGGCCGGGGCGCCCGCTTCGACGGTGGCGATGATGGCGTCCAACGCGCCCGCGTTCACCACGTCGCGCATGACCTCGTCCGACCAGCCCCAGTCGGCCTGGATCCTGGCCCGGCGCAGCCACGGGTACTCGGGGATGGTGCCGCGCAGCTGCTCGACCCATTCCGCGGCGGGCGCGACGGGTTCGAGGTCGGGCTCGGGGAAGTAGCGGTAGTCCTCCGCGGTCTCCTTGCGGCGGCCCGGCGAGGTGGTGCCGTCGGTCTCGTGGAAGTGGCGGGTCTCCTGCACGATGCTGCCGCCCTCGGCCAGCACGGCGGCCTGGCGGCGCATTTCGAAGCGCACCGCGACCTCGACGCTCTTGAGCGAGTTGACGTTCTTGGTCTCGGTGCGGGTGCCGAACTCGGTGGCGCCGATCGGCATCAGCGAGACGTTGGCGTCGCAGCGCAGCGAACCCTGCTCCATCTTGACGTCCGAAACGTCGAGCGCCTTCAGCAGATCCCGCAGCGCGGTGACGTAGGCGCGGGCCACCTCGGGCGCCCGCTCCCCGGCACCGGTGATCGGCTTGGTGACGATCTCGATGAGCGGCACGCCCGCCCGGTTGTAGTCGAGCAGCGAGTGGCTCGCGCCGTGGATGCGGCCGGTGGCGCCGCCGACGTGCACCGACTTACCGGTGTCCTCCTCCATGTGGGCGCGTTCGATCTCCACGCGGAAGATGCTGCCGTCGTCGAGCACCACGTCCAGGTGGCCGTTGGTGGCGATCGGCTCGTCGTACTGGCTGATCTGGTAGTTCTTCGGCTGGTCCGGGTAGAAGTAGTTCTTCCGCGCGAACCGGCCCCACGGGGTGATCGAGCAGTTCAGCGACAGACCGATGCGGATCGCCGATTCCACGGCCTGATGGTTCACGACCGGCAGCGAACCGGGCAGGCCGAGGCACACCGGGCACACCTGGGTGTTGGGCTGCGCGCCGAATTCGGTGGCGCAGCCACAGAACATCTTGGTCGCGGTGGACAGCTCGACGTGGACCTCCATGCCGAGCACCGGCTCGTACCGGGCGATGACGTCGGTGTAGTCCATCAGCTCGACGGTGGTTGTGCTCATGCCGATCAGTCTAGGTAAGAGTCCGGCCGGCACCGCGCCGACCTCCGCGGTTCGCGCCGGGTCGATCACTTCGCCGGGAACCGCTTGGCGAGCCAGTCCGTCACGTAGGTGAGGACCTGTGGATCGATGGTCGTCTCGATCGTCGTGTACTCGCTGGGCAGCCCGGTCTGGGTGGGCTGCATCAGGTGGTTGAGGCCCGGGAAGACGTGCACGGTGGCATCCGGGTCACCGGCCAGCAGGGTGCGGGCGGGCGGCTCGTTCTGGGTGGCGAGCACCTGGAGATCCTTGTCGCCGAAGAAGGCGAGCACCGGGATCCGCAGCGCGGACAGGGCGGGCGCTGGATCGTAGGCGATCAACGCGGCGAAGTACGGGGTGATCTCGGCGCCCACCTGGCTGTCCGGCAGACGCTGATCCTCGGGCAGCGCCGCGTTGTTGCGCTTGGCCAGCGCCTTGGCCCCTTCCAGGTCACCCTTCTTCAGCAGACCGACCATCTCGGTGGTGTCGCGCACCTGCTTGTCGATCTCTTCGGGGGACGCGCCGTTGGCGGCGAGCAGCGCCCTGGTCTGTTCGATCAGCACGTCGCCGCCGGGCACCGTCGGCCCCGCCATCAGGATCGCGAAGGCCACGCCGCTGTCGGGTTGCGCCGCCACCATCGGTGCGAGATAGCCGCCCTCGCTGTGGCCGAGCAGCCCGACGCGCGCCGGGTCGATGTCGGGCCGGGCACGCAGGAAGCGCACGCCGGCGGCGACGTCGCCGGACAGGTCGGTGTAGTTCGACTGGTCGAGGTTGCCGCTGGTGCCGCCGACGCCGCGGTCGTCGGTGCGCAACACCGCGTAGCCCGCGCGGGTGAGGGTGTCGGCCAGCAGCAGGAAGGGCTTGTGGTGCATCAGCTCTTCGTTGCGGTCCTGCGGGCCGCTGCCGGTGATCAGCAGCACCGCGGGAAACGGTCCCGGTCCTTCGGGTTCGGTGAGGGTGCCCGCGATGGTGATGCCGCCGCTGGGGTAGCTCACGTCCTCGGAGCGATAAGGGAACGGCGGTCTCGGTTCCTGCGGCCGGGCGAGCGGCGCGACGGCGCCGCGCTCCAAGGTCAGCGGGAACGTCTGCCCGAACTGCCTGAAATCACCGGTGATCCGGTCGGATCCGGCGTCGTAGCTGCCCTTGAACACCGGGTCGCCCGGAATGTCCGGGATGGTGAAGGCGACGCCGCCGCGGTCGGATCGCACGTCCTTCAGCGGCTCGTCCTGCACGCCCTGCACCGGGATGTCGATGGTGGCGGTACCGTCGCCCGCGAAGGTCACCCCGATGTCCAGTGGCTGACCGGGGATCTCGATCGCACCGTGCCAGTCCCCCGTGGTCGGTTCGGGCGGGTTGGATTCCTCGGTGCAACTCGTCACCAGCGCGGCGACGACGAACAGGACCAATGCGAGCACTCGACCGGTACGCATGCCAGCGACAGTACCGATGACGACGCCCGACCGGGATCAACCGCGAGTCGCACGCGCGTACGCCGCGGGAATGATCCGGCCGCCACGACATCCCGGAGGCGGGTCACTCCCCGCGCGCGTACCTGACCGCGGCGGCGACGGCCGCCATGTCCATGTCCGGGTCCGCGACCTCGCGGAACTCGAGCATCGCGTCTTCGGCGGTGGTGCGCCGCGCCGAGGCGATCAGCTCGCGCCGCGCGAAATCGCCGAGCGCGTATCCGGCGGCGTGCGCCCTCCTGCCGAGCACAGACAGCGTCTCGGCGGGCAGGTCGTAGGTCGTGACGAGCGCCGACGCGTCCGGGTCGATCGCAGGCGTGACGTCGCGCCCCTCCGACTCGAGGAACTCGACGACGGAGTCCTCCGGCGTGCGCATCCGTGCCCGCGCGACGAGCTCCGCGCGCAGGTAATCGGCGACGGGAAGTTCGGCGGCGCGGGCACGGCGGCGCAGCACGGCGGCGGTGTCGGCGGGCAGATCGTCGATGGCAAGACCCATGGCGGCCAGCGTAATTGCCGCCGGGGCTGGGTGTCAGCCGAAGAACGCCTCCGCTTCGCGGTAGCGGTCGGCAGGCACCCGCTTGAGCTGCTTGGTGGCCTCCGAGAGCGGCACAAGGTCGATGGAGGTGCCGTGCAGGGCGACCATCTGCCCGAACCGCCCGGCGTGCACCGCCTCGGCGGCGTGCAGGCCGAACCGGGTGGCGAGCACGCGGTCGTAGGGCGTCGGGCTGCCGCCGCGCTGAACGTGGCCGAGCACGGTCGTGCGCACCTCCTTGCCGATGCGGCGTTCGATCTCGACGCCGAGCTGCTGGGCGACACCGGTGAACCGCTCGTGCCCGAATTCGTCGATGCCGCCTTCGCGCAGCGCGAAGCCGGAGTCGGGCGCCGGATGCGAACCTTCCGCGACGACGCAGATGAAGTGCTTGTCGCCGCGCTGGAAGCGGCGCTTGACCATCGCGCAGACGTCGTCCACGTCGAACGGGACCTCGGGCACCAGCGTCAGGTGCGCGCCCGCGGCCATGCCGGAGTTGATCGCGATCCAGCCCGCGTGCCTGCCCATCACCTCCACCAGCATCACGCGCTGGTGCGATTCGGCGGTGGTGTGCAGGCGGTCGATCGCCTCGGTGGCGATGGAGAGGGCGGTGTCGTGGCCGAATGTGACATCGGTGCAGTCGATGTCGTTGTCGATGGTCTTGGGCACGCCGACCACCGGCACGCCCTCCTCGGACAGCCAGCTGGCGGCGGTGAGAGTGCCCTCGCCGCCGATCGGGATGAGTGCTTCGATGCCGTTGTCGTCGAGGGTCCGTTTGATCTGGCCGAGCCCGGCCCGCAACACGTCGGGATTGGTGCGAGCGGTGCCGAGCATGGTGCCGCCCTTGGTGAGCAGCCGGTCGGTGCGGTCGTCGTTGAGGATGTTGATCTTCCGGTCTTCCAATAGGCCGCGCCAGCCGTCCTGGAAGCCGACGATCGCGTCCCCGTACCGTCCGTTCGCGGTGCGAACGACGGCGCGGATCACCGCGTTCAGTCCTGGACAGTCCCCGCCTCCGGTCAAGACTCCGATGCGCATGGCCGCTATCTTCCACCGCTCGGCGATGTTCGGCAGCCCCGCCCCCGTGAACCCTGGGTAACGTCCCGCTCAGCGCGGCATTCGCCGCGCGAGTCGGGCGTACCTGCGCCTTTCGGCGGTGCTTCGACGGCTCTGGTTCGGCGCGGCGCTCAGGGCCGGCACTTGCCGCCGGACAGTTCGTCGAGGTGTTCGGAGATCAGCGTGGCCATCTTGTCCAGCGCGCTCATGCCTTCCGCGAACGAGCCCGAATCGGGTTGGGCGGCAAAGGCGACGGCGATCTTCCCGGTCGGGCCGTCGATGATGCCGAACTGACGCACCAGGTAGTCGCCTGAGGCGTCGGGTCCCCAGCCGCCCTTGAACTCCGCGCCGCGAAAGGCGCCGAGGCCCCAGCGGTGGTTCGGGACGATCTGGCCCATCAGGTCCATGACGGTCTCCGACTGCGGTAGGCAGGGCAGCCGCGAGGCGAAACGGGCCTGTCCGGACAACGACCATTCCGCCTGACCGAACGCCGAATGCTCGGCGCGGCTACGCGTCGCGGGCACAGCGGTCTTGCTGTCGCCGCCCTCGCGCAACACCGCCTCGACGGCCTTGGCCGCCTCTTGCGGACTGCCGAGGCCCTGCCACAGTGTGTCGGCCGCGGCGTTGTCGGAGGAGGTGATCGCGAGTGTCATGGCGTAGGTCGAGGCGTCGGGATCGCGGCGCTGCGCGGCGATGACCAGAGGCACCTTCATGGTCGACCAGGCGGGTCCGGTGGTCCAATCACCGAAGGTCAGGATCCGCTCACCACCCACCGGCATGGCCGCCATGCCGTAATGGCCGCGCAGCCCGGCGCGCAATTCCTGGAAGCCCGCCGCCAGCGTGCCCGGCAGCGTGAACTCCAGGTTCATCTGGTCGCTGCGCGCGGCGGCCTCGGTGATGGTCGTCGCCTCGGCGGAATCGCTGGAGCCGGTGCTGCACGAGGTCAGCATCGCCACGGCGAGCAGGCCCGCGCCCAGCGCCTTTCCGAAGCGCCCGCATCGATCAGTAGACATCTTTCGGTACATCCTCGTCGCGAACTCCCCCCGGTCTCGGTGTCAGTAGAGCGTGCCGACACCGTACTGGGGACGTCTGTCGATCACCCATTTCCGCCGGACGGCGGCCTATGCCGAACTGCCACGGCGGATTCCACGCGCCCTCTGGCCGCGGGTCGTCCGGCCGGCGCTCGGGGCGCGGACCAGCGAAGTTGTGGATCGGCCGGTTTCGGACACGCCGGACACGCCGGGCACGGCGCCCGGAACGCGGACGTGTACACGCGATCACGCGAGTACGCTCGTCGTCGCCGAACCGGGCGGGGACAACGGGAGAATCAGGAGGGGGCACCTTCACCTTCCAGCCAGGCTTCGCCGGGCGGTCGGAATCGGTACCGACACGCGCGTATTGCTGGCGGCCGATCCTACCCGGAACTCGCCCGTTGTGACCCCTTGAACCGCATGAGATTCCGCGACTCTGCCATGCAATTTCGACATCACCGCAGCGCAGAGCCTACGGCGGCGGCACTCCGAAAGTGCCGGCTCGCCATCCGACTGGACGGCTGGCCGCCAACGAAATTCGGGACGTCAGCGGTCGTAGGTCATCAGCACCGCCAACGACCCGACGATCTGCGCGCATCGCAACGGCGCGAGCTCCGGGGGAATCGTCACCGCGACTCCGCGCAGCACCTCCAGCGCCGTCGTGTGGCCGCCCCGCCGCTCCACCAACCGGGCGCCATGGACCGCCAGTTCCGCCATCTCCCGCCGATCCTCCAGGCACGCGGCGTCGGCGAGATCGAGAGCCGTTTGATATCGCCCGAGCTCCTCCTCGCTCGCCGCGGCGGCGAGATCGACGCCTGCCAGTTCGGACTCGAGCACGAGATCGGCGGGCTCGAGCGACGCGCCCGCGCGGTCGGGACGATCACCCGACGCAGCCCGCGGCCCGGCGTAGCCGAGCAGTGCGAGACAGGTCGCGAGGGCGAGGGCCGCCCCGAGGACGACCGTCCACACCTCCGACATCCGCTGCGGACCGTACGTGAGCCGCGTCGGAGATCGCCCCCGCGGGCTGCGGGACGTGGAGCGGACGATCGACGAGAGGGCGGGCATCGCGCCTCCTGCAGGGTCGCTGGCAGTTAACCAATCGATCGGTGTCGCGGTCGGCATCATTACGCCGCCCACCGCACCGAGTCCGCCGCCGATCGGCGCACTCTGGTCGCGGATTCCCATTAATACGCTTCCCACCTCGCGAAGCACGGAAAGCTACCAGTTCGTGACCTAGCAGGACACGCTGGTGGATTCGACGCACCTCATGCGCATTCTGGTCGCCGAACCAAGATAACTGGCCGTGCGCGATACCGATCTGATCGCCAATCGGCAAGCAGCAGGACGAACCGCCATCGCCTGACGCGAAATCACGTCAGTAGACGTAGACCACCGCGTTCTCACCGCCGGTGCAGACCACGACCTGCCCTTGGGCCGCGCACGTCATCGTGTAGCTCCGGCCGGTGACCGGGCTGACGGCTACCACCGACCGAGAGCCGCCCGCGCTGCCCGCCGCGGCGTAGGCCTTCCGCACTTCCTCGGCGAACGGGCAGCTGGTGACGGCGTTGCCGACTGCGGCCCTGGAGAACGCGCCGGATCCCTGACCCGCGCCGCACGGGGTCGCGCCGTCCGGGAGCCGCGCAGGAGCGGTGGACGTCGAGGCCGGAGCGGTCGTGCGCGCGGCCGAGGTGGCGGACGCGCCAGGCGGACGCGCCGAGGTCAGAGACGTGCCCGTGCTGCCTTCGGCGGCGGTGTCGACCACGCCGCCGCGGGAGCTCATCGTCTGCCAGACGACCGCGCCCGACACGGTGACCACGACGATCACCAGCACCGCGAACAGCAGCGGCAACACGATGGACCGGCGCGGCCCCTCCGCGGAATACGGAGAGGAATAGGGGTCGGCGTGGTCGTAGCGCTCGCCGTAGGCGTCGGCGCCGTACCCTCCGGGCGGATACGGTTCGCCGACCGGTCCCTGCGCGACGTAGTCCGCGTAGGTCGGCTGCGGGACGGGTTGCGCGCCGTGCCGCGGCTGGTGCGGCGGGGCGAACGGCGCTTCGGGGTACCGCTGGGTCTCGGGCGCGGGTTGCGGCACCTCGGGCACCGGGGAGACAACGTAGCGCTGCGTCTCGGGCGCGGGTTGCGGCGCCTCGGGCACCGGAGGGACCGCGTAGCGCCGGGTCTCCGGCGCGGTGAACTGCGCGGGCTCTTGCGGCGCCGGGTACGGATCCGCGTACCGGGGCTCGTTGTATCCGGTTTCGTGATTCTCGGCGTACTGGGGTTCGGCGTACCGCTGGGACTCGGGGTAGAGATGCGCGTCGGGAAACGGCCGCATTTGCGGCAGCGGTCCGGTCGCGGGCGGCGCTTGCGGCTGCTGGGGCGGCAGCGGGGTGAACTGGATGTCGGCGGGACGGATCTCGGTCGGCGCGGTCGGATGGATGATCGCGGGAACCGATAGCTCCCCGGTGGATTCCGGCGGCACCGTCGCCCCGCGCGCGGTGCGATCCGACTGCCCGAACCGAGCGGGATCGGGGGCGCGCACCACGAACATGGGCCCGGTCGCGGCGGGCGACGGCGATCCCACCACCGCGCGGGCCGCGCGCGCCAGCTCGCTCGCGGTCGCGAAACGGTCCGCGGGATCCTTGGCCATGCCGCGCGCGATCACTTCGTCCAGGGCGGGCGGGATCCCGGGACGCTCGACGCTCGGCTGCGGCGGTGGATCGGAAAGATGGGACTTGATCAGCACACTCATGCTCGCCGCCGGGAACGGCGTTGCCCCGGTGAGGCATTCGTGCAGCACGCAGGCCAGCGAGTAGATGTCGGCGCGGCCGGTCACCGGGCCGACGTCGAAACGCTCCGGCGCCATGTAGATGTAGGAGCCGACCGCCATGCCGACCTGGGTGACCGCCGAGTCGCCCTCGGTGTGCGCGATGCCGAAATCGACCAGGTAGGCGAAGTCGGCGTCGGTGACGAGAATGTTGGCGGGTTTGACGTCGCGGTGCACCAGACCGCTCTCGTGCGCGGCATCGAGCGCGGCGGCGATCTGTTCGACGAGGAAGACGGCGCGTTGCGGGCTGATCGGCCCCTGACCGCGCAGCACGGTGCGCAGGTCGACGCCGTTGACCAGCCGCATATCGATGAACAGGACGCCGTCGATCACGCCCCAGTCGTGGATCGGGATGACGTGCGGCTCGGCCAGTCGCGCCGCGGCCTGCGATTCCCTGCGGAAACGCACCTGGTACACAGGGTCTTTGGCGAGTTCCTCGGACAGCAGCTTGACCGCGACCACCCGGTCCTTCACCGTGTCATAGGCCTCGTAGACCTCGCCCATGCCCCCTTTGCCCAGCAGCGAGCGCAACTCGTACGGCCCGAACCGACTACCGACTCGCCATCCAGGTCCGTCCACCCCGTGCAACCTCCACATCCCAGGCGGCGACCCATGGGTGCGGGCTGCCCGTCAGGGGGTAGATTCTCCGGGTGCGACCACCCCGTGGTCAAACGCAAAGACGATCGCCGCGGCGCGATCTCGCAGGTCGAGCTTGCCGAATATGTGCCCGACATGGCTTTTCACGGTGACTTCCGAGATGCCCAGTTGCCTGGCGATTTCCGCGTTGGCGCGGCCGCGGCCGATGAGTTCGAGCACCTCGTACTCGCGCGCGGTCAAGTCCGCGAGCCTGTTGTCGGTGCGGGTGGGCACCGGCCGGGCCGTTCGATAGGTCGACAGCACCCGGTCGGTCACCGAGGGATCGAGCCATGCCCCGCCGGTGGCCACCATCCGCACCGCGCGGATCAGGTCCTCGGCGGGCGAATCCTTGAGGATGAACCCGGCGGCGCCCGCGCGCAGCGCGCCGGACAGCAACTGGTCGTCGTCGAACGTGGTGAGCACCAGCACCGGCGGCGCGCCCTCGACGGCGCGCAGCAGCCGGGTGGCGTCGATGCCGCCGACGCGTTTCATGCGCAGATCCATCAGCACCACGTCCGGCTTGTCGGCGGCCACCGCGGCAGGCACCTCGTCACCGTCGGCGCATTCGGTCACCAGGAAACCGTCGCGACGGCGCAGGATGCGGCGCAGACCGCCGCGCACCAATTCCTGATCGTCGACGACGAGGACGGCGATGGTGTCGGCGTCCGGCGCAGCGGCTGTCACGCACCCTCCCGCAGGATGTTCCGCGGCTTGGAGCCGATGGGCGGTACTGCGGCGGCGTCGGCGAACAGCCCCGGCAGCGAACACGCCCACGCCTTGGTGGCGGCCAGCGGAAATTCCGCCCGCACCGACCAGCCGTCCTCGGTGGGTCCCGCGGTCAGCCGCCCGCCGAGCAGTTCGGCGCGCTGCCACATGCCGGACAGACCCATGCCGTGTCCCCGCTGCGCGGGCAATCCGGCGGGCAGCGTGTTGCTCACCGTGAGCGCGGCCGTGGCATCGTCCACCGTGAGCAGCACGCTCGCCGTCGCGCCCGGCGCGTGCTTGACCACGTTGGCCAGCGACTCCTGGCCGATGCGGTACAGCGCGAGACCCACCGCCGCCGACACCGGGGACAGATCGTCGGTGCACCGGTATCGCACGTCGAGTCCGGCGCGCACGAAATCGCCGACCAGGTCGTCGATGTCGCCGACGCTCGGTTCCGGAACCAGCTTCGAGGGTCGCTTGTCCAGCAGTCCCACGGTGCGCCGGATGTCGGCCATCGCCTGGCGGCCGAGGCGTTCGGCGTCGACCAGTGCCTCCACCGCCTCGTCCACATCGCGGTCGGTTTCCAGCGCGTGCCTGGCCGCGGTGAGGTGCAGTAGCGTGATGCTGAGCGAATGCGCGATCACGTCGTGCACCTCGCGGGCTATCCTGCGGCGCTCCTCCTCGGCCGCCTGGGCGGCGCGCATGCTCTGATAGTGGCGTTCCTGGTAGAGGAAGCGGCGCTGGTATTGCAGCATCAGCCCGCACAGCAGCCCGAGCAGGACGCCGATGCTGTACATCGGCATCCCTTGGAAGCGTTCGTTGTCGGCGCTCCACAGCACGTGGCCGAAGATGTCGAAGGCCACCAGTTCGGCGATCGCGCCGACGGCCACCGCGATGCCGACCCGCACCGACGCGATCGCCGCCACCTCGCCGACGATGATGACCAGCACGAACGGCGCGACATCCGTCGAGACCGGCTGGAGCAGGAACAGCGCCGCCGCCGCCATCCCGCACACGCCGAGGGTGCCCGGATTGGGCACGACGCCGAGCAGGCAGAACGCCGGGACCGCCATGAACAGCAGCAACACGGCCACCAAGGGCAACGCCGTCGGGAAGTAGGCGTGCCGCTGCACGGTCGCCGCGACGCCGATCACGAACGTCATGATGTCGGCGATGATGATGACTTTCGGCGGATAGTCGAACGGCAACTCCGTCAGACTGCGGTGGAACATGCCGATCGGATCGCGCACGAACTCGCGGACGCGATCGCGCACCCGCCCGAGCTCGCGCAGCGGAATCGCCTGCCTGGCGCCCGTCTCCGAAGGGATGACCTGCGTCACGTCCATGTAGCCAGGTTAGTCGGCCGTCGGCCGCCGACGCATCGTCCCGGGAACGGTCCGGTTCTCCTACCACGGTAGGAGATCGATTCTCGTCTCCGGGACGACGACACCCGTGGCCGCGCTCCGTAGCGTTGGCCGCATCCTCGCCGTACGGCCCGATCGGCGGTGCGGCGGACGCATCACGAAAGGCCGATGTCATGTCCTGGGAAGATCAACACGCTCGGACCGAAATCGTGCACACCGTGCTCGCCCGCGCGGCGGCCGATCCGGAGAGTCCCGACCTGTTCGACGGGATACCGGGGCTGGATCGGCTGTTCGGCGGCCCGGAGGGGGTACTGCTCGCTCTGAAGTACCGGTGGCAACTGCATTTGGACGTCAAAATGGAGCAGGCCTTGACGCAGGGGCAGTCCGCGGTCGAGGCCTATCTCGAGCTCGCCGCGGAGCAGCCCGTGCTGCGCGCGGTGCTCGATTGCCAGTATCGTCGCCGCCACCGGGCGTCCGAGGCGCTGGCGCGATAGCACAGTCGAAAGAAAGTGGGGGAACCACATGTCGGAACCGGCCATGCTGGAACTGTCGGACATCATCAAGCAGTACCGGGTCGGGGAGCAGACGGTGCGCGCGCTCGACGGAATCGGATTGCGGATAGAGACAGGCGAATTCACGTCGATCATCGGACCGTCCGGCTCCGGCAAGAGCACGCTGCTGCATCTGCTCGGCGCGCTGGACAGTCCCGACGCGGGGTCGATTCGCTTCCAGGGAAACGAGATCGGCGCGCTGAACGAGGAACAGCAGTCCGAGTTCCGCCGCCACCAAGTGGGATTCATCTTCCAGTTCTTCAACCTGCTGCCCACGCTGTCCGCCTGGGAGAACGTCGCGATTCCGAAGTTGCTGGACGGCACCGGATTACGCAAGGCCAAGCCGAAGGCGCTGGAACTGCTCGAGCGCGTCGGGCTGAGCAACCGGGCCGAGCATCGTCCCGCCGAGTTGTCCGGCGGCCAGATGCAGCGGGTGGCGGTGGCCAGGGCGTTGATCATGGACCCGCCGCTCATCCTGGCCGACGAACCGACCGGCAACCTGGACTCCAAGACCGGCGCGGCGATCCTGGAACTGCTCGGTGACATTGCGGGCAACGGCAATTCGGTGGTCATGGTGACCCACGACATGGGCGCGGTGGAGTACTGCGACCGGGTGATCACGCTGCGCGACGGCAAGATCGGCTCCAACGACCGGGTCGAGCGAAGGGTCCGCACCGAGCCGGACGAGGACTCGGCGCTGAACGAGGGCTCGGTGCGCGCGTGATCAGGGCGGCATGGGATCGGCTGCGGCTGTTCAACTTCGGCGAACTGCTCGCGCACCGCGGGCGGACGATCATGTCACTGACCGTGATGGGCGTGTCCGCCTCGCTGCTCGTCGCGGTGCTGAGCATCTCCGGTTCGGTCACCGGGTCGGTGGACCAGCTCACCAAGTCGCTCGGCGGGAAGGCGGTGCTGGAGATCACCGGCATCACCGACGCGGGCTTCGATCAGCAACTGCTGCCGCGTATTTCCGCGACACCGGGCGTCGACAAGGCGGTGCCCATGCTGCGCGCCCAGCTCGGCACGGGCGAGGATCGCGCGCTGCTGCTCGGCGCCGACGCGAGCATCACGGCGCTGGGCAGCGAAATCGCCGGGCCGATGGGCGCGCAGGCAGGCAAGTTGATCACCACGCCCAACGGCGTCCTCGTCGGCGCCGCGATGGGGCACGCCGAGGGTGACCGGTTCCCGCTCGGTGCGGGCACTGTCACGGTGGCGGGTGTGCTCGACGCGGAGGCGTCGGACAAGCTCAACGGCGGGTACATCATCGCCGCCCCACTGGGTTTGGCGCAGATGCTGACCGGCCGGGCGGGCAAGCTGGACTCGGTGCAGATCATCGCGACCGACGGCGCCGACCTGGGCGCGTTGCGCACCGCGCTGACCGCGGCGGTGGACGGGCGCGCCGTCGTCGCCGATCCGGATCTGCGCACCGCGCAGGCGAGCGGGGCGATCCAGATCGTCCGCTACTCGACGCTGATGTCCTCGGCCGCCGCGCTGATCGTCTCGGCGTTCCTGATCTACAACGCGATGAGCATGGCGGTCGCCCAGCGCAGGCCGACGCTGTCGCTGCTGCGCGCCATCGGCGGCAAGCGCGCACCGATGGTGCGCGATCTGCTCGCCGAGGCCGCGCTGCTCGGCCTGTTCGGCGGCGCGGTCGGCGCCGTCATCGGTATGTTCATGGGCCGCACCGCGATCGACCGCCTGCCCGCGGCCATGGTGCAGTCGGTGGAGGCGCGCACCGAGTACATGGTGCCCGGCTACGCGATTCCGGCCGCCGTGGCGGCCTGCGTCCTGGCCAGCGTCATCGCCTCCGCCCTCGCCGCCAGGCAGGTCTACAAGGTGCAGCCGATCGAGGCGCTCGCGCCGGTCGGCGTCGGCCAGACCGACTCCGTCCGCCCGACGCTGCGCTGGGCCGCGGCGGCATTCGGCATCGGGCTCGCGGTGGCCGCCGTGTTCGTCGCCAGGGCCGACCTCGGCAGGCTTTCGCTCGCGTCCATCACGATGGCGTTCACAGCGACGGTGCTCGTCTGCTTCGCGGCCACCGGGCCTATCGTGCGCACCGCTGCCGTCATCGCCCGCCGGTTCGGCGCACCGGGCGCGCTCGGCTCGACCACCTTGGAACGCGCGCCGCGCCGGGTCTGGGCGACGGCGATGACCGTGATGATCGGCGTGTCCGCCACCGTGGCGATGGGCGGCGCGTCCGCCAACATGGTCGACTCGGCCACCGCCTCGTTCGAGGACCTGGGCCACACGGACGTCTACGTCAGCCCGACGGCGATGGAGCAGTTCCCGACCGGGCCGGTGTTGCCCGCCGGACTGGCGGACACCATTGCGCGCCTGCCGGGCGTCGAACAGGCGAATCCCACGCAGATGGCCTTCGCCACCCTCGGCACCGGGCGGGTCATGCTGCAGGGCTACCCGACCGTGCGTGGCGATGTGCGCACCAGCTCCGTCGATCGGAACATGTTGCCGCGCATGGCCTCCGGTGAAGGCGTGGTGATCTCCCGCGACGTGGCGCGTTCGCTCGGGGTGAGCGCCGGCTCGGAGCTGACCCTGCAGACCCCGACCGGCCCGCACCCGGTCGAGGTGTTGCAGGTGATCCCGTACATGTCCGCGATCTCGGGCATCGTGATGATGGACATCGAGTATCTGCGGCAGTGGTATCAGCGGCCGGGTGAGACCATCCTCGCCGTCGATATCGAGCCCGGCGCCGACCGGGCCGCGGTGCAGGCCGCCATCCGCGCTGCCGTACCGGAGGAGATCTACGTGACCTCGGGCGCGGACGCCGTGACCGCGATCTCGTCGAGTCTGCGGCAGGGTTCGGTGATGAGCCGGGCGATCCTGTGGATCGTGGTGCTGGTGGCGACCGTCGCGCTGCTGAACACCCTGATGCTCTCGGTGCTCGAACGCCGCCGCGAACTCGGCGTGCTGCGCGCCATGGGCACCAGTCGCAAGTTCCTGCTGCGCTCGGTGCTCGCCGAAGCGGCGGGCATCGGACTCATCGGCGCGGCAATAGGTCTCGCGGTCGGCACGGCGATCCAGTATCTGGCCACCGTCGCCATCGGCCACGCCATGACCATCGACATCGTCTACGAGCCGAGCCCGATGCTGCTGGTCTACGGCACCGCGGCACTCGGGCTCGCGCTGCTCGGCTCGATCCCGCCCGCGTTGCGTGCGGCGCGGATGCCGATCGTGGAGGCGTTGGCGGTCGACTGAACGACCGGGCGGTGCGGCGGCGCGTCGCACCACCGGTCACAGTGGCGTCGTCGTCCACCACTCCGCGAGCTCGTCCTCGGCGGGCCGCAGCGGCGACTGCGGATTCCGGGCCGGGCCCCGATGGCTCGCGTACACAAGGTAATTCGCGTGGTTCGTGTCGGTTGGAAAGCCGACCACGAGTTTCGCCGTGTAGTAATGCGACGGCACCGGTCCCGGCGGGTCCGCCCTGATCCACAGGTGCTGGGTGAACGGCACACCCGACTTGCGCCCGGGCGTCGCCGCGTTGGTGGGCAGCGTCTCGATCACCGCACGCGCCGCGGCGGCGGACTGGTACTCGAGCACGGTGTAGCTCATGCCGAACGGGTTGTCGACGTCGCGGCGGCATTCCCAGGCGAGGACCCACGGGCTCGAGGTGAGCGCCTCCTCGTCGATGCTCAACCGGTCCCCGCGCTTCTCGGCGTAACAGGTGGCCTCCTCGAAGCCCTCGCCGATGTTGCCCGCCTCCTGTGGTAGCAGCGTCGGAAACGCTCGTCTGCTCGCCGCCAGCGGATCCGGGGCGGGCGCGGGCGAGGCCGCCTTCGGTAGCGCGGTCGCCGGGGCGGCCGCGGTCCCCTCCCCCGCGTCGGACCGCGACACCAGCACGACGACCATTCCGACCGTCAGCGCGACGACCACCGCCAACCCCAGTGCCAGCACACCGATCAGCCCGGCGAGCCGACGTCGCGGCGGCACCGGCTGGGCCCCAGGGGGATTCGGCCCGTGCGGATACCCCGGAGGCGGACCTGACGCACCGTTGACCGGCCCCGGCCCCGGCATCGGCGGCATGGCCTGCGGCGGTGGCCCGCCGAGGTTCTGCGGTGGCGCGGAGGCGGAGCCCTGGTGTTGCGCGGCGGCTGCGGCACCGCCACTGGACGGCCGGCTACCCGGCGCGCCCGCGTGCTCGGAACGCTCGCTCGCCGTCGACTTCGCTTCGCCGCCTACGAACTTCGTTCGGTCCGCGGTCGACTCGACCGAACCCCCGACCTCCGAGCGTGACCGCGCCCCCTCCAGGCCCGACGCGGCCTCCTGTGGAGACGACTGCGATGGCTCCGCAGGACTTCCGGCCGTGGACGACTCCGAGTCCCCCGTGGCGCTTTCCAGCTCGCCCTGCGCACCAGGCGCCGCTGCCGTCTCCCCATCTGCTTGCGGCACAACGGCTTCAGCGCTTCGCCCCGGCACACTGTGCGGCGAGCCCATCGCGGCACCCTGCACTGACGAAGCGCCACGCGAACCCTCCCCCTCGACCGGCTGCACAGCCCCCGACGCAGGGTGTGCCCCGCCGCTCGCCTCGGATGCGTTCTGCGGCATCGGCAATGGGGTGGATACCGGCGAAACCGACTGCGCCATCGAGTCGGCCAACGGCTGTGCGGCGGCCGGTTGGTCCGATCCAGGCGGAGGCGCGTTGGACGGCAACGGTATCTGCATGGATTCCAGCGAACCCGGCGACTGCGGCACCGGCTGCGGCGCCAACGAGTCGGCTGACGGCTGCACTGCCGCTGGCCCGCCCGAACCAGGAAGGGGCGCGTTGGGCGGCATCGGCAACGGGGCAGGTTGCGGCGGAACCGGTGGCCGCGCCATCGGGTCGGCCAACGGCTGTGCGGCGGCAGGCCAGCCCAGGTCAGACAGAGATGCGTTGGGCTGCACTGACCTCGGGTCCGGCTGCGGCGGAACCGACTGGGACGCAGGGGCGGCCAACGGCTGAGGAGAGGCCAGTTGGCCTCCGCCACGCGCGGATGCGTTCGGCGGAACCGGAATCCGATCCGGTTGCGACTGAACCGGCGGTGGCGCCGACGAGTCGGCTGACGGTCGCACCGCGGCAGGCCCGCCCGACCCAGGGGGAGGCACGTTGGGCGGCATCGGCAACGGGGCAGATTGCGGCGGAACTGGCGGCTGAGCAATCCGGTCGGCCAATGGCGGCGCGGCGGCCGACTGGTCTGATCCAGGTGGAGACACGTTCGACGGCGGCGGCATCGCGCCAGGTTCCGGCGGCTGCGGCATCGGCTGCATTGCCGCAGGTCGGCTCGCGCCAGGCGCAGATGCATTCGGCGGCATCGAAACCGAGCTCGGTTGCGGCGTGCCCGGCGGCGCGGACTCGGGCAACGGCGGCGGGGCGGCAGGCTGACCCGCCCCAGGCCGATATGCGTTGGGCTGCACTGGCATCGGGGCAGGTTGCGCCGGAACCGACGGCTGTACAGCCGGGTCGGCCATCGGCTGCGGCGAAGGCGGTTGGCCGACGCCGGGCGCAGATGCGTTCGGTGGCATCGGAATCGGAGCCGGTCGCGGCAGGACCGGCAGTGGTGCCGACGCGTCGACTGACGGTTGCACCGCGGCAGGCATGCCCGGCCCAGGTGCGGATGCGGTGGGCGGAACCGGCATCGAACCAGGTGGCGGCGGTACCGGTGGTTGCGGCGCAGGATTGGCCGACGGATGCACCGCGCCAGGCCGACCCGGAGGCGCGTTCGGCGGAATTGGCATGGGAGCCGCGAGAGGTGGCGGCGGCATGGGCTGCGGTGGCGCCTGCATCGGCACCGGCTGTTGCGGCACGGGCGGCGGCGCAGGCTGCGGTGTTGCCTGCATCGACACCGGCTGTTGCGGCACCAGGTGCGGAGGAACCGGCTGTGGCGGCACCGGCTGAGATGGAACCTGCCTCGGAACCGGTTGCGGCGGAACGGGTTGCGGCGGCATCGCGTGCGGCGGCAGCGGCATGGGCTGCGGGTAGCCGGGTGGTGCGGGGTACGGCTGGGGCGGGTAGGCCGGTGGCGGGATGACCGGCAGCGGGGGCGGGCCGACGGCGGTCAGCGCCTTGCGGGCCGCGGCGGCGAACTCGGTACAGGAGCGGTAGCGGTGTTCCGGGCGTTTCGCCATGCCCGCCGCGAGCACCGCGTCCAGGGCAGGGTTCAGGTTCGGCCTGCGCAACCGGACCGAGGGCAGCGGGAGCTGGAGATGGCCGTGGATGATGTCGGCGGGATTGTCGGCGTCGAACGGCCCGACGCCGGCCAGCAGCCAGTACAGCGCGCAGGCCAGCGAGTACTGATCGGAGCGGTTGCCCAAGGGCGCGCCGGTCATCTGCTCCGGCGAGGCGTAGGCGAGGGTGGCGGTGAACATGCCGGTCTGGGTCAGGTGGGCGGAATCCTCGCGCAGCCTGGCGATGCCGAAATCGGTGAGGAAGACCCGCTCGCCCTGCCCGCCGCTGGACCTGGCCAGCATGATGTTGGCAGGCTTCACGTCCCGGTGCAGCACGCCCATGCCGTGCGCGTAATCCAGTGCGTCCGCGACGCCTTCGACGATCTGCACGGCCCGCTCGGGCGGCAGCGTCAGCGGATTCACCGCCGCCGCGTCGACCCCGTCGACGTACTGCATGGAGATCCACAGCTGACCGTCCTCGGAGCCCCGATCGTAGACCGCGACGATGCCGGGGTGATCCAGCTGCGCGGCCAGATCGGCCTCCCGCTCGAAGCGCGCCCGCACCTCGTTGTCCAGGAACAGCTCGCGGCTGAGGAGCTTGAGCGCGGTCCGCCGGGACAACCTGGGGTGCCGCGCGAGGTAGACCGACCCCATTCCGCCCTGCCCGAGCAGCCGTTCCACGGTGAATCCCGCGAACACCTCACCGCTAGTGAGCAAGGCGATCCCCTTCCGGTCCAGAACAGCCAGCCTAATTCACGGCCGTGCCGGAGGCGGGAGGTACGGACAGCGAGCACAGCCGGACACAGTCGCACGGCCGGAGCGACAGCGAGGAGGTACGCACGACGAGCGCAGCCGGACACAGTCCGCCGACCGCGCCGCGCACGGCCGGAAGGCGGAGGTACACGCATTCGCCCTGCTCAGAACACTCGGTTTCGAATTCTGCGCGATGATCGGCAAACTATGTACAGCACATCATCATCGCGTCACTTCCCACGAGCGAGCACGGTGGTGGGTTCTCGGCCGGTGATTCACCCGGACGGGTTGGACGGGTAGAAGGCACCGCCGAGGCAAGCGCGGGACGCGCAGGGCGGTGGGGAGGTGCACGGTGGTGGAGTCGGCTCGAATCGTTTCGCTATGTCGTCCGGTGCTGCGTGTCGGCGTCGCGACAACATTGCTGGCCATGGTCTCGTGCGGCCTCGGCCCCGAGCGGGCGGAGAAGCACACCACCGCGACCGTGGCCGCGCAGACGGCGGGCACCTGGGCCGCGGGACGCACGGTGAGCCTGCCGAACTCGCTGGCGGCCGACTTCACTCAGCTCCAGCCCAGCCTGCCGGGGCAGGTCGGCCTGGCGGTCATGCCGGTGGGCGGTACCCGGATCACCGTCTTCGGGGATTGGACCAGCGGCATCGCCTGGTCGACCATCAAGGTTCCGCTGGCCATCGCGGCGCTGCGCCACGACCCCGAGGGCGCGATGCTCGACGCCGAAGCGGCCATCACCATCTCCGACAACGCCGCCGCCGACGCGCTGTGGAATTCGCTCGGCGACGGGCTGGAGGCGGCCCAAGCCGTGCAGCAGGTGCTCGACGAGGCAGGCGACGCCGTCACCGGTGTGGCCGGCCCGCGCACCCGGCTCGACTACGAGGCGTTCGGCGCGACCGAGTGGTCGCTGACCGATCAGGTCCGGTTCGCCTCGCGCCTACCGTGTCTGCCGCAGACCGAGACGGTGACCCGGCTGATGGGCGAGATCGTTCCCGACCAGCTCTGGGGTCTCGGGACCTTGGAGGGCGCCGAGTTCAAGGGCGGCTGGGGTCCCGACGACGACACCGGGGTCTACACGGCGCGCCAGTTCGGGCTGCTGCCGTCCCGGTCCGGTCTGGTGGCGATCGCCCTTGCGGCGCAGGCGGATTCGGGCGGCTTCGCGGACGCGACGGCGCTGCTCGACAGCCTCGCCGCGCTGCTCGGCCGCCACGTGGACGAGCTGCGCGGCGGCAAGTGCCCGGACTGATCAGCCGGGAGTGACCAGACCGGATTCGTAGGCGAGCACGACGGCTTGCGCCCGGTCGCGCAGGTTCAGCTTCGAGAAGACCTTGGAGACATGGGTTTTCACGGTCTGCTCGGCCACGAACAGCGCCTCGGCGATCTCGGTGTTGGACATGCCCTTCGCGATCAGCTCCAGCACCTCGCGCTCCCGCGGCGTGAGCGCGGCCAGTTGCGGCGCGGGTTTGGTGCGCGCCGCGGCGCGGCGGCTGGTGACATCGGCGATGAGCCTGCGGGTGACGGTCGGCGCGAGCAGCGCTTGCCCATCGGCGACCACCCGCACCGCGCGCACCAGTTCCTCGGCGGGCGCATCTTTGAGCAGGAACCCGCTGGCGCCCAGACTGAGCGCCTCGTACACGTAGTCGTCGATGTCGAACGTGGTCAGCATCAGCACCCGCACCGGCGGGTCGAAACCCGCCGCGAGGATGGCGCGCGCCGCGTCCAGTCCGTTCATCTCCGGCATGCGCACGTCCATCAGCACGACGTCGGGACGCAGCCGCTTGGCCTCCGCCACCGCGACCTTGCCGTCGGGAGCGTCGCCGACGACGCTGATGTCCGGTTGGGCGGCGAGCAGCGCGCCGAAGCCTTGGCGCACCATCGCTTGGTCGTCGGCGATCAAAACCGTTATTGCCACGCGCCCACCCTAATTGCCGCGCCGAGTGTGCGAGCGTGCGCCCGAATCGCGGAGATCAGGACACGGTCGGCGGCGCGACCGCCGCCGTGACCTCGGCAGGCGCCGGGCCGAGCGGCAGGCGGGCCCGCACCTCGAACCCGCCGTCCGGGCTCGCCTCGGCGGTGACCTCACCACCGGCGGCCAACGCCCTGGCCCGCATGCCCGCGATGCCGTGCCCGCCGTTGCCGACCGGCCGCGCAGGCGTCGCGCCTGCCCCGTTCACGACCCGCAGGTGCAGCTCCGTACCGCAGACGATCTCCACCCGTACCGGGGCTCCCGGCGCGTGCCGCGAGGCGTTCGAGAGCGACTCCTGGGCGATCCGGTACAGCGCGAGCCCGGTGGTCTCGGGCACCGAGCCGAGCTCGCCCTCGACCGTCCAGTCGATGGTGACGCCCGCGCGCCGGGCGCCGTCGAACAGGGCGAGCACGTCCTCGGCCTTCGGCTGGGGCGCGTGTTCGGGCAGCTGTCCGTCGCTGCGCAGCACGCCGAGCATGCCGCGGATCTCGTTGAGCGCCTCGCGCGCGGTGGCGCCGATCGATTCGAATTCGGCGCGCGCGGCCGGGGTCACGCCCTCCACCCGGTACGGCGCGGTCTGCGCCTGCACCACCACCAGGGACATGTGGTGGGCGACCACATCGTGCAGGTCGCGGGCGATGCGCGCCTTCTCCTCGAGAATGGCGCGGCGGGCCCGCTCCAGCTCGTTCTCTTCCTCCTGACGCACCAGTTCCTTGCGCGAGAGCGCCAGCCACCGGACGAGCAGGGCGAACAGCACCACCGCCGCCAGCGCGATGGGCCAGCCCCAGGCGGCGTTGGCGAACGCCTCGCCCTCGCCCGGCATGGTGGTGCCGAACAACAGCGAGGTCGCGCCCCAGGCGACCGCCACGATCTGCACCGGAGCGCGCAGCCCCACCGCGAACAGCAGCGCGATCAGCACGATCACCTGCACCACCTGGAACGGCAGATCGTTGTTCGGCTGGTGCGGGATGGCCAGCGCGATGAGCAGCGCCGAACCCGCAGAGATGGCCCAGCCGAGTGCCGGGTTGACCCGCACCAGCAGGATCGGGAACGCGGCCAGCGCGGCGATGAACGGCTGCGCTCCCGGCGACACGGCGTGCGTGAGGTGCAGCGTCGGCCACGCCACCGAGTAGAGGATCAGCGCGGTGAGCACGACGGACACGTCGAACCAGGCGCGCGCGTCCATCCGCTCGGTCAGACCACGGGTCTTCTGCTTCATGATGACGACCCTAGGAACCCGGCCCGCCGCGTGCCTCATACCCACGGGTGAATTCGCACCCCGTACCTCGGTGGGAGGCGAAGGGGCCGCTCCCCCGACGGCACGGCGACGGAAACCGCACCGCGGCGGGAGGCCGGTGAGCATGGGCCGTTCCTAGCGTCGAGGCCCATGAGGATCGAGACCATCGCCGCCCCCGCCCGCCGCCCGGACGCCGCCCCCACCGGGCTGCGCCGGGTAGCGGCGCTGACGGCCGCGGCGCTGACCACGATGTCGGCCACCGTCGCCCTGGCCCCGGCGGCGCAAGCGGCGAGCGTCGCGCATCCCGTCGTCGAGAACATCGCGGCCGCCACCGCGATCGCCGCCCTCACCGCCGGCGAAACCGATTCGGCCGCAGCGCTTCCCGACGACTTCGCGACCGTGCTGGGTTATCGGCCGGTACCGATGCGCGGCCTGTTGACCAATCCGGGCGGTGACTGCTCCTCGCCCGTCCCGCTGCCCGCCGAGTTCGAGACCGCCTGCAAGGCACACGATCTCGGCTACGACCTGCTGCGTTACGCGGACCGGCGCGGCGAGCCGCTCGGCCCGTGGGCGAGGCAGGCCGTGGACGCGGCGCTGGACCGCAGGATGCGGGAGGCGTGCGACGTTCGCACCGAATCGTGGGGGCGGGCCAGGTGCTACGCGATGGCGGATATCGCCGATACCGTGGTGGATCTGAACTCGCGCCGCCAGCACTACGGCGCACCCGTCGTGGAGACGCTGCTCGGCGCGGGCGGTGCGGCGACCGGACGCAGCGGATGGCTGGTCGGTCTCGCCGGACTGGGCTTACTCGGACTCGGCGGGCTTTCGGCGCTGGTCCTCGGTGCGCTGCGATCGGCGGCCGACGGTCGATCAGCTCGTGCCAGCGACTTCACCAACAACGCTGTCGCCATGGAGGTTTCGGCGTGACGACGACGCGGCAGCACACCGAGCCCGCCGAAAGCCCCCGCCTCGAACCTGATACGCCGAAGTCCCGGCAATGGTCCGAATTCGCCACACCGCGCATCGGGACGACACTGGGAGTCGTTGCGGGAGTGTTCATCTCGCTCGCGCCGGGTCTGCTCCCCCGCACACCCGGTGCACAGGCGGTGCTCACCGCCCTGATGGTCGCGTGTTCGCTCGGACTCGCCGGCGCGCTACGATTCCTGCTGGGCCGCTGGAACTTCGACGTCGACGCGCGTTTCGGCCGCTACCGCCGTCCGCTGCTCGCGGTGGCCGGCCTGGTCGTGGCGTTCGCCGCCTGGCGCGCCGGGCATTGGCAGAACGAGCTGCGCGCCGCGATGGGGACCCCGCCGATCGGTCCCGGCTACTGGGTGCGCTGCGCACTGACCGCGACACTGCTCACCGCCGTTGTCGTCGGAGTGGCCAAGGCGCTGGGCTGGGCACTGCGCAAACTGGGCCTGCTTCGTGGACTGGTGATGGGACTGATCACCGCGGCGCTGGGTTACCTCGTGCTCGCGCCCGCGGTGGTCGGATGGCGGCAGCAGGTGTACGCGGCGGCCAATGTCGCGATGGATCCCGCTGTGACGCAACCTGTTTCGCACACCAGGTCGGGCAGCGCCGAGTCGGCGGCCAGCTGGCCGTCACTGGGCGCTCAGGGCCGCAAGTTCGTCAGCGGAACGCCGGAAGGACCGGTCCGGGTCTATGTCGGCGTGGATTCCGCCCCGGATCTGGACTCCCGTGTGGCACTGGCGATCCGGGAGCTGGAGCGCTCGGGCGGGCTGTACCGGTCCAATATCGTGGTCGCACTGCCGACGGGTTCCGGCTGGATCGACGCCAACGCGGTGACCGGCTTCGCCGAACGCTTCGGCGGTGACGTGGCGGTGGTCGGTCTCCAGTACTCCTACGCGCCGAGCTGGGTGACGTTCCTCTTCGGCCGCGCCGACGCGGTGCGGGCGGCGCGCGCCCTCTTCGACGCCGTGGAACGCCGCCTGCACGCCATGGCCGAGCCGCCCCGGCTGTTCGTCTACGGCCAGAGCCTCGGCGCGCTCGGCGGCAGCGCGATCTTCGCCGACGACGCCGAGCAGGACCGCCGCACCTGCGCCGCGCTCTGGGCCGGTCCGCCCGCGGGCGACGCGCACCGCGCGGGCGCGACCGTGCTGGCCAACAGCTCCGATCCGGTCGTGCACTGGTCGCCCGCGCTGCTGTGGCGCGCGCCCGACCTGACCGGCGTACGGGTCGACGCTCCCGTCCCGCGCTGGCTTCCCGTGGTGAGTTTCCTACAGACCAGCGCGGACTTGCTCGCCGCCCTCGACGCGCCGGCCGGCCACGGCCACCGCTATGGCACCGACCAGGGCACGGCGCTGGGTTCGTGCTGAGTGCCCAGTCTGCGCCAGGTTTCGTGCCGAGCGCTCCGGTCCGCGCCAGGTTCGCGCCGAGCGCATCGGTCCGCGCCAGGTTCGTGCCCAACGCACCGATCCGCGCCAGGTTCACGCCGAGCGCACCGATCCGCGCCAGGTTCATACCGAGCGCTCCGGTCCGCGCCGGCTTCGTACCGAGTGGGCCGGTCGGCGCCGAGTCCTGCCGAGCGCACCGATCGGCGCCATCTCCCGCTGAGCGAGCCGTTCATTGACGCAGCGGTAGAACTTGTTCTAATTTGCTCCCATGGGCTTTGTCATCGACGCGGCGGTGTACATCGACGCACCGGCCGACCTGGTGTGGCAGGTGATCACGGACCTCCCCCGTTACGGCGAGTGGAATCCCTTCGTCACCGAATGCGAGAGCACGCTGACGCCCGGTGCGCCGATCGACATGCTCGTGCAGGTCTACGGCTCCACCCCGCGGCGTCAGCGCGAATGGATTCGCAGCCACACACCGGGCCGCGAGCTCAGCTACTCGATGAAACCGGTGCCCCTCGGCGCGCTGCACAGCCTCCGCTCGCACACCGTCACCGCGGTGAGCCCCGAACGCACCCGGTACGAATCGCATTTCGAGCTCGGCGGCTGGTTCCACCCGGTGGTGGCCGCGGTGCTCGGCGCGAATCTGCGCCGCGGTTTCGAAGGCATGACCGCCGGTATCCAGCGTCGCGCCGAGACGCTGCGCACCGCCTGACACACGCCGGGAATCGTCTCGTCCCTCTCGTGGTTGTGTCGTCCTGTTCGGCGATTCGCCGAGTTCGACCACGAGAGAACGGATTACGTCGTGCGCGTCGTTCGAGCCCTGCTGGCTCTGCTGCTGATCCTGCTACCGTTCACCGCCGCGGGCGCGGCGGCCCGTCCCGCGGACCCGCCGGGCTGGACCACGGCGTGGGCGACGTCGCCGCATCTGCCGAGCCGCGCGTTCGTGACCAACTGGGCCAAGGAAGGCTTCGCGAATCAGACGCTGCGCCAGGTGGTTCGGGTCAGCGAGGGCGGGCTCACCACCCGGGTGCGGCTGACCAACCGCTACGGCGCCGCGCCGCTGACGATCACCGGCGCGACCATCGCGCGGACCGCGGGCGCGGGCGCCATCCGGCCCGAGACCTTGTCGCACCTGACCGTCGGGCTGTCACCCACTTTCGTGATCCCGCCGGGCGCCGACCTCCTCACCGATCCGGTCGCGTTGCCGCTCAACGCCTTCGACTCGATCACCATCACGCTGTTCTTCGCCGAGCCGACCGGCCCCGCCACGCAGCACGCGCAGGCCATCGCCACCACCTACCGCGCCGCGGGCGATCACCGCGCCGACCCGACCGCCGCGGCGTTCACCGAGACCACCCCGACCTGGTACTACCTGGCGGGCGTCGAGGTGGCCGATCTCGCGCCGAACCCGCCCGCCGTGGTGGCCTTCGGCGACTCCATCACCGACGGCGTCGGCTCGGCCACCGACGCGGACAACCGCTTCCCCGACGAACTCGCCGAACGCCTCGCCGCGGCGGGCGCCCCGCGCGCGGTGCTGAACCAGGGCATCGGCGGCAACCGGGTGACCGTCGACTCCGATTGGCTCGGCGAGAGCGCACTGCGCCGCTTCCAGCACGACGTCCTCGACCAGCCGGGCGTCGGCACGGTGATCATCCTGGAGGGCGCCAACGACATCGGTCTCAGCACGGGCGCGGCCAACCTGGGTGAACCGCCGGTGCCGGTCTCGGCCGACCAGCTGATCGCCGCGCACCGGGAGCTGATCGCCCTGGCCCGCGCCGCCGGACTTCGCGTCATCGGCGCGACCATCCTGCCGCTGGGTGGTTCGCCGTACGACACGCCGGAGGCCGAGGCCAAGCGGTTGGCCGTCAACGAGTGGATCCGCACCTCCGGTGAATACGACGCGGTCGTCGACACCGCCGCCGCGCTCGCCGATCCTGCGGACCCGAGCCGACTGCACCCCGCCTTCGACAGCGGAGATCGCTTGCACCCCAACGACGCGGGCTACCGCGCGATGGCGCAGGCCGTGAACCTCACCGATCTGCGCTGAGGCGACAGATCGGCCGG